>CAYVHH010000452.1:0-16195 GCA_964450175.1 uncultured bacterium | reverse complement strand
CCGACGGGACGGGCCTCGGCCTCTATCTGGTCCGGCTGATCGTCGAGCAGATTGGCGGCCACGTCGGCTGCGAGTCGGAAGAAGGCCGCGGCGCGACGTTCTATTTCACCGTGCCGCGCGCCCAGGCGGCCTCGCCCGTCGCGAAGCTCCCGTAGCGTTTCGCCCGCTTCGGAGCGCACGCGTCCGGCCGCACCGCGATAAGCTCCGGAGCGTGGACGGTCTGGCGCTGAAGCTCGTGCTCACTCCCTCGTTGATCGGCGCGGTCAGCTTGGCTGGGCGTCGCTGGGGACCGGGCGTCAGCGGCTGGCTCGTGGGATTTCCGCTCACGTCGGGTCCCGTCGCCTTCTTCCTGGCGCTCGACCACGGCGTGGCGTTTGCCGCGGGCGCCGCGGCCGGCTCGATGACAGGCGCCGCGGCTCAGGCCGCGTTCTGTGTCCTCTACGGCCGCTGGGCACGCGGGCATCACTGGACGGTGCCGCTCGTGGCCGGGAGCCTGGCGTTCGGGCTCGCCAGCGTGGCGCTGCAGCTCGTGACCGTGGCGCTGATGCCGCTCCTGGCGCTCGTGGTCGGCACGCTCGTCGTGGCGCTGCGGTTCATGCCGAGAGATGCCGCCAGCCCGCGCCCGGCGCAGAGACCCGCGTGGGACATCCCGGCCAGAGTCGTCGTGACGACGGCGATCGTCCTGGTGCTGACCGGGCTCGCGACCGCGCTCGGGCCATCGCTCACGGGCCTGCTGGCGACGTACCCGCTCTACGGCGCGATCCTCTCGGGATTCGCGCACCACCTCGAGGGGCCGGGGCCCGCCGTTCGCGTGCTGCGCGGGTTGTTGCTCGGGCTCTTCGCCTTTGCCGGCTTCTTCTTCGCGCTCGCTCTGTTGATCGAGCGGGCCGGCATCGCACCGGCGTTCGCCGCGGCCAGCGCGATCGCGCTGGTTCTCCAGGCCGGAGCCCTCTGGGCCATGCGCCGGGATTCTTCGGCTTGACCGGGACCGCGCGCCCCGCTAGCCTCGACCCGCCCGGCCCCGCGGAACTCGCCGGCCGCAAGACCGCATGAGGCGTCCGGGCGCTCGGAGGCCGCGATGAAGATCGGCGTCGTGTTTCCCCAGGTCGAGATCGGGCAGGATCCGGATGCGATTCGCGACTGGGCGCAGGCGGTCGAGGAGATGGGCTACACGCATGCGCTGGTGTTCGACCACGTCCTCGGGGCCAATCCCGACCGCCCGGGCGGCTGGAAAGGGCCGTACACCTATCGGCACGCGTTTCACGAGCCGCTCGTGCTGTTCGGCTTCCTGGCGGCCGCCACCCGCCGCCTCGAGCTCGTGACCGGCATCCTGATCCTGCCGCAGCGCCAGGCCGCGCTCGTCGCCAAGCAGGCGGCCACGGCTGACGTGCTCTCGCGCGGGCGGCTTCGTCTCGGCGTCGCCGTCGGATGGAACGCGGTCGAGTTCGAAGCGCTCGGCGAGAGCTTCAAGACTCGGGGCAAGCGCATCGAGGAGCAGATCGAGATCATGCGCGCGCTCTGGACGAGCGATCTCGTGCGCCGACAGGGCCAGTGGCACAGCATTCCCGACGCGGGCATCAATCCGCTTCCGGTGCAGCGGCCGATCCCGATCTGGATGGGCGGCGAGAGCGACGTGGTCGTTCGCCGGGCGGCGCGCGTCGCCGACGGCTGGATGCCGCACTTCCGTCCGGGGCTCGCGGCGCAGGCCGTCGTCGACCGGGTCCACGGGTACGTCAAGGAGGCCGGCCGCGCACCGGCGGCGTTCGGCATCGAGGGACGTTTTACCCTGGCGCAGGTTCCGCCAGCCGAATGGGCGAAAGAGATCGCCGCCTGGCGCGACATGCGCGGGATCACGCACCTGAGCGTTCACACGGTGGGGCTCGGGCTCAAGACTCCCGCCGACCACGTGCGGATGCTCGAGCGATTCAAGGCCGAGGTTTGCCTGTAGTGGGCGCGCGGGCAATTAGGAGGGGACGATGATTCGACTCAACGGGATCGGCCATGTGCTGCTACGGGTGCGCGACGTGGAGCGGTCGCGGGCCTTTTACTCGACGATTCTCGGGCTCAAAGTCGTCGAGGAAGACCCTGAGCACGGCGGCGTCTTCATGGCGCTCGAGGGGCAGGGGCACACCGTGGACCTCTTCCCGGTGCAGGATCCGGCGACCGCGCTGCGCCCGGTGCCGGGCGGCGTCGGCGTTCACCACGTCGCGTTCCACGTCGGAAGCGAATCGGCGCTGGCGGACGCGTATTTCACCCTGCAGGAGCACCAGATCCCGATCGTCCGCGCCGTGGATCACGTGAGCCAGAAGAGCATCTATTTTCACGATCCCGACGGCAACTATCTCGAGATCTACTACGAGCTCCCGAACGCTCCCGAGCTCTTCCGCGAGGGGCGTCACGACCGGGATCAGCCGCTGGTCTTCGAGAAGCGCGCCTCGGCCTAGGGACGGATTCCGCGCCCGCGCGACGCGCGGGCGGCGGGGGGTGGGCGACCGCTCGCGCCGGTGTCTCGAGACTGGTAGGATCTCAGTCTGTGGTCAAGCGGCATCGCTGGTCTCCGGCGATCGTTCTGGCACTGGTCGCCCTCGCGGTGAGCCCGGTGCCCGGTGACGCGCAGTCGCCGGAGCTCGATCGGTGGCTCGACGGCTCTCAGCCCTTCTCGCTCGGGGTCGATACCTCGCGCTTCCGCGTCTCCACCCTGGGGACCAAGCCCTCTATCGGAACCGAAGACCCGGCGATCAGTAACGTGCCGTATCGGCTCATCGATTCGGATCTGCTCGGCACGGCGACGTCCTTCGACCTCAAGCTCCGCTGGCCGTCGTCCGCGCCGTCGGGAACCGCTACCTTGGGCTCGCTGGCGCCGTATCTCTCCTTCGGACCGACCCTGCTCGTCTCCGGCGCCGAAGGCGTGTCGCGGCCGGGCCAGCCCGGG
The DNA here is from genome assembly GCA_964450175.1 of uncultured bacterium. GTDB lineage: Bacteria > Methylomirabilota > Methylomirabilia > Rokubacteriales > CSP1-6 > AR31. Next base: position 13,263 of record CAYVHH010000452.1, on the reverse strand, counting down.
GGCAGGAGTGACGGATCGATGGCGCTCGGTCTCAGCTGGGGGGCGGGGCTGTCGTGGCGGTTCGCGCACAACGCGGAGCTCTTCGGCAGCTATCGGTTCATGCAGTTCGGTCGCGACAGCCTCTCGCACGGCGACCGGCCCTTCTCGGATTCCGAGCTCACCGGACACGACTTCCTGTACGGCATCTCCGTTCGGTTCTGATCGCGCGCCCGAGCGACCGCCGCGCTTGCACGCCGCAAGCGTACTCGACGCTTCCAGCGACCCGGAAGTCTTGCATCGCGAGGAGTCCGCTGGACTACACTCTGCCCGATCTCTTGCGGTGTGTGTATTCACGAATCGTGGCGATGCCGATCGCTCGCGCGTAGCGAGGGCGACTGAGAGTCGGATGGCTCAAAAGATCGGGAAATACGAAGTGCTCGATCAGATCGGGCGCGGTGGCATGGGCACGATCTTCAGGGCTCGAGATCCGATCCTGGAGCGCTCAGTCGCGCTCAAGGTCATCTCGGACCTCGAGGTCACGCCCGAGCTGCGGTCGCGCTTCTTCCGCGAAGCCCAGGCCTGCGCACGGATCACTCATCCGAACATCGTCATCGTCCACGACATGGGAGAGGACGATGGGCGCCTGTTCATCGTCATGGAGTTGCTCGAGGGTGAGGAGTTGCGGCGGGTTATCGCGAGGCAGGAGGAGTTGAGCCTGGAGGAGAAGCTCGACATCGTGCGGCAGCTCTGCGACGGGCTGCACTTTGCCCATCAGAAAGGCGTCGTGCATCGCGACGTGAAGCCCGCAAACATTCTGCTGCTGCCCACCGGTCGCGTGAAGATCCTCGACTTCGGAATCGCGCAGCTCGCCGGGGCCGCGACTCAACGGGATCTCACGCGTACCGGGATGATCTTGGGAACGATCCGCTACATGGCTCCTGAGCAGGTGCGCGGTCAGGCTGACCGCCGCTCGGACATCTTTTCGGTCGCGGCCGTTTCCTACGAGCTCTTCAGTGGGCGCCCACCGTTCTCGGGTGACGATCCACTGCAGATTCTCGAGCAGCTCCGGACGTCGACACCCCCGCGGCTGACGGAGCTGGACCCCAATCTGCCGTCCGCGCTGGCAGACGTTATCGCGCGGGGAATGCAGAAGGAGCCCGGCGACCGCTTCGCCGATCTTGGGCAGATGAGTCAAGAGCTCCAGCGTCTCCAGCGCGATCTCACGGGCGAGGCTGAGCGCGCGGACGCCGGTGCTCGCCGCCCGGCCTTCGCGCGGGCCATCTCCGTCGCCGAGCCGCCCGCTGCGATGACACCACCCGCAGCAACGATCGAACCCGCCCGGCCTATCGGACCGCAGCCGCCGGACGCTGACCGCGTTCGGGCGATGGGCGCCGCGGAGGCTTGGCGTCTGCCTCGTGTCGCGATCGGCACCGGCGTTGCGCTCGCAGCACTCGTTGGCGTCACGCTCTATGGGTTACTACCGAGTGCTCCTCGCAGCTCTGTCGCCGATAAGCCCGCCGCCGTGTCGAATCGTGGCGCCGCGGGAACCGAGGCGATGGCAGAGCCACCAAATCCTTCAGGCCTGGTCCACGACGAGGCGCCACACCCCGTGGTCGCGACGCCGAGTGAAGCCGAACGGCCCCACGCCGTGACGCGGGGGGCGACGACTTCTGCGTCCGTCACGGCGTCGACCCCCGTACCGTCGGCGAGCAAACCGGACGGCACCACCGCTGCGCCATTCGAGCGCGAGAGGACGAACGAGATCGGAGCGCCGCCCTCCGGGGTGCGCGGAGAGGCCGAGCAGGCGCGGTCACGAATGACCGCCGCGAAGCAGGCGGCCGAGCGGGCTGCCGCGGGATTTTATGCTCGCGCTCGCTTCACCTCGGCTCAGAGCAAGGAGCGCGACGGCCTCGCGGCAATGGGACGGCGAGAGTATGCCGCCGCCGGCCGGCTATTTACGGAGGCGCAAGCCGAATACCAGGCAGCGCTGGCCGAGGTGCCGCGCGAGGAAGAAAGAGAGCGCCAACTCGCGCTCCTGAGGACCGGTCTCGATCAAGCCCATGCGGCCGTCGCGGCTCGGCGGCAAGAAGCGCTGGCCGCGGAGGCGGATCAGCTCGCGCGCGACGCCTTTGACCAGGCGCAGGCCCGGCAGATCGACGGCGACAGCTTGGCGAGCCGCAAGGAACTCGCGGCGGCGGCGCGGGCGTATCGGGAGGCGGCCGAGGGCTACGCGCAAGCCGAACGCCGGGCTCGAGCCGTACGCTCGGTCAAGTGACACCAGACGAATGCTGACCGTCTAGCGAGCCCGGCTCGGACCGAAGACCCGCTCGATCTCGTCGAGATGCTCTCGCCGGTGCTCGGCACGAACCAGACTGATCGGATTCCCGGCCGCGGCGTTCGCCGCGACGTGCTGGTCGGACAGCGCTTCGACCCGTCGATCGACGGCATCCGCGGTCGCGACCGCGAGTCGCGCGGCGTCGCGCGGCGACAACGCCAGGCAGAGCGCCTTGGCCGAGTCGTTGATCCAGTCGACGTCCTTGCCGTCGATGGATCGCGGAGTCGAGCGCAGCCCTTCCTTTTCCCAGCGCTCGATCAGGGCCAGGATGCGCTGATCCCAGAACGCCAGGTGGGCGAGGAGGGCGCCGACCGTCCAGCCGGCGTCGAGCGAGCGGGCGAGATCGCCGTCGCTCAGGCGGTCGACGAGGGCGCGCAGGCGCGCGCGCTCGCGGTTGTTCTCGGCGATGTACGGACGGTCCATGTCTGCCTCCCGGCTTGCTCGTTTGACGGCGGCTCCGACTCTACCCGAACTGCGTGCCGGTCGCGACAGGGTTGTCGCGTCCCGGCTTGACAACGCTCGGAGCATCGGCGAATAGTGCCCGACGACCGAAACGGGGAGGCGCGCGCATGGAATTGCGGAATCTCGGCAAGACGGGTCTCAGGGTCTCGACGCTCGGATTCGGCTGCGGCAACGTCGGCGGGCTCATCATCCGTGGCACGCCGGCCGAGCGCGAGCGCGCCGTCGCGCGGGCGATGGAGCTCGGCGTCAACTACTTCGATACCGCGCCGTCGTACGGCGACGGCGAGTCCGAGCGCAACCTCGGCCGGGTCCTGAAAGCCCTGCGCGCGCGCGTGCAGGTCGGCACGAAGTTCCGCCTCGATCCTCCCGATCTGCACGACATCCCGGGCGCGGTCGCCCGCTCGCTCGACGCGAGCCTGCAGCGGCTCGGCATGGAGCGCGTCGATCTGTTCCAGCTCCACAATCGCATCGAGCCCGCACGGGGCCGCAACACCCTGAGCCTCGGCGACGTCCTGAGCGAAGTCGTGCCCGCCGTGCAGAAGCTTCGGCAGCAGGGGAAGGTGGGGTTCTGCGGCATCACGGCGCTCGGCGACACACGCTCGCTGCATCAGGCGCTCGACGCCGGCACGATCGATACGGCGCAGGTCTGCTACAACCTGCTCAATCCGAGCGCCGGCACCGCGGTGCCCGCGGGCTTTCCCGCCCAGGATTTCGGCGGGCTCCTCGACCGCGCGCGCGAGCGCGGCGTCGGCGTCGTCGTCATCCGCGTGCTCGCCGCCGGAGCCCTGAGCGGCGTCGAGGCGCGCCATCCGGTCGCGGTGCCCTCGGTGGATCCGATCGCGACCGCGCCGGACTATCGAACCGATGTGGCCCGGGCTCAGAGTCTCGGCGCGCTGGTGCGGGAGGGGTACGTCGAGAATCTGGTCGAAGCGTCGATCCGTCTGGCGGTGGGATCGAGTGCGGTGTCGACGATCCTCGTCGGCTACTCGAGCCTGGAGCATCTCGAGGCCGCCGCGGCGGCGGTCAATCGGGGGCCGCTTCCGGCGGCGGCGCTCGCGCGCCTCGGCGCGCTCTGGTCCGGGCTCGCCTAGGCCCGGTTGACGCGCACGATCGCCCAGCCGAACGCGCGCACGCGCGCGTCGACGTCCGGCCGCGCGCGTCGGCCGCGCGCGCGCCGCTCGACCATCCACGGTGACCCGTGCTGTCGGCGCTCGCCGCGCCGGCGGTCGAAGATGACCTCCGCCCAGTCGACGTCCGAGAATGCGCGCTGCAGATAGCCGTGATAGCTCCCGGCCTGACGGGAGACGATGAAGAGGAGCCGGTGCCGCCACTGTTTCAGGACGTGGGTGACGTTGAGTACCCTGATGAGCTCGCCCAGGCTCGTGTGGATGACGCCGGCGTCGCCGCCGCTCGCGCGCATCACGGTGTCGATCTGCTCGACGCGCATGCGGCTCGTGCGTCCGTCCTGAGTCGTGAACTCGATCCATCGTCCGCCGGGATCGTCCATCGCGCTCCCCCTGTGAGAAATGTTTCGGGGAGACACGCTAGCAATCAGGCCGTTCAGCGCACGAAGGAAATCGAAGACGCGAGAGGTTGGCGCCGCCGGCGCCGGCGGCTACCGGATCTGGTGGCCCGTCGTCACGCCTCGACGTCGACCCACGCGCCGCGCCGCGCCGACTCGAGCGTGGCGTCGAGCACGCTCTGAGCGCGGAGGCCGTCGACGAGGGACGGGGACGGCGTCTGGCCCGTTCGAATCCCGTGGAGCATGCGCTCGACCAGCGGCGCGATCAGCGCCTTGCCCATGACGTCGCTCTGATCGCCTTCGCCGGCCGCGGGCGGCGGCGTCCAGCGCGGGGCCACCGCCTGGAAGTCGGCGCCGCCGCGGCTCGCGTAGAGCTCGCCTTCGAACCACCGTGGCCCCTCGCGGGTGAGGCGATAGCGGAGCGCGCCGCCATGGCCCCACACCTCCAGCGACTGGTCGTTCGTGGCGTGCGCGACACGACTGACCGTGAAGGCCACGTGCGCGCCCGAGGCGAGCACGCCCAGCACCGAGCAGTGGTCGTCGGCGTCGGCGGGGCGATTCACGCCGGGCGCCTGGCGCGCGGGATACGCGACTCCGGGGTCGACGACAACGCGCGCGAACTCGCCGAAGTTCCAGCGGATCAGGTCGATGACGTGCACGCCCATGTCGCCCATCGCGCCGTGCCCGGCCTGGGCGCGATCCTGCCGCCAGGACGGCGCGGCCTTCTCATCGGCCAGGCGCGAGCCGAACCAGCGCGCCGCGAGATTGAAGACCCGCCCGACGACGTGTTCGCCCACCGTCGCGTGAAACTGCAGCATCGCGGCGGTGAACCGCCAGTTGAAGGCGGTCATCCCGATACGGCCGGCCCGCGCCGCCGCGTCCACCATCGCCTGCGCCTCGGCTCGCGACATGGCGAGCGGCTTCTCGCAGAGGACGTGAGCACCGGCCGCGAACGCGCGCAGCGCGATCGCGTGATGGAGGACGGGCGGCGTCGCGATCACGACGATCTCGGGCCGCGCCTCGTCGATCATCCGCTCCCAGCTCTCGAACACGCGCGGCACGCCGTAACGGTCCGCCACCGCTTTCGCGCCCGCCTGATCGCGCTGGCACACGGCGACCACGCGGCAGCCGTTGGCCTGAAACGCAGGGATGTGGGCGCGGCCGTATCGGAGGCCGATGACACCGACGGTGGGTTCTTGTGCGCTCATGGCGGCATTGTACTGGGCGTGCCACCGCCCTCCAAGACGACGCGACAGTTCAGGAGCGCGCCCCACGTCGCCACCAGGAACGGCACCAGGTAGGTGAGCGGCACCTTCCAGATGAGGGCGGCCGGCCATCGGGACGAGAGCAGCACGTCACCCTGGTTGATGGCCAGCAGCACAGTGCCGACGAGGGCGGCGATCCCGAGCGAGCGCTGCAGCAGGGGCCGATGTCGCAGCGCGCAGCGCCCGCACTTGAGAACGGAGCCGGCGCGCGTCCGGAAAAGGAAGAGAAGTCGGGCGTGTGCGCGCCCGCACGCGTCACACCCTGAGCCGGCCGCCGACGGCGGATTCATGCGCCGATTCTAGCGCCTGCCGGCGAGGAAATGCCCGCCCGGGAATGCGTCTCCGGGCCTTTCCGACCCCGGTGCCGAACGTGGTATACCGGAAGAGCCACCACATGAACCGTCACGCGACCACCCGCCTCCGCAACGAACGCCCCCGAGGTCTCTCGTGACCGGTCTTCGCTTTGGCCAGCCGGCCCCGAGCTTCACACTACCGTCGAGCGCGGGCGGCGAGACGTCGCTGGCCGACTTCAAGGGCAAGGACGTCGTGCTCGTCTTCTACTGTTACGACTGGGGGGGTATCTGAACCCCCGAGCTCAGCGACCTGGGCCGGGTCGCCGAAGAGATCGCGAGGCGGGGCGCCGCGGTGGTTGCCATCAGCGGTGACAGCCCCTTCTGCCACACGGCCTTCGTGAAGGCGCGAAATTTCCCGTTCCCGCTCCTGAGCGACGTGCACCGGGCCGCGATCCGCGCCTACGGCGTGCTCGACGCCGACCGCAACGTCGCCTACCGCTCGACCTTCGTCGTGGATCGCGACGGCGTGCTGCGCTGGGGCCAGGCGGGTGATCGCGAGATGATCCGTGACGGAAGCGAGATCCTTCGCGTCCTCGACGTGATCGACGGGCTCCGGCGGAAGCGCTGAGTTGGCGCATGAGCCTCCAACCCCAGGACGTCTTCCGCAAGCTGGCGCTGAACGTCGAGACGGTCATGCGCGGCCAGTCCGGCGCCATCCGTCGGTTGCTCGCCGCGTTCGCGAGCGGCGGCCATGTCCTGCTGGAGGACTATCCCGGCACCGGCAAGACGACCCTGGCGAAAGCGCTCGCGCGGTCGATCGGCGGTCGCTTCAAACGCATCCAGTTCACGCCTGATCTCCTGCCGTCGGACATCCTCGGGGTGTCCGTGTTCGACCAGCGCGACCACGCCTTTCACTTCCACGAGGGCCCGGTCTTCACCAACGTGCTGCTGGCCGACGAGATCAACCGCGCCTCACCCCGGACGCAGTCGGCGCTCCTGGAGGCGATGGCCGAGAGTCAGGTCTCGGTCGAGGGAAGCTCGTACCGCCTCTCGGAGCTCTTTTTCGTCATCGCCACGCAGAACCCGGTCGAGTTCCGCGGCACCTATCCGCTGCCCGAGGCGCAGATGGATCGCTTTGCCGTGCAGCTGAGCCTCGGCTACGTGGCGCCCGAAGACGAGGTGGCGATTCTCTCGGCGCAGGCGCAGCGTCATCCGATCGACACCCTGGAGCCGTGCGTCTCGATCGACGACGTGCTCATGGTGCGCCGGCGCGCCGCCGGGGTCCGCATGAGCGACGAGCTGAAGCGCTACGCGGTCGACGTCGTCCGCGCGACGCGCGCCGCGAACGGCGTCCAGCTCGGCGCCAGCCCGCGCGCCTCGCTCGCGCTGATGAAGGCCGCGCAGGCGCTGGCCCTCTCCGAGGGGCGCGAGTTCGTGATCCCGGAGGACGTCCGGGAGATGGCGGTGCCCGTCATCGCGCATCGCATGGTCGTCGAGCCGCAGGCGCGCTTCGCCGGCGTGACGACGGCCGGTCTCGTCGAGGAGATTCTCGCGAAAGTCCCGATGCCGTCGTAGGCGTCGGCGCCGTGTGCGCTGCGGGCCGCCGCGGGGCTGGGGACCCGCCGGCCGAGGCGCACCTATAAATTCGTGATATGAAGCGCCTTCTGTACCGCTGGTTCAGCTCGTTCTCGGCGTTCCAGTACCGGCTCGACCGGCGCTGTACGCGCGCCGGCTCGCTCGCCCTCGGCGTGCTCGGCGCCGCGATCGTGATCGGCCTCGACACCAATCGTACGGTCGGCTACCAGGTGTTCACCCTGGTGCTCGCACTGGTGATCCTCTCGGCCGCCTCGAGCCTGGTCTTTCGCGGGCGCTTCGCGGCACGCCGGATCCTGCCGCGCTTCGCGTCCGTCGGCCTGCCGGTGACCTACCGCGTGGTGATCACCAATCAGACGGACCGCCGCCAGGACGGTCTGGTGCTCATCGAAGAGCTCACCGACCCGCGCCCGTCGTTCGAGGAGTTCATCACGGCGCGCGAGCCCGGCGAGGAGCGGCGGAACTGGTTCGACCGCCAGGTCGGCTATCCGCGCTGGGCCTGGCTCGTCTCGCAGAAGCGCGGGGCCGTGATTCCGCCGCGGCCGCTGCCCACGCTGGCGCCCTCGGGCGAGGGCGAGGTGACCGTCGAGATCACCCCGCTGCGCCGCGGCCACCTGCGATTCCGGGGGGTCACGATCGCGCGGCCGGATCCCTTGGGCCTGGTCCAGGCGCTCAAATCGATCGAGCTCTCTCAGTCGCTGCTCGTCCTGCCCAAGCGCTATCCGATGGCGGAGATCCGGATGGCCGGCACCCGCAAGTACCAGCCGGGCGGGGTCGCGCTCGCGTCCACCGTCGGCGACTCCGAGGAGTTCGTGTCGCTGCGCGACTATCGCTCCGGCGATCCGATGCGGCGCATCCACTGGAAGAGCTACGCGCGCGTCGGCCGGCCGGTCGTGAAGGAGTATCTCGACGAGTTCTTCGTTCGCCACGCGCTGGTGCTCGACACGTTCACCGCCCACCTCGGCGACCCGGTCTTCGAGGAGGCCGTCTCGGTCGCGGCGTCGATCGCGATCTCGATGCAGACCCAGGAGTCGCTGCTCGATCTGATGTTCGTCGGGCCGGAGGCCTATTGCTTCACCGCCGGGCGCGGGCTCGCCCACACCGAGCAGCTGCTCGAAGTGCTGGCGTGCGTGGGCCCGTGCCGGGACAAGCCCTTTCGCTCTCTCCACCATGCGGTGATCGACCGTCTCGATCTGCTGAGCGGCTGCGTCTGCATCCTCCTGGGGTGGGACGACGCGCGCCAGGAGCTCATCCGTCACCTGGAGGCGCTCGGCACGCCGACTCGCGTGTTCGTCGTCGGCCAGGCCGCCGACCTCGACCGGCTGCCCGGTCACGTGCATCGGCTGGAGGTCGGACGGATCGCCGAGGGGCTCGCGTGCTTGTGACGCCGCCTCCGATGCTGCTCGGCGCGTCGCTCCTCTTCTGGGGGTGGCAGACCGGGTTTCTGTTCCTCGCGCTGCCGCTGGCGGTGCTGGTCGAGGCCGCACGGGCCCTGACGTGGCGGCTCGAGCTCTCCGCGACCGACTTCCATCGGCTCACCGACCTCTGCACCCTGCTGATCGTCGTCAGCGGCGTCTATCTCTTCTCGACCACCGGCACCTCGCGCGCCGCCGCCGACGGCCCGCGCGCGATGACGCTCTTGTTCCAGTGGATGCCGCTCCTGCTGTTCCCGCTGATCGCGAGCCAGCTCTACAGCACGGCCGCGAAGGTCCCGCTGACGGCGTTTTTCTGGGCGCTCCGGCGTCAGGCGGCGCGCGCGCCGGAGACCCGCCCCGGCGTCGTCGATCTCGGGTACCTCTACTTCGCGATCTGCATCCTGTCGGCGAGCGCGGCCAATCGGCGCACGCTCGAGTTCTATGCCGGCTTGTGCGTCCTCGCGGGGTGGGCCCTCTGGCCGTGGCGGTCGCGGCGCTTCTCGCCCCTCTGGTGGGTACCGATGCTCGGCATCGCGGCCGTCGCGGGGTTCGGCGGCCACGTCGCGCTGCACCGGTTCCAGCTGGCGGTCGAGCAGACGGTATTCGACTACATCTTCAGCATGGTCCGCGGCGATGCGGATCCGTTCCGCGCGACGACGGCCATCGGCCACCTCGGCCGCTTGAAGCTGTCGGACCGCACCGTCCTGCGCGTCGAGCCGCGCGACGGGCTGCACGTGCCGTTCCTGCTGCGCGAGGCGAGCTATGACGTGTACAACTCTCCGGCGTGGCTCGCCTCGGGCGCCGGCTTCAACGCCGTCCAGCCCGAGGGCGACGGTGAGACGTGGAAGTTCGCGGCCGGTCACAGCCCGGCCGGGCGGATCACGGTCTCGGCATACCTGAATCGCGGGCGCGGCGTGCTCTCTCTGCCGGGCGGCGCCTTCGAGATCGATCGTCTCGCGGTGGTCGGCGTTCTTCGTAACCGGCTCGGCGCGGTGCGAGTCGAGGAAGGCCTCGGGCTCGTCACCTACACGGCGCTCTTCGCGCCCGGCGGCCCGCTCGACGGGCCGCCGACCGACGCCGATCTTCACGTCCCGCCGCGGGAGGCCGAGATCGTCTCCCGGCTCGCGACCGACCTGAATCTCGCCGGGGGCTCGGCGACCGACAAGATCGACACCGTCGCCGCGTACTTCCGGCGGAACTTCCGCTATTCGATGTGGAAGGGCGAACGCCCGCGGAAGGAGTCGGCCCTCGAGGAGTTCCTGCTGAACTCGCGCGCCGGGCACTGCGAGTATTTCGCCACCGCGACGACCTTGTTGCTGCGCGCGGCGGGCGTGCCGGCGCGCTACGCGGTCGGCTTCTCGGTCCAGGAGTGGAGCCGCCTCGAGCAGCGGTACGTCGTGCGCGCGCGCCACGCCCATTCGTGGACGCTCGCGTACGTGAACGGCGCCTGGCGCGACGTGGACACGACGCCGCCGGTATGGGCCGACGCCGACCAGGGCGAGTCGTCCATCCTCGAGCCCGTGCACGATCTGTGGTCCTTCATCGGCTTTCTGTTCTCGCGCTGGCGCTGGAGCGAGGACGACAACGGTATCGGTCGGCACGCCGCCTGGCTTCTGATCCCGCTGGTGCTGCTGCTCGTCTGGCGTCTCTATTCGCGCCGGCGCGTGGGCCGCGAGACGACTCCCTCCGAACCGCAGCCGGCCTTCGTGCGCCCGGGCCAGGACTCCGAGTTCTATCTGATCGAGGAGCGCCTGCAGACCTCGGGACTTGGCCGCCAGAGCGCCGAGCCGCCGTCCGCGTGGATCGAACGCATCCACGCGACCGACCTCGCTCCGATCCTGGACCTCCACTATCGCTACCGCTTCGACCCCACCGGCCTCGACCCGACCGAACGATCCGCGCTACGAGCGCAATCCGAAGCATGGCTGCGCGAGCACCAGTCGACGCAAGCGACCATGACCGGCGCCCGGGGGGCGGGCTAGCCCGGCGGGCGGGGTCGGCGCGACCCGTTCCCGCCAAGCGTACGTCGGTCGTCGCGCGCCGGGATGGAGCCCAGCCGCCGCGGAGCAGCGCACGCGTGCCGCGTGGTCGCGCGACCCCGCCCGCCAGGCTAGCCCATCCCCCCGGCGGCCGCCGCAAGCCGACGAAAGATCATGCTAGAGTTGCGGCCATGGAATTCCCTCTTGCGACCTCCAGCGTAGAAGCGCTCGGCCTGGACCCCAAGCCGCTCGGCCGTCTCCGCGAGCTGATCACGGCACACATCGCCGAGGGACGCTACCCCGCGGCGCAGATCGCGGTGGCGCGACACGGCAAGCTCGGGTTCGTATGGACGCTCGGCGATGCGCGTCTCGATCCTCAGCGCGTGCCCGCGCGCGACGAGACGCTCTGGCTCTTGTTCTCGAACACGAAGGTCATCACCGCGTGCGCGGTGTGGCTCCTGGTCGAGCGCGGCGCACTGGCGTTCACCGACCGGGTCGCCGATCACGTGCCGGGGTTCGAGGCTCACGCCAAGGGCGACATCTCGATCATCCAGCTCCTCTCGCACCAGGGCGGCTTCCCGAACGCCGAGGTGCCGAAGGCCGCGTGGGAGGATCACGAGCTCCTGCGCCGCTCGGTGTGCGGTTTCACGCTCGAGTGGACGCCGGGCTCGCGCGTCGTGTACCACCGCGGCGCCGCCCACTGGGTCGCCGCGGTCCTGATCGAGGCGCTCACCAAGACGGACTATCGCGCGTTCATTCGCGAGAACATCGCCGAGCCGCTCGGTGTCGCCGACGAGCTGTTCGTCGGCCTCCCCGATCGCGTGCACGCTCGCGCGGTCGACATGCACGAGCCGTCTCAGGACGGCGCGCGGCAGGTGCGACGCGGCGAGGAGAGCTCCGCCGAGGCGCGGCGCGCCGGCTCGCCGGGTGGCGGCGGGTACGCGACCGCGCGCGTGATGGCGGCGTTCTACCAGATGCTGCTCCAGGGCGGCCAGCTCGGCGGCGCGCGGATCCTCTCGCCGCGGACGATCGCCTATGTCACGCGCAACCACACCGGCGACCGTATCGACGCCTACATGGGCATGCCGATGCATCGCGGGCTCGGTCCGCACCTGCGCGGCACCACCGAGACGATTCGCGGGCTCGGCTCGCTCGCGTCGCCGAGGACGTTCGGTCACGGCGGCGTCGGCTCCTCCTATTGCTGGGCCGATCCGGACTCCGGGGTGTCGTTCGCGTATCTGACCAACAGCCGCGTGCCCGATCCGTGGCACTCGGCGCGACTCGATCGCGTCAGCAACCTCGTTCACACCTCGATCGTGTAGCCCGCGTCGGCCATGGCGCCGCGCAGGGTGCTCGTGACCGGCATGAGCGGGCTCATCGGCGGCGCGCTCCGGCGCCACCTCGAGGGCAAGTACGAGCTCTCCGCCCTCAACCGGCGGCCGATCCCCGGCGTGAAGTGCCACCAGGGCGACATCGCCGACCTCGACGCGATCGCGCCCGCCTTCGCGGGCGTCGACACCGTCGTGCACCTCGCGGCGCGCACCGGCTCGAGCGACGTCTTCGAGGAGATCCTCCAGGCGAACGTGATCGGCACCTACAACGTCTTCGAGGCCGCGCGCCGCGCGGGGGTCGGCCGCGTCGTCTACGCGTCGAGCGGCGCGACCGTGAGCGCCTGGGAGCGCGATCCGCCCTACAGCGACCTGGTCGCCGGGCGCTACGACGAGGCGAAATCGTGGCCGACGATGACCCACGAGATGCCACTGCGCCCGGCCGGTCTCTACGGCGCCAGCAAGATCTGGGGCGAGGCGATCGCGCGTCACTACGCCGACGCGCACAAGCTGTCGGCGGTCTGTGTGCGTATCGGCCGCGTGCTCGCCGCCGACCGTCCGACGTCGGCGCGCGAGTTCTCGGTCTTCTGCAGCCAGCGTGACGTCGTGCGGATGCTCGAGCTCTGCATCGCTGCGCCGCCCACGCTCACGTTCGACATCTTCTACGCGGTCTCCGACAATCGCTGGGGCTACCGCGACCTCGAGCACGCCCGGCGCGTCCTCGGCTTCGAGCCGCGCGACCGGGCGGAGGACTATCGCCGATGATCCGTGACGTCGTCAGCGTCCGTGACAAGACTCGCATCCACTACCGCCGGCTCGGGCAGGGGCCGGGCATGGTCCTGCTGCACGGCTATCCGCAGACCGGTCACATGTGGCGCAAGGTGATGCCGGCGCTCGCCGAGCGATTCACCGTGGTGGCGCCCGACCTGCGCGGCTACGGTGACTCCGACCGCCCGATTCGGGGCTACGACAAGCGCACGATGGCCGCCGACATCGCCGACCTGATCCAGGCGCTCGGCATCGGGCCGGTCGTGCTCGTCGGCCACGATCGCGGGGCCCGCGTCGCGCATCGCCTCGCGCTCGACCATCCGT
>CAYVHH010000451.1:0-8406 GCA_964450175.1 uncultured bacterium | reverse complement strand
CCAGTAGGCCGGTTCTTTCGGCCGGTCCAGGGCGAGCCCTTCACGTACTCGCCGAAGACGAACCGGCCGGTGCCCACGACGTTCTTCTCGTACCAGTGGATGTCGCGGGCGAGGACGTCGGCGTCGGGCGGCTCGACCGATTCCACCACGACGTACTCGCCCTTGCGATTGGAAGCCACGCCGGCGGGTGGAAAGACGATCGTGTCGTACGAGGCCTTCACGTCGCGTGCCGTCAGCTCGCTGCCGTCGTGGAACTTCACGCCCCGATGGATCTTGAACGTCCAGGTCCGCCCGTTCGCCGCGCTCGACCACCATTCGGCGAGATCGCCGACGAGCTTCGTGCCCGACGGATCGTCGGGGTCGACGCGCAGCAACGTGCTGTAGTGCGGCGTCGCCGGATGGATGAGGGCGAAGCTCTCCTTGCGGTGGGCGTCGAACGACGGCGGCTCCGCGGGGACGACGAACACCAGCTCGCTGCCGGAGCGCGCGGTCTCTTGCGCCGCGGCGATCCCGACGAGACCGGCCGGCAGCCAGCCGGTCACGAAGACGACGAGCGCGGCCACGAGGCGCGCCGCTCGCCGCCTCACGGAGACCGTCACGCCGTGATCCCCGGCAGATCGATGGCGTGACGGCGGGCCGCCGCGATCGCCTCCGGATAGCCCGCGTCCGCGTGGCGCATGATGCCCGTGCCCGGGTCGGTCGTCAGCACGCGCGCGAGACGCCGGGCCGCGTCGGGCGTGCCGTCGGCGACGACGACCATCCCGGCGTGGATCGAGTAGCCGATGCCGACGCCGCCGCCGTGATGGACCGACACCCACGTGGCGCCCGACGCCGTGTTGAGCAGGGCGTTGAGCACGGGCCAGTCCGCGATCGCGTCGGAGCCGTCGCGCATCGACTCGGTCTCGCGATTCGGCGAGGCGACCGAGCCCGAGTCCAGATGGTCGCGCCCGATGACGATCGGCGCCTTCACGGCGCCGCGCGCGACCAGGTCGTTGAAGATCTGCCCGGCCCTGGCGCGATCCCCGTAGCCGAGCCAGCAGATGCGCGCGGGCAGCCCCTGAAAGCTGACGCGCTCGCGGGCCAGACGAAGCCAGCGCACGAGCGGCTCGTTCTCCGGCATCGCGTCCATCAGCGCGCGGTCGGTCGCGTAGATGTCCTCCGGATCGCCGGAGAGCGCCACCCAGCGGAACGGGCCCTGCCCTTCGCAGAAGAGCGGCCGGATGAACGCAGGCACGAAGCCGGGATAGCTGAAGTCGGACACGCCGGCGTTTTCCGCTTCGCGGCGGAAGTTATTGCCGTAGTCGAAGAGAATCGCGCCGGCGCGCTGGAACTCGAGCATGGCCCGCATCTGCACGGCGATCGACTCGTAGGCACGCTTGCGATAGGCCTCGGGGTCGCGCGAGCGGAGCGCCCGAGCTTCGTCGACCGTGAGCTCCGCGGGGATGTAGCCGTTGATCACGTCGTGCGCGGAGGTCTGATCGGTGACGACATCGAAGCGGACTCCGCGCCGTGCGAGCTCGGGATGGACCGCGGCCGCGTTGCCGTGGAGCGCGATCGAGACCGGCTCGCGGCGAGCGCGCGCCTCGTCGGCCCACCGGAGCGCTTCGTCCAGCGAGGCCGTGGCCCGGTCGACATAGCGGAGCCTGAGCCGCCGCTCGATGCGCTCGCGGTCGGCCTCGACGAAGAGCCCGACGCCGCCGTTCAGGGTGACCGCGAGCGGCTGGGCGCCCCCCATGCCCCCCAGGCCGGCGGAGAGCACGAGCCGGCCGGCCAGCGAGCCGCCGAAGTGCTTGCGTGCGCAGGCACCGAAGGTCTCGTAGGTGCCCTGCAGGATCCCCTGCGTGCCGATGTAGATCCAGGAGCCCGCCGTCATCTGGCCATACATCGTCAGCCCCATCGCCTCGTACCGCCTGAAGTGCTCCCAGTCCCCCCACTCGGGCACCAGGAGCGAGTTGGCGATGAGCACCCGCGGCGCGTCCGCGTGCGTCCTGAACACGCCCACGGGCTTGCCGGACTGCACGAGCAAGGTCTCGTCGTCGCCGAGGCGGCGGAGCGTCCGCACGATCGTGTGGTACGCCTCCCAGCTCCGGGCCGCCTTTCCGGAGCCGCCGTAGACGACCAGGTCTTCCCAGCGCTCGGCGACGTCGGGATCGAGGTTGTTCATGAGCATCCGGAGCGCGGCCTCCTGCGGCCAGCCTTTGCAGGAGAGCTCGGTGCCTCGCGGCGCGCGGACGGGCGCGATGGGGCGCTCGGTGAGCGAGCTCATCAAACGTCACTCTATCGGGAGGCGTCGCCCAGTACAATGGCGCGCGTCGTCATGGCGATCCTCAACGCGCTGATCGCCGCGCTGGCCTTCGGGCTCAGCGCGCCGCTCGCGAAGCGGCTGCTCGACGTCGTGCCCCCGCTGTTCCTGGCGGGCATCCTGTACCTCGGCGCCGGCATATTCCTCGGTCTCGTGCGGCGGTTCTGGCGCCGTCGTCCCGCGGCCGGCCGGCCGTTGACCGTGCGCGATCGCCGGGTCCTGGCCGGTGTCGTCCTCGTGGGAGGCGTGCTGGCCCCGCCCCTGCTCCTGTGGGGCCTGCAGCGAAGCTCGGCCACGACGACGGCGCTCCTGCTCAATCTCGAGGTCGTCTTCACGGTCTTGCTGGCCGGGATCGTCTTCAACGAGCATCTGGGCGGGCGGATCGCCGTCGCGGCCGTCGTCATGGCCGCCGGCGGCGTCGTGCTGGGCTGGACGCCGGGTGATCCGTCGATCGCGGCCGGCGCCGCCGCGGTCACCGGAGCGTGCCTCCTCTGGGCGCTCGACAACAACCTGACCCGCCTCATCGCGGAGGGCGATCCGCTCCTCATCGTCGAGGTCAAGGGGCTCGTTGCCGGCGCCGTCAACGTCCTGCTCGCTCTCGCGAGCGGCCAGGCGCCGCCGTCACCGGGCACGATCGCCTTCGGGCTTGCCCTCGGCGCGGTGAGCTACGGCACGAGCCTCGTCCTCTTCATCCTCGCGATGCGCGAGCTCGGCGCGGCGCGCGCCGGCGCCTATTTTGCGACGGCGCCGTTCTTCGGCGCCGCGGGCGGCCTGATCTTGCTCGGCGAGCCGCCGACCACCAGCTTGCTCGCGGCGGCGGCGCTCATGGCGCTCGCCACGTGGCTGCTGGTTCAGGAGCGCCACCTGCACCACCATCGCCACCCGACGGGGACGCACGCACATGTGCACGTCCACGACGAACACCACCAGCACGCCCACGAGGGCTGGGAAGGGCCGGAGCCGCACAGCCATCCCCACGCGACGGGCCCCATCGAGCACGAGCACCCGCACACGCCCGACATCCACCACGGTCACGGCCACGGTTGAGGCGGTATACTCGCGCGATATGGCGCGACTCGGCATCGTTCTCGCTTCGTTCGCCACCTCGCCCGCGGCCGAGTTCGTCGCCGTCGCGCGCGAAACGGAGGCGCGCGGCTACCACGCGGCGTGGACCGGAGAAGCCTCCGGCTACGACGCGATCACGCTCATGGCGACGATCGCGAGCCACACCGACCGGCTCCACGTCGGCTCCGCCGTCGTGCCGGTGCAGACGCGAACGCCGGTGGTCCTCGGCCAGAGCGCGGCGACGCTCAACCATCTGGCGCCCGGCCGGGTCCTGCTCGGCATCGGGCTCTCCAGCAAGGTCATCGTCGGCGACTGGCACGGGCTCACCTTCGCGCCCTCGCTGCAGCAGATTCGCGAAGCGGTGCAGGTCATCCGGATGGTCGCCTCCGGCGAGCGCGTGAATTTCGAGGGCAAGTTCTACCGTGTGAAAAACTTCCGTCTGACGGTGCCGCCGCCCGCGAAGCCGGTTCGCGTAGTGCTCGCGGCGCTCGGGCCCGAGATGCTCGAGCTCGCCGGCGAGATCGCCGACGGCGTCGTGTTGAACTGGATCCCGCCGGAAACGGTACCGACCTCGATCGGGCATCTAGAGTCCGGGGCGCGAAAGGCCGGCCGCAGCCTCGCCGACTTCGAGATCGCCTCGTTCATCCGCACGTGCGTCACCGACGACCCGACCGCCGCCCGTGAGACCCTGGCGCGCGACATCACGGGCTACGCGACGGTCGATGCCTACGCGAGCTTCTTCAAGGCGGCCGGGTTCGCCGACGAGGTCGACGCGCTGAACGCCGCCTGGCGCGCCGGCGACCGCTCCGGCGCCGTGAAGCAGGTCTCGCCGCGCTTCCTCGAGGGTCTCGGCGTCGTGGGGCCCGAGGCGTTCTGCCGTGAGCGCATCGCGGAGTTCACGCGCGCCGGACTCACCCAGCCGGTGATCGTACCGTTCGCGCCGGGCGGCGGCGACGCGCGCGGGTCTCAGCTCCGGACACTCCGCGCGTTCCCGTGAGCGCCTCGGCCCCGCTGCGCGTCCTCGGCGTCATTCCGGCGCGCCTTCAGTCCACTCGCCTGCCCCGCAAGGTCCTTCGCGACCTCGCCGGCAAGCCGCTCATCGTTCACGTCTACGAAGCGGCGCGCCGGGCCCCGGATCTCGGGGATCTGCTGGTCGCGACGGACTCGAAAGAAGTGGTCGATGCGTGCGCGACGTACGGCATCCCGACGGTGATGACGTCGGCCGAGCACCCGTCGGGCACCGACCGGATCTGGGAGGTCGCGCAGAGCCGCGCCGCGGACGTCTACGTCAACGTCCAGGGTGACGAGCCGCTGCTGACGCCGGAGCACATCCGGCTTCTCGTCAGTCCGTTCCGCGAGCGCCCGGCGACCCAGGTGAGCACGCTCAAGATCCGGCTGGCTCCGCAAGAGGCCGAGAATCCGAACGTGAACAAGGTCGTCTGCGGCGTGGACGGCCGCGCCCTCTATTTCTCCAAGTACCCGATCCCCTACGATCGCGACGGAATCGGCGCCGTGCGCTTCAAGCACCAGGGTTTCTACGCCTATCGCAAGCCGGCGCTGGACGCGTTCCATCGGCTGCCCCAGTCGCCGCTCGAGCTGACGGAAAAGCTCGAGCAGCTCCGATTTCTCGAAAACGGGATCGACATCGTCGTGGTCGAGACGACGGCGCCGACGATCGGCGTCGACACCGAGGCCGATCTCCAGGCCGTCGCCGCGCTCATGGCCGAGCGGAGCCGGCCCGCGCGCTGAGCGCCGGCATCCAGACGCGGTAAGCTGCCGACATGGTGAAGATCAGCCTCCGCCCGACGACCTTGCGGTGCATCGCGCTGAGCCTCTCGATCGCGGCGGCGGTGCTGCAGCCCGGCATCGCGCTCGCGGACCCGAGCAACAACCCCGCCGCCGACCAGGTGCGACAGCCGACGGCGACGCCGACCGCGGAGAGCGAGTACGACCGTGGAATGCGAGCACGGCTGAGCAAGGACTGGAAAACGGCCGTGGAGGCTCAGCGCAGCGCGGTCACGCTCCGGCCGGCGTTCCCGGAGGCCTGGAACGAGCTGGGATTCGCGCTACGCAATCAAGGGCGCTATCCGGAGTCTCTGCAGGCCTACGACGAGGCGCTGCGGCTCAGACCGAGCTTCCCGGAGGCGCTCGAATATCTCGGCGAGGCCTACGTGAAGCTCGGCCGGCTCGACGACGCTCGCCGGGTTCTCGATCGGCTACGCCCGCTCGACACGGCCCGCGCGAACGAGCTGGCCGAGGTCATCCAGAAGGGGAAATAGCCCGGAGCGGCGGCGCTCCGGGCCGTCGTTCCCTAGAACCGGGACGCCGTCAAGGTCACATCCGCCTGCGCCCACGCCGTTCGAAAGCTCTCCTCGACCTGGGCGGCCTCGGTCGTCTTGCTCTGAGCGCGCAGGCTCGAGGCGAGCCCGAACAGCGACCAGCCGTTGCTCGGATTTCGCCGCAGGTCCTCGCGGTAGACCTGCTCGGCGTCGCCGGCCCGGCCGGCCTGAAGGAGCACGGCGCCCAGCGACTGGCGCACCGGGAAGTACCACGGTGGCGGCTCCGTGAACCAGTGCGAATCCTGCTCGGCGACGGCCGCGCGCAGCAACCGCTCCGCGGTTGCGAAGTCGCCGGCCTTCGCCGCGATCTCGCCCGCCAGCAAGTTGGCGGCGAGCTGGAGGACGTTCTTGGCGCGGAAGAAGAACGCGACGGTGCGCTCCGGCGGCACCGACTGCAGAATGACCTCGAGCGCGCGCAACTCGCCCGCGGCCAGGTCGGCCTGTCCCCTGGCGTTGAAGGCCATGCCGCGCGCGTAGCGCCACACGCCCGACGTGTAGGACCACTCGGCCGGCGGCGCCGGATAGGCGAGCACGTCGTCCCAGCGCCCGAAGCGCACGAGCGCGACGATCGGCGCGACCGGCGCCGTCTCCATATCCGGCATTTGCTTGATCATCTCGGCCGGAGCGTTCGAGGCGAACTCGCGCGCGGCCCGAATGGTCTCGGCGCTGCGGCCCTGCATGGCGGCGGATTGCCAGATGAAATCGATGTTGTGCGGATAGTAGAGCCCCCGATAGATCGGGCTCGGTGTCGCCGTCTTGAAATACGCGCGGTCGGCATCGGCCGCGGCCACGTTGACGGTCACGGCATCGCCGTAGCGCCCTACCCGCCAGTAGATGTGCGCCGGCATGTGGACCAGGTGTCCCGCGCCCGGCATCAGCGGCCGCAGCCGGTCGGCGGCGGCCTCGGCGCGCCCGGGCTCGCGACTCGCCTCGACCGCGTGGATGTAGAGGTGAAGCGCGCCGGGGTGAGTCGGGTTCCTAGCGATCACGCGCTCGAGCGTGGCGACGATCTCCTCGGTGCCGGGCTGTGGCGCGCCGTCGGCGGTCCACAGATTCCACGGCCGGAGGTTCATCATCGAATCGGCGAAGAACGTCGCGGCTTCGGCGTCCTCGGGGAACTGTCGCGCGACCTCACGCATTGCGTCGGCATACGCGTGGTCGAGCGTTTCGCGCTTCGCCGCCGGATCGCTCGAATGACGCTTCGCAAGAGCCTGGATCATCGCCCGCTCCGCCGGCTTCGCCCCGCCCGAGAGGCGTACGGCCTCCTGCGCGGCGGCCGACGCCTTCTTCTCGCGTTCCGCGTCCGTCGGGCTGTTGTAGTTGGAGCCCTCCGTGATGGCGATGCCCCAGAAGCACATGGCGCACGAGGGGTCGTGGCGCGCCGCCTCGCGGAAGGCGCGCTGGGCCTCGTGATGATTGAACGCGTAGACCAGACGCAGGCCCTGATCGAACCACCGCTGAGCCTCGGCGGAATTTGTCGTGACCTTGTAGGAGTAGCTCCCCAGGGAGTCGTAGAGAACGGGACGCGCGCCATCGGTGCTCGACGCGTGGGCCGTGTGGGCCGCGCTCTGCGCCGAGTCCGGGCCCTGCGCCGCGCAGCCGGTGACCAGGAGAACCACCGCGAACGTGGCAATCAATCGGTCGATGCGCATGTATGCTCCTCTCCTTGGTTGGTCCTGCCGGGCATACGCACACACGATGCCACAAGGGCGCACGACTCAAATCATTGATTTGACGCGTTCTTCCTGCTGAGCCCGTCTCGCGAGGCGCGTCGGCCTGATGACGCGATGCCCGAGCGTCCGGGCGCATCGCCCGGTCGCCCGCGGCGCTCAGCGGTAGGCGCAGGGCGGAACCGGAGTGCGAAACGGCGCCTGGGTCAGGTGCTCGCCGTGCGGGAAGAGACGAAGCTGCCGCGGCTCGGGCGAGCTCGAGAGCCGACGATCGCGCAGCGTGAGGAACCAACCCGCTCTGACGACGTCGACGCCGGCGGCTCGAAGATCGCCCGACCACCGGATCACCGAACGACGTCGGCCTTCGACGAGCGCGCGCGCGGTTGCGGGGCCGATCCCGGGCACGCGCACCAGGCTTTCGTACGGCGCACGCGAGACCTCGACGGGAAAGCGCTCGGGATGGGCCAGCGCCCACGCGGTCTTCGGATCGTCGTCGAGCGGCAGATTGCCGTCGGCGGCGAAGATCAGCTCGTCGTAGCCGAAGCCGTACTGGCGCACGAGATGCTCGGCCTGATAGAGCCGCAGCTCCCGCTTCGCCGGCGTCGGGTGTCGGCCCTCGAAGGGCGTGCCGACGACCGGTTGAAACGCGCTGAAGTGCGCGTGATGGAGGAGTCGCCGGCGCTCGAGCTGCGTCACGACGCCGAGAATCTCGCGGTCCTGCTCGCCCGCCGCGCCGACCACGAACTGAGTGGTCGTACCGACGGCGGCGACCGTCGACGGAGCCTTGGCTTGCTGCCGCTCGAGCATCAGGCGCCCGGCCAGCTCGAGATTCGGCAAGAGATCGCCCGCGAAATCCTTCTCGCGGGCGAGCGCGCGGACGTACGCCGAGCCCGGCGCTTCGAGATTGCCCGAGACGCGGCTGGCGAGCCGCACCGCGGTCTCGACCTGGGCGGGCTCGGCGCCCGGGAGCAGCTTCAGATGGACGTAGCCGTGAAAGTTCTCGCGGCGACGCAGGAGCTCGACCGAGGCC
>CAYVHH010000450.1:0-7432 GCA_964450175.1 uncultured bacterium | reverse complement strand
CAGCGACTCCTGCGTCGTCAGAGTCGCGAGCGCCCGCGTGAAGAGCGGCCCGGTCATCGTCGTGCCGGGAGCCCGCTGCATCTTGGTGATGTTCTTCATCACCTTGTCCGACAGCCCGGCGTTGCGCGCGACCTCGGTGGCGGTCGCCATGTCGGTGAACGCCTCCACGCCGTTGCGGCGGTAGATCATCACCGATTCGAGCGGCGAGGCGTCTTCGGCCGGCCGAGCCCGGAGCTCGCGCAGCTCCTGAATGAGACTCCGCGTGACGTCGGGCCGCTCCTGGAGCATCGCGGCCTCGATGCTCGCCACGATCGCCTGGGTCAGCCGGCGGGCCGCCTGCTTGTTCTGCTCCACGAGCGCCGCCGATTCCCGCCGGATCGTCACGATCGTCGAGGCGCCGAAGCCGACGATCATGACGGCCACGATCAGCAAGGTGATCTTGAGGGCGAGCCGGGAGCGGAACATCGCGTTCCTCCTCAGGAAGCGTGCCGGCATTATAGGCTCGGTGTAGAATCCTGA
The DNA here is from genome assembly GCA_964450175.1 of uncultured bacterium. GTDB lineage: Bacteria > Methylomirabilota > Methylomirabilia > Rokubacteriales > CSP1-6 > AR31. The sequence goes on along the minus strand of CAYVHH010000450.1, from coordinate 6,913 downwards.
CGATGACACCGCCGCGCGACAGCTTCGAGGAGTTCGAGGCGACGAGCCTCTTCTGCCCCCGTTGCCGGCGCGCGACCGCGGCGCGCAAGAAGCTCCTGCTCGTCCTCCCCTCCGGCACCAAGTACGACTACGTCTGCGCCGAGTGCGGCACCGCCGTCGGCGGCAAGATGGACAACGACCCGAGCGAGTTTCATCGGACGGTTCCCCCGCCCACGCCGCGACTCCCGCGCCGCCCGCGCTGAGCTAACCCGCCGCTCGCGGTAACTCTGCGTCGTATCAGCTGTTCCGTCGTGGAATTCTGCCCCTGCCGGTTGTGGATATCCGGAACGAACCAACATCCTGTTGCGTAGTCCATCGGCCCGTGCGATACTTCAAAAACTTCAAGTTCACCTTCCCGCAGTCACAGTTGAATCAGGCAGTCACAGTCGAATCAGGTAGGTCGCGTACAAAACAGTAAGGAGGGGCTGCATGCGCAGACTTAACAGAGTGCTCGCGAGCTTGACGCTGGTAGGCGCGATTGCCCTTGGTGGAGTCGTGCTGACGCGCCAGGTCCTGGCTGTCGCAAACGAGGCCAACTCGGAGCGGTTGAATCGGGCGGTCCTAGCGTACATCGGCGAGAAGAACCCCAGCGCGCCCATCAAGGCGTTCCAGCACTTTCCGGAAGTGCTCTTCGCGGAGAGCCAGCGCACGCAGATCGACCACTGTCTGGCCCTGGCGCAGGCGGAAGTGGAGTCGGAGTTCCGTCACGACGCCGTCGGCAATGCAGGTGAGGTAGGACTCTTCCAGACTCTGCCCTCGACCGCCGCGCTGTTCGAGTCGAAAGTCGGCCCCTTCAAGCGTCCGATCCTCAAAGGACAGCGCGACCTCGGCGACCTGGCGATCCCGACCGTGAGCACGCAGTTCGCGATGGCCTACCTGCGCGACATCATGACGCGCAAGCCCAACATCAAAGACGCGCTCACCGAGTACAACGGTGGTCCGGCCGGCCGACATCCGGCCTATTACCGCATGGTGATGGGTACCTACGTGGAGATCCTCGAGCGCTCCGAGCTCAATTGCCGATACCAGGCGGCGCCGAAGAACGCGCCGACGATCGCGCTCCTCGCGCGAATCTAGCGCTCGGCGACGGGCGGCGCGGCGCGCGCGCCTCGATCCTGGAAGAAGAAACGGGCGCGCGCCCTCGCCAGCACCTCGGAGGTCTCGAGCTCTTCGATCGTGCCTTCGACGTCGACGTAGCGGTCGGAGCGCGCGGTCAGACGTCCACGTCCGATGAGCGGAGTCTCGAGGGGCACGGGCTTCATGAAGCGCACGGTGATCTCGCCCGTGACGGAGAGCCGGCCGGTCGCGTGGACCGCCGCGCCGGCCAGCACTTCGTCGAGGTACGCGGTGACGATGCCGCCGTGGGTCGCGCCTCGCGGTCCCTCGTAGCGCGCCGGTACCAGGATCGGCGCCAGCACCCCCTCGTCGGTCTTGAACGTTCGTACGCGGAGGCCGATCGGGTGTCGAGGCCCGCAGCCGAAGCACTCGGAGAACAGGTCCTCCGGGTCCTTCGAGAGAAATTGCTCCTCGAGTGTTGCGAAGCGGGCCCGGAAGGCCTCGGGAAGCGAGTCGGGGGCCGGCACTTACAGTGCGTCGATCCCGCGCGCGAGAGCGAAGTCCTTCGTCGTCAGCCCGCCGTCGGAGTGGGTCCACACCGACACCGTGACTTCGTTGTAGCGAATGGTCATATCCGGATGGTGGTTCGCCCGCTCGGCGAGGGCGGCCACCCAGTTGACGAAGACCATCGCCGCGTTGAAATCCGGAAACCGATAGGTTCGCTCGATCGCCTTGCCCGCCCGCTTCCAGCCGGGGGTCTGCGCGAGCTCGGCCGTGACCTGCGCGTCCGCGAGCGGACTCATAGCGACACGCCGCGCCGCAGCAACGGTGCCCACTCGTCGAGCGATCGCGTCGCCTTGCCGACCACCTTCGCCTCGTCGTCCCAGCGGCGCAGCGCGACGGCGTCACGCACCCAGCGGTGCTCGGCGAACCGCGCGGCGTCGTCCGGCGACATGACGCCGCCCTGGAGCCGCAGCGTGTGGCGCGAGGCCGGCGAGAGGCGGTCGAAGTACCCCGGCTCGGTCGCGCACAGGTAGCGCTTGGCGTCGGCGTGCACGCGCACGCACCACGCGACGCGCTCGGGCACCCACGGCGCCAGTAGGTCGGCGCCCAGCTCGTGATGACCGCGCGCGGTCGGGCCGGTCCGCGCCGACTCCAGGGTATCGGCCACGATCGATTGGTCGATCGCGTATCGGCCGACGTCGTGCAACAAGCACGCGAGCTGCAGTTCCTCGTCAGCCGAGGCTTCGCGAGCCAGCTCGGCGCACTGGAGTGCGTGCTCGAGCTCCGAGACGACCTCGCCCCCGTACCGGCGCGCTCCGGAGCCTGCCAGCGCCGCGAGGAGCCGGTCGGCCATCGCGGTCATACCTTGGCGAATTTCTGGAGCGAGCGGATCTCGCGCGGCGGCTTCAGGTCGCGGCCGAGCGCCGTCCACGACACCTCCGCCACGTACAGGTCGCCGCGCGAGTCGACGACGCAGCCGTGCGGGGCGACGAACTCCCCGGGCTTCTCGCCGGCGAACCGGCCGCCGATGCGTCCCATCAGCTCGCCCTTGAGGGTAACGATGCTCACGCGCGCGCCGATGTTCGGCACCTCGGCGCTGACCGCGAGCGCCGCCGGCAGCTCACCGACGTAGAGCAGACCCCCGTCGCGCCGATCGGAGAAGAGCCCGCACGGCCGGTAGAGGTTGTTGAGCTGCGTGAGGTACTTGCCCTTGTCGTCGAAGATCTGCACGCGATGGTTCTCGCGGTCCGCGACGTACACGCGCCCCTCGGCGTCGGTGGCGATGTTGTGCGGAATGTTGAAACAGCCCGGATCGGTGCCCGGCTCGCCCCACGAGAAGAGCAGCCGTCCCTTCGGATCGTACTTGTGGACACGCGAGTTTCCGTATCCGTCGGAGACGTAGATGTCGCCGTTCCTGGGGCACAGCGCGACGTGCGTCGGGCGGTTGAACGGCTTGCCGCCGTGGAGGGCCGACGGCTTGTCGGGATCGCCTAGGGTCAGCAGCAGCTTGCCCTCGGGCGTGAACTGTCTCACGGTGTGATGCAGGTCGTCAGTGAGCCAGAGCGTGCCGTCCGGGCCGATCGTGATCCCGTGGGCGCGCCGGAATACGCCCTCGCCCCACGACCTCAGGAATTTCCCCTCGCGGTCGAATACGATGACCGGATGCTCGCCGCGATTGAACACGTGCACGTTGTCCTTCGCGTCCACGGCCACGCTCGTCGCCTCGACGTACGACCATCCTTGGGGCAGCCGCCCCCATCCCTCGACCGGACGATAGTTCATGCGTGTGACCTCCCCAGGTCCGCGCCTATACTGCCACAACGCTTGGCGACAATCTCATGAGCACGCCCATCGGCCTTTCCGTCAAACGTCGCGAGGACCGTCGCTTTCTCACCGGACAGGGCCGCTATGTCGACGACCTGCGACTCCCCGCCCTCCTGCACGCGGCGATCGTGCGAAGCCCCCATGCCCACGCGCGAATTCTCGGAATCGACACGAGCCGAGCTCTGGCGCAGCCGGGCGTAGTCGCGGTCCTCACGTTCACCGAGCTGCCGGAGTGCGCCGCCGCGGTGCCGCCGCTCGTCCCGTCGCCCCGGCTCAGGCCCTACGCCCAGCCGGCGATCGCGGGCCCGAAGGCTCGTCACGCCGGCGAGGCGGTGGCGGTCGTGGTCGCCGACGACGTCTATCGCGCGACCGATGCCGCCGAGCTCGTCGGCGCTCGCTACGACGTGCTCCCCGCGGTCGCGACGGTGGACGCAGCGCTCGCGACCGGAGCGTCGCGCGTGTTCGACGAGTGGCCCGACAACGCCGCCGGCCCCTCCGACGGCGTGGTCGGCGACATCGTCCGCGGCTTTGCCGACGCCCACGTGATCGTCGAGGCGCAGCTCGAGGTACCGCGAGTGGCCGCGATGCCGATCGAGCCTCGCGGCGTGCTGGTCCAGCCCGACGCACCGGACGGTCGGTTGACGATCTGGACGTCGACCCAGGTGCCGTTCGCCGTCCGCGCCGCGGTCGCCGCGGCCCTGAGCCTCGCTGAAGAGCAAGTCCGCGTGATCGCGCCGGACGTCGGTGGCGGCTTCGGCGCCAAGGGGCACGTCTATCCCGAGGACGTCCTGCTGCCCGCGATCGCGCGCCGCCTCCGACGGCCAGTGAAATGGATCGAGACGCGTCGCGAGCACTTCCTGGCCACCGCGCCCGATCGCGATCAGCGCCATCGAGCACGGCTCGGCATCGCCCGCGACGGCGCGATCGCCGCGGTCGAGACGGAGTTCACGCGCGACGGGGGCGCCTATCCGGTGATCGGCGACGTGATCTCGCTGAACACGATCAACCATCTGCCGGGCCCGTACCGCATCGCGCACCTCAAGGGCTCTGCCCTCAACGTGGTGACCCACAAGACGTTCAGCGCCGCCTATCGCGGCGCCGGGCGGCCCGAAGTCGCCTACGTCCTCGACCGGCTGCTCGACCGCGCCGCACGCCGCGCCGGTCTCGATCCCGCGGCCCTGCGGCGGCGCAATCTCATCCGCCCGGAGGAGATGCCCTACACGACCGGGCTTCGATACCGCGACGGAGTTCCGATCGTCTACGATCCAGCCGATTACCCGGCCGCATTCGATCGCCTGCTCGCCCGCTTCGGGTACGACGACTGGCGCGCCACGCAGAAGACGCGCCGCGTCTCTCCGCGGCCGGTCGGGATCGGCCTGTCCGCATACCTCGAAGGAACGGGCATCGGGCCGTTCGAGGGCGCCGACGTCAAGATCGATCCGAGCGGGATGGTCTACCTCCAGATCGGCGTCTCGTCGCAGGGGCAGGCGCACGAGACCACCTTGGCGCAGGTGTGCGCGGCCGAGCTCGGTGTCGACACGGAGCGGATCGTCGTCGTGGGCGGCGACACCGCCGTCGTCGGCTACGGCAACGGCACGATCGCCAGCCGCGTCGCCGCGGTGGCGGGCCCGGCGGTGGCGCGCACCGCGCGCGAGGTGGCGCGAAAGGCGCGGCTCGTCGCCGGGGAGCTGCTGGAATGCGCGCCGGCCGACGTCATGCTCGCCGGCGGCCGCGCGCACGTCGCCGGCATGACCGAGCGCGGCGTCGACATCGGCCGGCTCGCGCGCGCCTCGCTGCGGAGCCCGACGCTCTTGCGAGAAGGCGCGCCCGGCCTCCACGCGTGCGCGTTTTTCCGACCGGAGACGGTCACGTGGGCGTTCGGTGCCCACGCCTGCGCCCTCGAGGTCGATGTCGAGACCGGGGCGCTACGCCTCCTGCGCTATGTCGCGGTGCACGACTGCGGCCGCCCCCTCAACCCGATGGTCGTGGAGGGCCAGCTTCACGGTGGAATCGTCCAGGGCATCGGCGCGGCGCTGGCCGAGGAGCTCATCTACGACGACGCCGGGCAGCTGCTGACCGGGTCGCTGATGGAATACGGCGTGCCGAGGGCCGACCAGATGCCGCCGCTCGAGGTCCTCGCGCTCGATTTTCCGTCGACACGCAACGAGCTGGGCGTCAAGGGCGTCGGCGAGAGCGGCATCATCTCGCCCGTCCCGGCGATCGCCAACGCGGTCGAGGACGCGCTGGCCGACCGCGGCGTCGAGATCACGCGCGTACCGCTGACCGCGGCCAGCGTGTGGGCGGCTCTCCGCGCCGCTCGGTCCCGGTCGGAATCACGGTAGCCTCCACGCGTTGGCGCCTGGGGCGGGCGGGGCCCCGGCCCCGCAACGATCGGCAGCGCGCTCCACCCATCCGCCCGTCTGCCGCGTATAACTGTTCGAGATGGACGAACGCGCGTTCGCCCGCACCGCCGAGGAGTACGCCACCCGGCTGTACGCGGTGGCCTACCGCCTGCTCGGCAACCGAGCCGACGCGGAGGACGCCGTCCAGCGCGCCCTATTGAAGGCCTTCGAGGCGCGGGAGTCGTACGTCAGCCGATGGGCGGTGTCCACGTGGCTCTATCGCGTCCTCACGAATGTCTGCATCGACGAGCTACGCCGGCGCCGCCGCACGCCGCCGGAAGCGCAGCCGCGCGGACGGACCGGCGCGGCGGTCGAGCGGCTCGACCTGGCGCGCGCGCTCGACACGGTGCCGCGCGAAGCGCGTGTGCTGCTGGCCCTGCACTACGTGAATGGTCTCGGGTACCGCGAGCTCGCCGCCATCAGGGGGATCTCGGTCAACACGGTCAAGAGTCAGCTCGCGCGAGGCAAGGCGATCTTGAAGCGAGCGCTGGAGGAATAGCGACATGGATCAGATCGATGCGATGCTCGGAGAGTTCTTCAAACCCGAAGCGCCGCCCCTGCTCTCGGAGCGCCTCCTGGGCAGCCTCAAGGCCCGGCCGGCGAGTCTCGAGAAGCTGGCCGATCGGTTCAGGATCGACGCGACGGAGCGTGGCGTGGTGCGGCTCTATCCCGGGCGCGGCGATCACGGCCCTTCCGCCCGGGCGCGAGCCCATGCCGAGCGGGCCCGCCGGGAGCTGCGTGAATATCTGGCCGGACGCCGGACGTTCTTCACGGTCGCGGTGGATCTGGGCGGCGTCGGCGACTTCCAGGCGCGCGTGCTCGCCGAGGCGAACCGCATTCAGTTCGGCGAGGTCGACTCCTACTCGGCGCTCGCGCGACGCGTGGGCCATCCACGCGCCGCCCGCGCGGTCGGCAACGCGCTCGGCGCCAATCCGGTGCCGGTGATCGTCCCCTGCCATCGGATCGTCCGCGGTGACGGCACCTGGGGCCACTACGCGTTCGGCGGCGCGATGAAGACCCAGCTGCTGCGGCTCGAGCGTACGACCCCGGCGCTGATCGGCTGCACGAGCACGCGGATCATCTGCCGG
>CAYVHH010000449.1:0-5918 GCA_964450175.1 uncultured bacterium | reverse complement strand
CGCGCGAGATCCTCGGTGCCGCCCTCGTCGCCGGCTCGACGAAGCTGGATCTCTCCGCTCACGATCCGGCCGGGACGCTCGACGATTCTCAAGATCGAGCGCGCCGTCACGCTCTTGCCGCAGCCGCTCTCCCCGACGATGCCCAGGGTCCGCCCGGCGTGCACGTCGAAGCTCGCGCCGTCGACCGCCTTGACCACACCTTCGTCCGCGAAGAAGTAGGTGCGTAGATCACGGACCGACAGGATCGGCGGCGAGCTCTGGCTGGTCATGGACTAATTCCCGTACGGATCGGCCGCGTCGCGCAGGCCGTCGCCCACGAAGTTGAAGGCGATGATGACGACGATCACCGGGACGGCGGGAATGAGCAGCCAGGGCGAGATGGCCAGCGACTGGATGTTCTGCGCCTGCTGCAGCAGCACGCCCCAGCTGATCGCCGGCGGCCTGAGGCCGAGGCCGAGGAACGACAAGGACGTCTCGCTGATGATCATGGCCGGGATCGCCAGGGTCGTCGCGGCGATGATGTGGCTCAGGAACGACGGCACGAGATGGCTCACGATCACCCGCGTCTGGCTGCAGCCGGCCAGCACCGCGGCGGTCACGAATTCCTCTTCGCGCAACGAAAGAAACCGGCCGCGGACGACGCGGGCCAGCTCCGTCCAGCCGATCAGCGAGATGATCACGGTGATCGCGAGATAGACCTGCAGCACCGACCAGTGTTGCGGCAGCGCGGCGGCCAGACCCATCCAGAGCGGGATGGTCGGGATCGAGCGGAGGATCTCGATGGCGCGCTGGATGATGGTGTCCGTCGCGCCGCCGACGTAGCCCGAAACCCCGCCGAGCAGCACGCCGAGCACGAGGCTCAACGCCACGCCGGCCAGGCCGATCGTGAGAGACGTCCGCGTGCCGTACATCAGGCGCGACCAGACATCGCGCCCTTGCTCGTCGGTGCCGAGCAGGAAGAGCGTCTCCTCGACACGCCCCTCGGCGACGCCGAGCAGGTGCCGGTTCGCCGGGATCACCCCGAACAGATGGTAGTCGAACCCCGGGGAGAACACGCGCAGCCGGATCTTCTTCTCCGGGTCCGGCGTGTACACGCGCCGGAAGGTCTGCGGGTCGCGCCGTCCGGTGAGCCCGTAGACATGCGGCGCGAAGCGCCCGTCGTCGAACCAGCGGATGGTCTGCGGCGGCAGCAGCGAGCGCTGCGCCTCGGAGGCGGTCGGGCTGGCATACGCGAGGAACTCGGCCAGCAGCACGACCGCGTAGGCCAGCGCGACCACGGCGGTCCCTGCCAGCGCCAGACGATGACGACGGAAGCGCCACCACATGAGCTGCCACTGGGTGGCGACCGAGACGCGCTCCTCGACCTCGATGCCCGCCGCGGCGTCGACCTCGACCCCCGCGGCCGGAGGCGACGTGGCTATCGCTTCCCCTCCGTACGGATGCGCGGGTCGATCCACATCAGCAAGAGATCGGACACGAGCGTGCCGAGCACCGTGAGGACGCCGAGGAGGAGCACGATGGTGCCGGCGAGGAACATGTCCTGGGCGATCAACGCGCGCAGGAGCAGCGGGCCCACCGTCGGCAGGCTCAGCACGAGCGACACGATGATGCTGCCGGATACCACGTAGGGCAGCAGATAGCCGACCGTGCTGGCGAACGGATTGAGCGCGACGCGCACGGGGTATTTGAGGATCACGCGCCACTCGGACAGCCCGCGCGCCCGCGCCGTCATGACGTACGGCTTGCCGAGCTCGTCGAGCAGGTTCGCGCGCATGATGCGGATGAGCTGGGCGGTGCCGGCCAGCCCCAGGATCAGCGCCGGCAGCGGCAGGTGCTTGCAGAGATCCCAGACCTTGGCCAGACTCCACGGCGCTTCCACGAACCGATCCGAGAACAGGCCGCCGATGTTGGCCCCGAAGTAGCGGAATCCCGCGTACATCAGGATGAGCGCGATCATGAAGCTCGGGACCGCCAGCCCGACGAAGCCGACGAACGTCGCGACGTAGTCGCCGATCGAGTACTGGCGCACCGCGGAGTAGATCCCGATCGGCAGCGCGAGCACCCACGTGATCGCGATCGCGCCGAGCGACAGCGCCATCGTCAGCCAGAGCCGGTCGGCGATCACCTCGGACACCGGCTTGCCCCACTCGAGCGCCATGCCGAAGTCGCCGCGAAGCACGAGCTTCATCCAGCGCAGGTACTGCACCCACAGCGGCTTGTTCAGCCCGTACTGCTCACGCAACGTGTCGGCGAGCTGCTGTGACACCACGGTCCCCGACGCCGTCATCTGGGCGATGTACGCGGTGACGTAGTCGCCCGGCGGCAGCTGGATGATGACGAAGGCGAGGACCGAGATGGCCCACGTCGTCAAGAGCGCGAGCAGCAGCCGGCGCACGATGTATCTCAGCACACGAGCGGCGCCTCCCTCGGCCGGGTGGTCATTGACACCGGGGAGATCCTACTGCTAGCTTGTGACCGGTCACAAGGCCTCTCACACCGCGGGCGGGTGCCACGAATGACGGTCTCGCTCAAGAAGAAGCGCGCGACGATCAGGGACGTCGGCCGGCGTGCGCTCGTCTCTCACCAGACGGTCTCCCGCGTGATCAACGGCGAGCTCTCGATCGCGCCGGCGACGCGGGCGCGCGTCGAGCGGGCCATCGCCGAGCTCGGCTTCCATCCCAACCACGTCGCCCGGAGCCTCGCGAGCCGCAAGACGTACACGGTGGGAGTCGTGATGGGCGACGTGGCCAGTCCGTTCTTCCCCGACGTCGTGCGCGGAGCCGAAGACGTCCTGTCGCCCCTGGGCTATAGCCTCTTCCTCGCGAGCAGCCGTCGCGACCCGGAGGTCGAGCGGCGCAACGTCGCGCATCTCCTCGAGCGCAGCGCCGACGGCTTGATCCTCGGCGCGCCGCGAAGCCGGCCCGACGAGCTGGCGGCCCTCGGCCGGCGCGCGGGCGTGCCCATGGTATTCCTCAACCGCGAGGTCCGCGGCCGGCACGTCGCGTCCGTGTGGGTCGATTGGCCGAGCGCCACCTCGGAGGTCGTCGGGTACCTCGCCGGGCTCGGCCATCGGCGCATCGCCCTCGTCGTCCCCTCGCGCGACGAGGCGCCGTTCGCCAGCCGCGAGGACTGGTACGCGGAGGCACTCGGCCGGAACGACCTCGCGCCTCCGCCGTCGCTGATCGTCCGCGAGCGCATCTCGATCGAGGGCGGCCACCGCGCCGGACTGCGCTTGCTCGCGCTGGGCGAGCCGCCGACCGCCGCGATCTGCCACAACGACACCATGGCCATCGGGTTTCTGCAGGCGTGCGTGGAGCGCCGCGTGCGCGTCCCGCGCGACCTCTCGATCGTCGGCTGGGACGACGTGCCCTACGCCAGCCTGGTCACGCCGCCGCTCACGACCGTCCGCGTGCCACGCCACGAGCTGGGCCGCGCTGCCGCCGCCACCTTGTTGGACCTGATGGCCGGCCGGCCGGCCGGCGAGCACGGCCCGCTGCCGCTGCAACTCATCCGCCGCCAGAGCTGCCGCCGGATCGGGCGCAGCCTCGAAAGGACACCATCATGAGCGACCACGACGAGCATCCCTCGCGACGCCGCGTGCTGCAGGCCGGACTCGTGGCCCTCGCGGCCACGCAGCTGCCGGACGGCATCGTGTCGCGGGCCCACGCGCAGGGCACCAAGCCCAGCACGAGCTTGATCGGCAAGCTCGAGGGCGCCGAGGTCGTCACCGATCTCGCGAAATACCCGAAGAGCTTCAAGGAAGCGCCGCAGCTCGCGGAGCTCGTGAAGGCGGGCAAGCTTCCGCCCGTCCAGGAGCGCATCGGCCAGGACCCGCTGGTCGTCCGGCCGCTGCGCGAGATCGGCAAGTACGGCGGCACCTGGCGGCGCGGCTTCACCGGGCCGTTCGACACGTCGAACGGCCATCGCGCCGCGCAGAACGACAAGCTCCTGTACTGGGACTACACCGGCACCAAGATCGTGCCCAACATCGCGCGTGCCTGGGAGGTCAGTCTCGACGGCCGGACGATCACCCTGTCCCTGCGCCGCGGCATGAAGTGGAGCGACGGCCACCCCTTCACCGCCGACGACTTCGTGTTCTGGTTCGAGGAGGTCTATTCCAACAAGGAGCTGGTGCCCACGCCTTTGTCGGTGATGACCATCAACGGCAAGCCGATCACGGTGAAGAAGGTCGACGCGAGCACCGTGCAGTACCTGGCGCCCGATCCGTACTACGCGCTGCCCACCGTGCTCGCCTCGGTGTGGGGCATCGGGCACCACGCCCGCTTCGGGCGTGACGCATTCGGCGGCTTCGCCCCGGCGCACTACATCAAGCAGTTCCACCCGAAGTTCGCGTCCAAGTACGACCTGGCCAAGAAGCTGGCCGACCTGAAGTTCGAGTCCTGGGTGCTGATGTTCAAGAACCGCAACGACGCGTGCCGGAACCCCGACCTTCCGGTGGTGACGCCCTGGAAGACCGTGTCACCGATCAACACGCCGACGTGGGTCCTGGAGCGCAACCCCTACAGCGTCTGGGTCGACACCGACGGCAACCAGCTGCCCTACATCGACCGGATCCGCATGTCGATCGGCGAGAACCTGGAGGTCATCAACCTGCGGGCCATCGCCGGCGAGTACGATTCCCAGGAACGGCACATCGACATCAGCAAGCTCCCGGTGCTGCTCGAGAACCAGCAGAAGGGCAACTATCACGTGCGCCTGGATCCGTCCGATCAGGGCGCCGACGTGGGGCTCTTCTGCAATCAGAGCTTCGACAAGGACGCGGAGGTCGCGAAGTGGCTCAGCACCCGCGAGTTTCGCATCGCGCTGTCGCACGGCATCGACCGCACCCAGATCAACGAGACGTTCGTGCTCGGTCTCGGTCAGGCCGCCTCCGCGGCGCCGGGCGACCGGACGCCGTACTTTCCGGGCCCGGAGTACAAGACCCTGCACGTCGGCTACGACGTGAAGAAAGCCAACGACATGCTCGACGCGCTCGGCCTCACCAAGAAAGACAGCGAAGGCTACCGCCTGCGCGCCGACGGCGGCGGCCGCCTGCGGCTCGCGCTCACCACCTATCTCGGCTTCCTGCCGTTCACGCGCATCGCGGAAATGATCGTCGAGCAGTGGAAGAAGATCGGCATCCGCGGTGAGGTGCAGGAGATGGAGCGCGGTCTGGCCACCGCGCGCATGCGCGCCAACGAGCACCAGATCTATTTCGAGACACAGTGGGGCGCCGACAACATGTACGGCCATCCCCCGCTACTCTTCCCTTCCCAGACCGAAAGCCCGCTGGGCCCGCTCTACGGAGTCTGGTACTCGAGCGCGGGCCGGCAAGGCAAGGAGCCGCCGGCGCGGATGCGCGAGCTGATGGCGACCTATCGTCGCTCGTTCAGCGTTCCCGACCCGGAGCGCACGCGCCTGGCCAAGGAGGTCTGGAAGATCGCGCTCGACGAGCTGTGGCTGATCCCCATCGTCTCGAACTCGCCCGCCTCGCAGGGCGTGCGCGTGATCAAGAACACGATGGGCAACGTCCCCGAGCGGCTGTGGAACAGCGCGGTGAGCGACAACCCGCACATCGCGCACACGGAGACGTGGTACTTCAAGGCGTAGCGGCGCCCGGGGGGGGGCCGCTCGGGCCCCCTCTCTCACTCTCAGACGCCGTAGAATTCGTAGACCTCGCTGGCCGGGGGCTGCCCTGAGAGGGCTGAGACGCGGCCTCTAGCGGACTCCATCCCCACGCGTCACCACGACGGCGGTTTCCGACGCGCCGGGCAGCCGGATACAGAGGAAGCCCGCGTCGTCCATCCACCAACCGGGGCGCCCGGCGTCGCCGCCGACGTGGGGCAGCTCGCCGGTCCCCTCGACCGCGACGGCGCGCGGACGGCTGACGCGTAGGCGGACCAGGTAGCGGCGGCCGG
>CAYVHH010000448.1:0-28774 GCA_964450175.1 uncultured bacterium | reverse complement strand
GAGTATGCTACTGCCGCCATGATCCTGATCCGGAACGCGACCCTGCTCGATCCTGCCTCCGGCGAGCTCATCGAGAACGCCTCCGTCGTGGTCGAGGGCGAGCGCATCCGCGAGGTCTCGCCCAAGGCGATCAAGGTCTCCGCCACCATGACGCTCGACGCCGGCGGGCGCACCCTGATGCCCGGCCTGATCGACAGTCACGTGCACGTCTTCCTCTCCGAGGTGAACATCCGCGCCCTGGAGGCGGTGCCGCTCACGTTGATGACCGCGCGGGGCGCCGGCCTCATGCGCGCCATGCTCGACCGCGGCTTCACGACCGTGCGCGACACGGGCGGCGCCGACTGGGGCATCCGTGAGGGCGTGGCGCAGGGCCACGTGCCGGGTCCTCGGCTCTTCGTCGCCGGGAGGCCGATCGGCCAGACCAGCGGACACAGCGATTCGCGGCGGCGGACCGACACGGGGTCGGCGTGCCACTGCTGCAATGCGCTGGCGTTCACGGCCGGGGTCGCCGACGGCGTGGACGAAGTGCGCCGCGCGGTGCGCGAGCAGCTCCGTCAGGGCGTGGACCACATCAAGATCATGGCCTCGGGTGGTGTCGCCTCGCCCTACGATCCGCTCGAGAGCCTGCAGTACACGACGGACGAGATCCGCGCGGCGGTCGCCGAGGCGGCGGTCTTCAAGAAGTACGTATGCGCCCACGCCTACGCCGCCGAGGCGGTCGCGCGCGCCGTCGAGAACGGCGTGCGCGTGATCGAGCACGGCAACCTCGTCGACGCCGCGACGGCCAAGCTGATGGCCGCGCGCGGCGCCTTCCTGGTGCCGACCCTGGTCGCCTACGATGCGATCGAGCGCCACGGCGCCCGCTGGGGCATGAGCGCCGACAGCCTGGAGAAGAACAAGGTCGTGATGGCGGCGGGGCTGCGCTCGCTCGAGCTCGCGCGCGAGGCCGGCGTGCGGATGGCGTTCGGCAGCGACCTGCTCGGCCAGCTCCAGCCGGATCAGTCGCGCGAGTTCCTGATCCGCTCGCAGGTGCTCTCGCCGCTCGAGATCATCCGCTCGGCCACGGTGGTCGGCGCCGAGCTGCTCGGCCTGCCGCGCGAACTCGGCACCCTCGCGCCCGGCGCGCTCGCCGACCTCCTGGTGGTGGACGGCGATCCACTCCGCGATCTGAGCCTGCTGCAGGGCCAGGGCGAGCACCTCTCGCTGATCATGAAGGGCGGCGCGCTGTACAGAAATCGCCTGCCCGCCGCATGACGGTCGGCCGCGCCGCGCTCCTCACCGCCGCCGGCCTGGCGCTCGGCTTCATCCTGCTCCCGCTCGTCCTGGTGTCGTGGCTCAGCTTCTTCCGCGACGAGGTGGTCGTGTTCCCGCCCAGCGGCTACACCCTGCGCTGGTTCCGCGCGATCCTCGACCAGCGCAACTTCGTCGACGGCTTCGTGACCAGTCTCGAGGTCGGCGTGTTCGCGATGCTGGCCGGCCTCGCCCTCGGCGTGCCGGCCAGTCTCGGCCTGACGCGCTACCGGTTCTGGGGGCGCGAGAGCCTCGGCCTCCTGCTGCTGACGCCGCTCGTCGTTCCCGGCGTGGTGGCGGGCACCGCGATCTACGTGTTCCAGATCGAGACCGAGATCCTCACGCGGCTGCCGCTCGTGGCCTCGCTGCCGGGTCTCGTGCTCGCGCACGTCGTCATCACGATCCCGTGGACGGTGCGGCTCGTCACCGCCAGCCTCATGGGCTTCGATCGCACGGTGGAGGAGGCGGCGCAGAATCTCGGGGCTGGTCCGTGGACGACGTTCCGGCGCGTCACCTTGCCGCTGATCCGGCCGGGCGTCGTTGCCGCGGCGCTCTTCGGCTTCGTCATCTCGTTCGGCAACCTCGAGATGACGTTGTTCCTGATCGGTCCCGGCCGGACGACCCTCCCGATCGCCATCCTGCAATATCTCGAGTGGCGGATCGACCCGGTCATCGCGGCGGTGTCGCTGCTGCAGATCCTCGTGATCGGCGCGGCCATGATCGCGACGGATCACTACGTGAAGCTCGCGCGAGTGCTCTAACCTCTCGTATGGCGCGCATCGAGCTCGAGTCGGTGTCCAAGCGCTACGGCGACTTCCACGCCGTCCGCGATTTCTCGCTGACGATCGAGCAGGGCGAGCTGGTCGTGCTGCTCGGCCCCAGCGGGTGCGGCAAGACGACGACCCTGCGGATGATCGCGGGCTTCGTCCCCGTGACGTCGGGCCGGGTCCGACTCGGCGGCCGCGACGTGACGAGCCTGCCGCCCCACCGCCGGAACACGGGGCTCGTCTTCCAGGGCTACGCGCTGTTCCCGCATCTCACCGCCGCCGAGAACGTCGCGTTCGGCCTGGAGATGCGCAAGCTCCCGGATGCGGTGGTCCGCGAGAAGGTGGCGCGTGCGCTCAAGCTGGTGCGCCTCGAGGGCCTCGGGGATCGATTGCCGCGCCAGCTCTCGGGCGGCCAGCAGCAGCGGGTGGCGCTGGCGCGCGCGCTGGTCATCGAGCCCGACGCGCTCTTGCTCGACGAGCCGCTGTCGAACCTCGACGCGAAGCTGCGCGAAGAAGTCCGCGTCGAGATCCGCCAGCTCCAGCGCACGCTCGGTCTGACGACGGTGATGGTCACGCACGACCAGGACGAGGCGCTCGCGATGGCCGATCGCCTCGTGGTCATGTCGGCCGGCGCCATCCAGCAGATCGGCACCCAGCGCGACCTCTACGAGCGCCCCCGCAATCGCTTCGTGGCCGGCTTCGTCGGTCGCACGAACTTCCTGCGCGGGCAGCTCGTCGAGCCCGGCGTGTTCCGGAGCGACGGCGGCCTCACGCTCCGCTTCGACGGCCGTTCGACGTCATCGAACCCGGCGCCGAGCGGCGCGCCCTCGGGTGGGCGTCGGGCGCTCGCGCTGCGCCCGGAGCGTCTGGCGCTCGGCGCCGCCGCGGACACGGCCCGCGCCAACCGGGTCGCGGGGACGGTGGAGTTCGCATCGTATCTGGGCGCGACGATCGAATACTACGTGCGATTGAGCTCGGGGGAGATCTTGCGCGTCCACGCGCCCAACACCGGCGCCGCCGGCGATCGGGCGTGGGCGCTCGGCGAGCCCGTCCACGTCTCGTGGCCGATGGAAGTCGGCTTCGTGCTCGAAGACGAACATCATCCAGAGGAGGATCTTCGATGAACAGCTCACACGGACTCACGCGGCGCCGATTCGTCCAGGGCCTGGCCGTCGGCGCCGGCGTTGCCGCGGTCGGCCGCGCGGGGCGCGGCGCGGCGGCGGAGAAGATGGTGCTCGGAACCTGGGGCGGCGACTACTCGAAGCTCCTCACGCAGAACGTGGAGACGCCGATCCTCACGCCCAAGGGCATCGAGGTGGTCCACGACATCGCCAACGACTCGCCGCGGCGCGCCAAGCTGGTCGCCGAGCAGCGGCTGCCGCGCGGCACGACGGATCTGCAGGCGCTGAGCGCCGCCGGATCGCGCGAGATGTTCAACGCGGGCGTCCTCGAGACGATCGACTACACGAAGATCGCGAACGCCCCGAATCTCCTGGCGCCGATGAAGACACCGTACTCGGTCGGCCACATCTACAGCGGCCAGGTCATTCTCTACAATCCGGCGATGATCAGCCCGGCTCCCACCTCGTACGACGACCTGTGGGATCCCAGGCACGCCGGCAAGGTGGGCATCATCGACATCCAGTACGTCGGCATGCTCGAGGCGGCCGCGCTCGTCTCCGGCGGCAACATGGAGAACTTCGAGCCGGGCAAGGCCAAGCTGATGGAGCTGCGCAAGCGGAACTTCAAGATGTACCCGACCAACGAGACGATGGCCCAGGCGCTGAAGACCGGCGAGGTCGGCATGTGCGTCATGTGGAAGGCGCGCGGCGTGATGTGGCAGAACGCGGGCGTGCCGGTCCAGGCGGTGG
Source organism: uncultured bacterium (assembly GCA_964450175.1). Taxonomy (GTDB): domain Bacteria; phylum Methylomirabilota; class Methylomirabilia; order Rokubacteriales; family CSP1-6; genus AR31. The sequence continues at coordinate 24,846 of CAYVHH010000448.1, read as the reverse complement.
CGCCGAAGGAAGGCGTCGTCCTCTACGTCTCCGACTTCGTGATCCCGAAGAACGCCCCCAACAAGGCGGCGGCCTACGCCTATCTGGACGCGATGCTGGCGCCGTCGGCGCAGATCGGCTTCGCGGAGACGATGGGCTACAACCCCACCGTGTCCAACGCCAAGGTGCCCGACGCGGTGGCCAAGCGCATCGGCTTCACGAAGGAGGAGCAGGCGCGGCTGCTCTCGCCGAACTACGACTACATCGCCAAGAACGACAGCCAGCTCAAAGAATGGTGGGACAAGATCTTCAAGGCCTGACGGCGCCGCGGCGGTCGGTGGCCGGAGCCCTCCTGGGCCCGGCCACTCTCGCTGTCGTGCTCGGCCTGCTGGTGCCGCTGGCGATCCTCTTTCGCTACAGCCTCAACCGTTTCGTGCCCGGCCGCCTGATGGTCGAGGCGCTCACCGTCGAGAATTACGTCAAGTTCTTCACGGATCCCTACTACGTGGCGGTGCTGCTGCGGACGTTGCGAGTCTCGGCCATCTGCATGGCGCTCTGCCTGCTGGCCGGATTCCCGCTCGCCTACGCGCTGGCGCGCACCCGGTCGCGCTGGAAGAGCGCGCTGGTCATGCTGGTCGTCCTGCCGCTGTTCGTCGGCAACGCCGTGCGCGCGGCGGGCTGGATGGTCATGTTCGGCTCGCGGGGCCTGCTCAACACACTTCTGGGGCTGGCGGGCGTGATCGATCGGCCGCTCCAGATCATGTACACCGAGGCCGCGGTGATCGTCGGCATCACCGCGGTGAACCTGCCCTTCATGGTGCTGGCGCTCGAGAGCGTCATCGAAGGCATCGATCCGGCCATCGAGGAAGCGGCCGCGAGCCTCGGCGCGCGGCCGCTCCAGGTGTTGCGGCGCGTGATCCTACCGCTGGCGATGCCGGGCGTGCTGGCCGGGACGATCCTCGTGTTCATCCTCGGGATGAACGCGTACGCCACGCCGATCCTCCTGGGCGGGCCGCGGTTCCAGATGATGGGGCCGCTCGTCTATGGGCAGTTTGCGGAGCTCAACAACTGGCCGTTTGGGGCGGCGCTGGCGTTTGTCCTGATGACGGCTACTCTTACGCTGAGCGCGGTCTCCAACCTTGTGATCCAGCGCCGATACCGCCGCTAGGAGAGGCTGCCGAGAAGGGCGCATCTGCTTCGTTGCCACCCTCGGCCCTTCCTGCGGCGTATGCGGCATACGCCTCGGTCGGGCCTCGGGCGGCGCCTCGCATCTGCACCCTTCTCGGCAGCCTGCCCGGCGCTCGCTCCTGCTACTTACTGCGGCTGCTCGACACTCTTGGTCGCGCGACTGTTACTGTCGGTCGGCGCCTGCGGCTAGAGCGTGCCGACGACGGCGGCCGGCCAGGCGCGGGCGTCGACGCGGTCGTGCCATTCTTTGATTTTGCCCTCGCGGTCGATCACGACGCCGACTCGCTGGGCGCCCTTGGCTGGATCGACGTTGGCGCCGTAGGCGGTGCCGATCGTGCGGTCCGTGTCGCAGATGAGCGGGAAGTTGAAGTGGAACTTCTCGGCGAACTTCTTGTTGTCGGCGGGGGTGTCGAACGACACGCCCAGGATCACCGCGTTCTTGCGATCGTAGTCGGCCTTCAGGTCGCGGAACCCGCAACCCTCGGCGGTTCAGCCGGGCGTGTCGGCCTTGGGAAAGAACCAGAGCACGACGTTCTTGCCCTTGAAGTCGGCGAGCTTGACGGTGTTGCCGTTGTGGTCGCGCCCGACGAAGTCCGGCGCTTTGTCCCCGGGATTGAGCATGGTCCCTCCTGTTGTGTGGATCGTGATCAGCGCGCGCGCACGATCTCGGACGCGAACGCCTCCAGCGCGTCCCAGTCGTACGGTCCCTCACGGAGTGCGATGCTGAGCCGGGTGCAGCCCAGCGCGCGGAACTGGTCGACCATCTCGCGGGCGTCCTTCACGGCGCCCTTGAGGTAGCCGGTGCGCTCGGCGCGGGCGGGGCTGCCGCCGAAATGGCTCTGCCACAGCGCGTCGGCGCGCGCGATGCCCTTTGCGTCGGCCCCGAGGTAGAAGCCGAGGTTCACGCTGCGCATGATCGTCCTCGGGTCTCGCCCTTCGGTTTCGCACCAGCGATCGAGCACCTGGCCCTTGTGCTTCCACTCGTCCGGGCCGATATAGGCGCCGTTCCAGCCGTCCGCATACTTCGCCGCCGCTCGCAACGTGCGCTTCTCGCCGCGCCCGCCGATCCAGATCGGGATGCGGGGCTGCAGCGGCTTGGGATAGTTGGGCGCGTTGGCGACCCGGAAGTGCTTGCCCTGGAAGTTCGCGCGCTTCTGCTCGGGGTCCAGGAGCAACCTCAAGATTTGCGCGTACTCCTCGAGCATGTCCTCGCGAGGACCGATCGACGGGAACGCGTAGCCGAATGCGTTGGCCTCGACATCGTGCCAGCCGGCGCCGAGCCCGCAATCGACGCGCCCGTTCGACAGATGGTCGATCGTCGTGAGCGACTTGGCGAGGAGCCCGGGGTTGCGGTAGGCGACGCAGTAGACGCCGCTCCCGAGGCGGACGCGCGTCGTGTCCATCGCGGCCGCGGTCAGGGTGGCGATCGCCTCGTAGCAGTCCATGTCGCCGCCGCGCGGGGGCGACTCCTGGAAATGGTCTGAGACGGAGAACCAGTCGAAGCCCTTGGCGTCGGCGAACTTCCACAGCTTGCGCATCTCGGCGAGCGGCCCACCCATGGCGCCGATGTGGATCCCGAAATTCATGTCATGCACCTCTCAGGGCGTTGAGCGCCCGGTACGCGCGCTTCGCGCGCTCGAGCGCGGGGAGGTCGGCGGTCGCCCGGCACGGCGCTTCGATCGCCAGCGGCAGGCCGGCCGGGAGCGCCGCCACCAGCTCGGCGAGCGGCAGGACGCCTTCGCCGGGCAAGAGGCGGCCCGTGCGGGCCTCGCGGATCAGCGCCGGGGTGTCGGTCGGGCCGGGCATCTCGGATGAAGCATCGCAGATCTGGACGTAACGGAACAGTGCCGGGTCCACCTGCGTCACGTGCGCCGGCACGCCGCCCGAGCGGCTGAAGTGCAGCGCGTCGATCAGGACCGACGCGTTCGAGCGCTTCGCCCGGGCGACGATGCTCGCGGCATGAGCGAGCGTGCGCACGCCGGTATAGATGGCGAACTCCAGACAGACGTGCAGGCCGTACGGCGCCGCGCGATCACAGAGCTCGCCGAATCGGTCGATCGTTCGTGCCTCGTCGGGCTCGGCGCTCATGACGAGCACGTGCTTCGCGCCGAGCCGCGCCGAGACCTCGAGAAACCCCTCGGGGACGCCCACCGGCTGGTCGGGCTCGAAGCGGAGGAATTCGGTGTCGAGCACGGAGACCCCGGTGTCGGCCAGGCGCCGCAAGGTCTCCCGGAGCACCGGCCCGTCGTGGAGCGCGTCGTAGGGCGGCACCCCCACGCTCGGCGTGGCCGTGAGCCGGATGCCGATGGTCCGAAAGCCCGCGGCCGCCGCCACGGTGACCAGCTCGGGGGGCGTCGTCTCCAGGACGGTGAGGTGCGCGAGCGAGATCGGCCGATTCATCACTCCTCCAGCAGGACACAAAACCGCGGCTCGGCGCTGACGAAGACGTGATCGCCCTCGGTCAGCGGGTCGGACGTGGCCGAGCGCACGATGAGCTCGCGGTCGTCCCACTCGACGTGGTACTGCGTGAAATCGCCCTGGAACACGCGCCGCCGGATCCGGACCGGCCACGCGTTGACCGAGCCGTCCGGGCGCGCCCGGTCGAGCCGGAGACGGACCGTCCGGACCGCCAGCAGCGCCTCGTCCCCCGCCGGGCGTGCGGCGGCGATCCCGTGGACCAGCGCGCCGCCGGCGGTCTGGATCACGACGAGCCCGTCGCGCTCGAGGTCGGTCCGTCGCCGGCCGCGGATCAGATTGGCCGATCCGACGAAGTCGGCGACGAACGTGTTGCGCGGGCGGTCGTAGATCTCCGCCGGCGTGCCGACCTGCTCGATCACACCGTCCCGCATCACGACGATCCGGTCGGAGATCGCGAGCGCCTCTTCGAGGTCATGGGTGACGTAGACGGAGGTGATGTCGAGCCGGCGCTGCAGCTCCTTCAGCTCGATCCGCATCTCGGCGCGCAGCTTGGCATCCAGGTTCGACAGCGGCTCGTCGAAGAGGAGGACCGACGGGGAGAAGACGAAGGCCCGGGCGAGCGCGACCCGCTGCTGCTGGCCGCCCGAGAGCTTCGAGGCGCTGCGGGCGCCGAGCTCGCCGAGCTGGACCAGATCGAGCGCCTCGCGCACGCGCGCCGTCACCTCGGCCTCCGGCCGCTTCCGCACGCGCAAGCCATAGGCCACGTTGTCGAACACGCTCATGTGCGGCCAGATCGCGTAGGACTGAAAGACCATCGAGAGCCCGCGCCGTTCCGCGGGGACGTTCACCGACGGCGAGAACACCGGCACGCCGCCGATCCGGATCTCGCCCGACGCCGGCTTCTCGAGCCCGGCGATCGCCCGCAGGGTGGTCGTCTTCCCGCAGCCGGAGGGGCCGAGCAAGGTGAGATGCTCGCCGGCGCCGACCGTGAACGAGACGCCGCGCACCGCCACCACGCCGCCGTAGCGAACGACCAGGTCGCGCACCTCGATCGAGGCCCGGCTCATGCTCACTCTCCTGCGGGCTGGACCGCGCGTCGAGCGACCGCGAACAACAGCGCGAGCGCGGCCACGACCGCCAGGGTCTGTAAGAGTGCCATCGCCGCGGTGAGCTCGGTGCTGGTCGAGAACCAGGACTCGACGATGGCGGGCGTGATGACCTTGGCCTTCGGGCCCATCAACAAGATGGACGCGCCCAGCTCGCGGACGCTGGCGATGAAGAGCAGGAGCCACGCCGCGATCAGGCCGGGCTTGAGCAGCGGCATCGTCACCGTGCGCAGCCGATAGCCCCACGTCGCCCCGCACATCTGCGCGCATTCCTCGAGCGAGCGATCGATCTGGAGAATCACGCCCGAGATCGTGCGGAGACCCAGCGGGAGGAACACCGTGAGATACGCGATCAGCAGGAGCCAGAGCGTGCCGTAGATCGGGATCGGGAAGATCAGCCACGCCCAGAGCATGCCGAAGGCAAAGACCAGGCGCGGGACGGCCTGCGGAAACATCAGGAGATATTCGATGGCGCCGGCGCCGGGCAGCCGCGAGCGATAGATGAGCCAGGAGAGGAACCCCATCAGCACGACGCCGATGCTCGCGGTGGCGAGGCCGAGGATCAGGCTGTTTCCCAGCGCCGAGCGCACCGCGTCCAGGGACAGCGCGGTCGCGTAGTTGGCCAGGGTGAAATTCGCGGCGCGCGGGAACGCGGTCGTGAGGTGCTGGAACGAGGCGTACGTGATCGTCAGCACGGGGAGGATCACGGCCACGCCGAGATACGCGACGCAGATGCCGAGGAAGGGCCACCGCAGGCCCCCGACGTCCATGACGCGCGGACGGAAGGCCTTGCCCGTGATGGTGACGTAGCTGCCGGCCCCCACGATACGGCGATAGATCCACACCATCGCAAACATGACGGCGAAGAGCGAGACACCCATGGCCGCCGCGGTCGGGAATCGCGGAGGATACTGAGACACGAGCTGGTACATGGCGGTGGTCACGACGTAGAAACGACTGGGGAGCCCGAGCACCAGCGCGGCGGAGAACGAGCCGAGCATCTCGGCGAAGACGAACACCGCCGCGCCGAGCACGCCGGGCAGGACGAGCGGCAGGGTGATGCGCAGCATCGTCCGCACACGGCCGGCGCCGAGGACCTGCGAGGCTTCCTCCATCGCCGGGTCCATCGATTTCATCACGGCGCCGATCATCACGAAGGCGACCGAGCCCTCGAACAGCGCCATCACCCAGGCGATGCCCCAGGGCGTGTTGATGTCGACGACATGGCCTTCGCCCCCGAGCGCCCGCCACACCTGGTTGACGAACCCGCTGTTGGGGGAGGCGATGAACGCCCAGGCGAGGGCGCCCATGAGCGGCGTCACGTAGTACGGCATCGCCATGAGCTGCTCGAACGCGGCGCGGCCTGGCACGTTCGTGCGCGAGAGGATCCATCCCATCGCGAACCCGACGACGACCGCGAGCACCGTCGCGATCCCCGCGACGAGGAGGGTGTTGCCGAAGATATGCGCGTACCGGCCGAGGCCCGTGTAGTTGTCGAGCCCGTACGCCTCCGGCGGCCGAGCCTGCGGGTCGCCGACGCTGAGCGAGGCCTGGACCAGGTACGCGATCGGATAGAGGACGAGCACGGCCGTCGCGCCGCCGACCAGCACGCTGACGAGGCGCGGGCCCGGCCGCCACGACCGGGCCCGCCCGAGAAAGGTCAAGGCTGAGGGCTCACAACCCCATGATCGAGTTCCACTCCTTCACGAACACGGGGTGGCTCGCCACGTAGTCGTTCCAGTCCGTCGGGAAGAGCAGCTTGAAGTCCGCCAGCTTCTTGCCCGTGGGCATCGGGCCGGCGTCGGCGCGCAGCGATCCGTAGAGGAGGATCTTCTGATTCTGATAGACGAGCTGACCGCGGCGCGACAGCGCCCAGTCCAGGAAGAGCTTCGCCGCTTCCGGATGCGGCGCCTTGTTGACGACCCCGATGTAGATCGCGATCGCGGGCATGCCCTCGGGCGGCGCCACGAACTCGATCTCGGCGCCTTTCTCCTGGTAGAGCGTGTAGCCCGCGTACTCGGCGAGCGCGCAGATCCGATCCTCGCCCTTCGCCAGCCGGTCGAAGAGCTGCGCCCGCGCATCGAAGCCCTTCGGGCGCTGCTTGGCGAACTCCTGCCAGAAGTCCGCGCCGTACATCTTGCGCAGGATGTACCACTGCGAGTGCTGCATGCCCGAGGTGGCGAGCTTGACGCTGATGCCGTCCTTGTACGCGGGGTTGTTGATGTCCTTCCACGTCTTCGGCGCCTGCTCCGGCTTCACCTTGGCGCGGTTGTAGGAGATCCCGGCGAAGCCGACACCGGGCACGCCGTAGTAGCCGGCCGGGGTCGACTGATACTCGGGCTTGTACGCGGCGTACTCGGGTGACATGTACTGCTCCCAGCCGCCCTTCTTCTGGAAGTCGATCGCCGGCGAGATGTCGGAGAGCTGCAGGATGTCGACGCCGAAGCGCCCGGCCGACCGCTCCGCGGTGATCTTCGCGTAGAGCGCGCCGGTCTGCAGCCGCACGTAGTTCGTCTTGATCTTCGGGAAGTCCTTGCGGAACGCCTCGAGCAAGGTGGCGATGCCCTGCTCGCCGTCGTGGCCGTAGTAGACGACCTCGCCTTCCTGCTCGGCCTTGGCGACGTCGGCCGAGGTCTGAAAGTCGTGCACCTTGCTGACGCCGCGCGCCGGGCTCTGAGCGGAGACGATCGGCACGTCGGCCAGCAGAGGCGCGGCGGCCACGAGCGCTCCCGTCTTCAGAAACCCGCGCCGGGTGACAGCGCTATGTTCGGGCTCGGTCATTCGGATCTCCTGGGTTTTAGAGTGGGGCGCCTCGTTGCGCCCGCCCGTAGCATAAGCTACCGCTCGGTCAGGAGCCACCGCCGCGGATGCCGTCGATGCTATGCTGTCGGGGTCACGAGGCGACGGGCGCGCAACACACACACAGGAGAGCGCGGCATGACCAACAAAGGGTTTTCCCACCTCGGTCTCTCGACCCTGGACCTCGACAAGACCCGCGACTTCTATGAGAACGTCCTCGGGTTCAAGGCGGTCCGCTGCGACATCATCAAGGTCAAGGAGGGCGGCCAGATCCGCCACATCTTCTTCGATACCGGCCGCGATCAGCTCATGGCCTTCATGGAGGCGCGCGGGGTGCCGGGCATACCGGCGCACTACGACGCCGGAATCACCCGCGGGCTCGGCGTCCCGAGCGCGTTCTATCACTTCGCGTTCGAGGCGGGGTCGGAGGCGGGGCTCGTCGAGAAGCGTCACGAGCTCATCGCGAAGGGCGTCGAGGTGACGGACGTCGTCGATCACGACTGGGCGAAGTCGATCTACTTCAAGGATCCGAACGGGCTCCAGCTCGAGTTCTGCTGCTTCACGCGCAACCTGAATGCGAACGACGCGCGCATACAGGACCGCTTCGAGATGTCGGTGCGCCGGCTGGGTCTGGATGATCCGGACGCGCTGAGCGACGCGGGGCGCGCCTCGGCCCAGGCCGATCTCGATCTGCTGGCGACGACACCCGGCGCGTGACCTCGAGGTGAAGCGCGGGCGCTCCGCGCCGCTCGGAGCGGAGCGCCCGCGACCGACTCAGACGGCTTTCAGAGTCTCGTACACGCTCCGTTCGTACTGTCCGTACAGCTTCAGGGTCGGCGTGTCGGCGAACGGCAGGATCTGCGTCATGATCAGCCCGGTCACGCGCTTCGCGGGATCGATCCAGTAGTACGTGTTGAAGATCCCGCCCCAGCTCACCGTGCCGGCGCTCCGACCGTTCGGCCCGGGCTGCATGTTCAGCATGTAGCCGAGCCCCCAGCGGATCGGGGCGCCCGGAAAGAGATCGACGTCGTTCGAGCGCGCCGGGTTCGTCGTCTTCAAGATGCCGGCCGGAATGTCGCCGGTGTGGTTCTTGCCCATCAGTGCCACGGTTTCCGGCTTCAAGATCCGCGTCCCGTTGTGGCTGCCGCCGTGCATCAACGCCTGCAGGAAGGTGAGATAGTCGCGTCCCGTCGAGTACAGCGGCCCGCCGCCCGACCAGAACTCCGGGCTGAACGGCGTCTCCAGCGGCTGGGGCACGAGCGTGCCGTCGGGCTGGCGCTGGTGGACGCGCGCCTGGCGCGCGCGCTGCTCGTCCGAGGTGACGTACGTGCTGTCCTTCATCCCGAGCGGCGCGAAGATCTTGTCGCGGAAGTAGGCGTCGAGCGTCTGGCCGCTGATCGACTCCACGAGACGGCCGGCCCAGTCGAGACTGATGCCGTACTCCCACTTCTCGCCCGGCTCGAACACGAGCGGCATCCGGATCGACGCGACCTTGCCGGTGGCCGTCGAGGGCATGCCCGAGGCTTTCACGTACTTCACCATGTTGGCGTCCCACTGCTCGTAACAGAACCCCGACGTGTGGGTCAACAGGTGGCGCAAGGTGATCGGCTTCTTTGCGGGGCGAAGCTTCGGCGTGCCGGAGGCGTCGAACCCGTCGAGCACCTGCGGCGAGCCCAGCGCGGGATCGATGTTCGGCACCGGCTCCTCGAGCTTGAGCTTGCCCTGCTCGACCAGCTGCATCGCCGCGACCGTGGTGATCGCCTTGGTCATCGAGGCGATGCGGAAGACGGAGTCGAGCGTCATGTCCGGACCCTTGGCGAGCTCCCGCGTGCCGAAGGCGCGCTCGTAGAAGAGGCCCTTGTCGGTGGCCACCATCGCCACGACGCCGGGCACTTCCTTCGCGTCGACCGCTTGCTTGAGCACGGCGTCGATCCGCGCGCGCGACGCCGGGGTCGTCGTCGCCTGCGCGTGGGCTCGACGGGGGGCGACCTGGCCGACGGCGGTCACGGCGGTGATGGCGGCCGCACCTTTGAGCAGGTCGCGACGGCTGGGCGATGAGGGGGTCATGATCTGGTCCTCCCGGTCCGGCTCAGAGCACCGAACGCACGAGACCGCCGTCCACGAGGATCGTGGTCCCGGTGATGTAGCTCGACTTGCCCGAGGCGAGGAAGGCCACCAGGTAGGCCAGCTCCTTCGGCTCGCCGATACGGCCCACGGCCGTCTCCGCCGCGCGCTGGGCGAGCGCCTCGTCGACCGAGATGCCGAGCTCCTTGGCGCGATTGGTCACGTTGGAGAGCATGCGCTCGCTCAGGATGGAACCCGGGCAGACGTTGTTGACCAGCACGCCGTCGCGCCCGACCTCGTCGGCGAGGCTCTTCGCGAACGCCACCACGCCCATGCGTGTGGCGCCGGACAGGGCCAGGTTCGGAATCGGCTGATAGACGGTGCTGGCCAGGATGTTGATGATGCGTCCGGACTTGTGCCGCTTCAGATGCGGCAGCGCCTCGCGCGACATCCGCGCGAAGAACAGGAGCGAGCGCTGCACCGCCGTCGCCCACTGCTCTTCGGTGGCCGTCTGCGCGCGGGCCAGCGGCGGGCCGCCGGAGTTGTTGACCATGATGTCGAGTCGCCCGAATCGCTCGACGGTCTTCGCGACCAGGTCCCTTATGGTCTCGGGGCGATCGAGATCGCCGGCATAGACGAGCACGTCGCGGCCGATCTCCTTCGCCGCCTTGTCGAGGTCCGCCTGCGATCGGCTGCAGATCGCGACCTTGACGCCCTCCTGCGCCAGGACTTCCGCGCAGGCCCGACCGAGCCCCTTCGACGCACCGCCGACGATCGCGACCTTGTCTTTCAGTTCGAGGTCCATAGGACGGTGTTATCGGGGCAAACGCCCGGGTTGTCAACGCGCGCCGCGGCGCGCGGGGCCGGGCGCGCTACTCGATGTTTTTCGCCGGCGGATAGTCGCGAGAGTAGACCGGCGCGGCCAGGAACGCGGGCGGATCGTACTTCCAGAACTGGCTCACGTCTCGGTACGTGTCGATCACGACGTTCATGAGCCGGCCGTCACGCCGCTCGACCCGGCGGATGTAGACGTTGACGATCGGGTTGCCGTAGGCGTCCAGGCGGATCGGCCCTTGCGGCGTGTCGGCGAGCTGCACGGCGCGCAGCGCCTTCATGAACGCGGCCTTGTCCTCGATTCGTCCACCGACGCCCTTGATGCCGGCTTCGACGAACAGGATGCCGAGGTAGCCGCCGATCGTACAGTAGCCGGGATCGTCCTTGTACTCGGCGCGCATCGCCTGGACCCACTTCTTGTTCGTCGGCGTGTCGATGGCCGCACTGTAAGTGCCGGCGGTGATCACGCCGAGCGCCTCGTCACCCATCGACTTGAGGCTCGACTCCTCGGTGGTCGTCACCATGCCGAGCACGGGCAGCTTCAGACCGAACTCGGAGTACTGCTTGAGGAAGCGCTGGCCGTTGGTGGGGCCGAAGCCGGCGTAGATCGCATCGACGTTGGTCTTGAGCTGGGCGATGTAGGGCCCGTAGTCGGGCGTGACGATCGGCGGCCAGAGCTTCTGCACGATCTTGCCGCCATTTTCCTCGAACGTCCGCTGGAAGCCGGCGGTGTGCTCGTGACCGTAGGCGAAGTCGTCGGAGATCGTCGCGATGCGCTTGTAGCCGAGCTTCCTGGCGGCGTACTCGCCGAGCGGGTGGGTGACCTGCGAGCCGCTCATCGTGGCACGCACGAACCACGGGTTGGTCTTGCGCTGGGTGATGTCGTCGGCCGCGGCGGGAGAGATGACCGTCGGCGTTTCGGTCTGCCGGACGTAATCGCTGATCGCGTACGCCTCGAAGGCGGCGACCGGCCCCGTCAGCACGTGGACACGGTTCCGCTCGACGAGCTCGAGGGTCTTGGCGCGGGTTTGCGCCGGCTGGCCGGCCGAATCGCCGAAGAAGACCTCGACCTTGCGCCCGCCGAGGACGTGTCCGCGCTCCTTCAGCGCGAACTGGAGCCCTTCCTCCATCTGGCGGCCGCACGACGCGATCGGCCCGGAGCGGATCGTCAGGACGCCGAGCCGCACGGGCTCCTGCGCCGAAGCGGGCGCGACGACGAGCGCGCAGAGCCAGAGGAGAACGAGGACGCAGCGTGCCATGCGAAGCTCCTTTCGCGGCGGGATTGTGGGGAGCCCGGCGAGCAATGTCAACGAATCTGTGCCATCCTTCCGGCGGTTGCCGCGAGGCGCCCAGGACGATCTCGCGAAAGGAGAGCGCATCATGCCACGACTCACACCGGTTACCGGCAAATCCGATGTTCCCGCCGAGCAGCACGCCGTCGTCGATGCGGTGGTGAAGGTGTTCGGGGGTGTGCGAGGGCCGTTCAGCATGCTGCTGCACAGCCCCAAGCTCGCCGAGCGCGTGCTCGGTCTCGTTACGTTCTTTCGCGACGAGAGCGTGACCGAGCCGAAGCTCCGCTCGGTCGCCATCCTGGCCGCCGTCCGCGAGCGCGAGGCCGCCTACGTGTGGTCGGCGCAGGTGGGCGCCGCCCGCCGCAACGGGGTGAGCGAGGCGACGATCGATCTGCTGCGCGCCAGGGGCGACGCCACCCGGCTTCCCGAGGAGGAGCGCGAGATCGTGAACTACGTCCGCCAGCTCATGCGCACGAACCGGATCGACCAGGCGGCCTTCGACGCGCTCAAGAAGCGCCACGATGCGCAGTGGCTCGTCGAGCTCACGGCGGCGGCGAACTACTTCGCGCTTCTGTCCGGCGTCGTCAACGCGTTCGAGGTCGCGGCGCCGACCGACGGCGACAAACTTCCGAGCTAGGAGACGGCGCATGAACTTCGGGGCGGCGATCTTCTTCACGGACTACTCGATGGGGCCGGCCGAGCTCGGCCGCGCGCTCGAAGAGCGCGGGTTCGAATCGCTCTGGGCCCCGGAGCATTCGCACATCCCGCTGTCGCGCCGGTCCCCGTTTCCCCAGGGCGGCGACCTGCCGAAGAAGTACTACGACGTGATGGATCCCTTCGTGACGCTCGCGGCGGCCGCGGCCGCGACGACCCGGCTGCGCGTCGGCACCGGCGTGTGCCTGGTCGTGCAGCGTGATCCGATCCAGACCGCGAAGGCGGTCGCGAGCCTCGATCAAGTCTCGGCCGGACGCTTCCTGTTCGGCATCGGGGCCGGCTGGAACGCCGAAGAGATGCTCGACCACGGCACCGAGTTCACGTCGCGCTTCAAGGTGATGCGCGAGCGCGTCGAGGCGATGCGGGCGATCTGGACCAAGTCGAAGCCCGAGTACAACGGCGAGTTCGTCAAGTTTCCGCCGATGATGACGTGGCCGAAGCCCGTCCAGAAGCCGCACCCGCCGGTGATCGTCGGCGGGGCGTTCCCGTACGGCGCCCGCCGCGCGATCGCGTACGGGGACGGATGGATGCCGCACGCACGGCGGCCCGAGTACGGCGACGTGATCAAGCTCCTCCCGGATTTCCAGAAGCTCGTGAGGGAATCCGGCCGCGAGCCGGCGTCCCTGCCGATCACGGTCTTCGGCGTGGCCGAGGACGCGGACCTCATCCAGCGCTACGCCGACGCCGGCGTGGCCCGCCTCGTCTTCAACCTGAATCCGGCGAAGGCCGACGAGGTGCTCCCGGCGCTCGACCGTTTCGCCGGGTTGATGCGTCGAGTCGGGTGAGGATCCTCTCGCCGACGGGCCACCTCGGCTTCACGCCGATCGAGCGCGGCAGCTTCGATATCGGCGTGAGCCGCCGGCCCGACGCGATCGTCGCCGACTCCGGGAGCTGCGACATCGGGCCCCAGCCGCTCGGCGCGGACGAGCACTGCAGTCCCGAGGCGTGGCAGCGGTACGACCTCGAGCTGATGCTGCTGGCCGCGCGGCGGCTCGGCGTCCCGATGATCGTCGGCTCGGCCTCCGACGCGGGCACCGACCGCGGGGTGAACCAGTACGCCGAGATCATCCGCGAGCTGGCGCGCCGTCACGGCCTCGCGCCCTTCACGTTGGCCACGATCTTCTCGGAGGTGAGCCGCGACGAGGTGGCGCGGCGGCTGCGGAGCGGTGTCCGCGTCGAGGGCCTCGACGGGCGAGCCGACCTCACCCCCGAGGTGCTGGCGCGTACGGATCGGCTGGTCGCGGTGATGGGCGTCGAGCCGATCATCCAGGCGCTCGACCAGGGCGCCGACGTCGTCGTCGCCGGGCGTTCGGGCGACTCCTGTCTGTTCGCGGCGCCGGCCATCCGCGCAGGCTTTCCCGAGGCCGCCGCGTACTACCTCGGCAAGGTGCTCGAGTGCGCGTCGTTCGCCGCCGAGCCCTTCATGGGCAAGGAGAGCATCATCGGCACCGTGACGCCGGATGCGGTCTCGGTGACCGCGATGCATCCGGGCCAGCGTTGCACCGTTGCCTCGGTGGCCAGCCACGCGATGTACGAGCGCGCGAGCCCGTTCTTCGAGCACGTCGCCGGCGGCGTGCTCGACATGACGCACTGTCGCTACGAGCAGGTCGACGAGCGCACGACGCGCGTCAGTGGGTTCACGTTCCGGCGTGACGCGGTCTATCGGATCAAGCTGGAGGGCTCGGGAAAAGTCGGCGAGCGCGCGGTGTCCATCGCGGGGATCCGCGACCCGTACACCATCCGCCACATCGATGCCGTCATCGGCTGGGCGCGCTCGAAGGTGCAGGAGCGCTGGGGCGAGCCGGGCGTGCGCTATCAACTCTACTACCACGTCTACGGGCGCGACGGCGTCATGGGCCCGTCGGAGCCTCGGCGCGGCGCGCCAGCGCACGAGCTGTGCCTGGTGGTCGAGGCCGTCGCGCCGAGCTGGGAGGACGCCGAGGTCATCTGCGCGCTCGGCACGCGCAACCTCTTCTACGCGCGGCTTCCCGAGGTCCGGGGTACCGCCGGCACGGCGGCCCTGATGATGGACGAGGTGCTGCGCGGCAAGCCGGGCTACGAGTGGACCGTGAACCACGTGCTGCCGCTCGCCGATCCGCTCGAGCTCGCGACCGTGAAGCTCGAGGCGGTGGGCCGATGACCACGAAGCCGCTGGTCGAGCTGGCGAAGACGATCCGGAGCAAGAACGCGGGCGTCGATCAGATCACGTTCGACATCGTGTTCAAGGACCGCGAAAGCTACGAGCTGGTGAAGCGAAGCCGCGCCCTCACGCCCGAAGTCGTGATGCGGCTCTACTCGGTCGCGCGCGAGCGCATCACCACGTTCGTCGAGTTCGATCCGGCCCTCGCGATCAAGTTCACGATCCGTCGCGAGCGGCCGAGCGGCAGCCCCGGCGAGCGCGACGTGTTCGGCGCCCAGCAGTACGCCCCCCTCTTCGACCTGCCGATCCCGATCTGACGGGCCGCGCAAGGCCCGCGGCCACGCCGAGGGGGGCGGCTTGACAGGGGCAGGCGGAGGTATATCGTAGCGGCCATTCTCGAGGCTGGGCCGGGCAGCAGCGGCAACGACCCAAGCACGCCCGGGCCCCTCCAAGACCGTCCCGGACCGATTCGATCGAGGTGGCAATGCTCGAATCGCGCTCGCGGTGGTGGCCCTCGAAGTCTTCCAGTCGTTTTCCGGGACGCGCGTCCCGCTCACCCGTCGTTTGCTCAACGAAAGAGGAGAGATCTATGGCACGGCCGACCCGGCTCTGCTGGTTCTTGTTCTTGCTCGTCTCGGCGCTCGCCGGGTCCGGGCTCGTCGCGCCGGCGACCGCGCAGGCGCAGAAGAAGATCCTCAACATCGCCGCCAAGGAGCCCGACACGCTCGACCCGCACTCGAGCACCCTCGGGCAGAGCCAGGCGATCGCGCGCTTCATGTTCCGCGGGCTCACGCGCTTCGCCATCAAGGACGGCAAGGTCACGACGGCCGAGGTCGAGCCGGACCTGGCCGAGAGCTGGACGCTCTCGCCCGAGGGCACGATCTGGACGCTCAAGCTCAGGAAGGGCGTGCAGTTCCACAAGGGCTACGGCGAGCTGACCGCGGAGGACGTCAAGTTCAGCTTCGAGCGGCAGATCAACAAGGCGCCGGGCACCCGCTACGGCGTCAATCTCGACGTGATCAAGTCGATCGAGATCGTCGATCCCTACACGGTGCAGATCGCGCTGAAGTCGTTCGATCCGATCTTCCTGCTGCGGATGGTGGGCTACCAGCAGGGCTACATCATCTCGAAGAAGGCGGCCGAGAAGCTCGGCGACCAGTTCAAGTGGAGCCCGGTCGGCACCGGCCCGTTCTACTTCGAGCGGAATTCACCGCGGGAGAAGGTCGTCCTCAAGGCCTTCGACAAGTTCTACGCCGGTCGTCCCCAGATCGACGAGGTGCACTGGTACGACGTCCCCGAAGACGCGACGAAGCTGATCGGCCTCGAGAAGGGCACGTTCGACCTGCTCTACCCGGAGGCGGTCACCGCCGACTTCGCCGACCAGGTGAAGAAGATGGGCGCCGTCATCGACCGCCGGGGCCCCGGCGGGCAGGAGCGCTTCTACATCAACATGACCAAGGCGCCGTTCGACGACATCCGTGTCCGCAAGGCGTTCATGCACGCGATCGACCGCAAGGCGATCAAGGAGACGATGTACCCGGGCGGGCTGGCGCGGGTCGCGACGAGCTGTCTGCCGGACGGCTACTTCGGGCACATCCCGATGGAGTTTCCGCCCTACAATCCGGAGCTCGCGAAGAAGCTCCTGACCGAGGCGGGCTACCCGAACGGCTTCACGATCAAGAACTACTTCATCAGCAAGTCGTTCTTCTACCCCAAAGTGCTGACCCTCGCCCAGGAGCAGCTCCGCAAGGTCGGCATCATCGTGGAGCTCCAGGTCGTCGAGCACGCGACCTTCCACGAGAACATCCGAAAGAACCTCGACCCCTTCGTGCTCTACGGCGGCACGCGCATCCCCGACGCCGACCCGTGGCTTTCGCTGTTCTTCGACTCCAAGGAGATTCCCGATCCGGCGACCGGCAACAAGGGCACCAACTTCGCCCACTACCGCGGGATCGACGATCTGCTGGCGGCCGGGCGGGTCGAGCGGGACGTGAAGAAGCGCGCGGCGATCTATCACGAGGCCCAGAAGCGCATGCAGAAGGACCTGGTCTGCCTGCCGATCAGCGACGTGCCCGGGCAGTGGGCGCGGAACCCGAAGCGGGTGAGCACGCCGTTCGATCCGGAATACGGCGAGTTTTCGCTGCACTACAGCTACAACTATCCGGAGCTGCTCAAGGTCCTCAACTGATGTTCCAGTACATCTCGCGCCGTCTCATGATCGCGATTCCGATGCTGCTGGGGGCGATGAGCATCGTCTTCTTCGCGATGCGGGTGCTGCCCGGCGATCCGTGCGTGGCGATGATGGGCGACCAGGCGACCAGCGAGGCGCTGGCCGACTGCACGAAGAACCTCGGACTGAATCGGCCGCTGGCGGTGCAGTACGCGGACTACCTCTGGCGCTCGATCCGCTTCGACTTCGGCAACTCGTTCCGCCAGGGCTACCCGGTCAGCGAGTACATCGGTCGGATGTTCCCGCACACGTTCCTCCTGGTCTTCGCCAGCGCGATCGTGGCGGCGCTGGTCGGGATCCCGATCGGGATCGTCTCGGCGCTCAAGCGCCGGAGCCCGCTCATCGACTATCCGCTCCGGATCATCGCGCTCCTCGGGCTCTCGATGCCCGTCTTCTGGCTGGGCATCCTGCTGCTCATCGTGTTCTCGCTCCACTTCGATCTGTTCCCGCTGATCGGCGGGGGCGATCTCGACGGCGTCTTCGCCATGATCGCGTCGGGTGAGGTCTTCGCCCAGCCGCGCGACTTCCTGGCGGCGGTGGGGGACGTGCTCCACCATCTGGTGCTCCCGGCACTCGCGCTGGGCTTCACCCTGGCGGCCACCGTGAGCCGGCTGTCGCGCTCGGCCATGCTCGAGGTGATCAGCCAGGATTACATTCGCACCGCCCGCGCCAAGGGACAGCGCGAGCGCCTGGTCGTCTACAAGCACGCCCTGCGCAACATGCTGGTACCGCTGCTCACGATCATCGGCATCTTCGTCGCGATCGCCCTGACCGGCACCGTGCTCACCGAGACCGTGTTCACACGACCGGGGCTCGGCAAGATGCTGGTCGATGCGATCGGGGCCCGGGACTATCCGCTGGCGCAGGGCGCCATCACCGTGTTCACGATGATCATCATCGTCGTCAACCTGGTGGTCGACATGCTCTACGCCGTCGTCGACCCGCGGATCACCTACCGGTAGGCGGGGCCCGACATGGCACTCGTTCGCCGCGCCGATCCGGTCGAGCTGGTGCTCCCGACGGCAGGGGAAGAGCGCCCCGCCAGCCGCGGGCGTCTGCGCCGATGGCTTCCGATCGGCATCGGGCTCGCGATGGCCACGGTGATGATCGTGGTGGCCGCGGCGGCGCCCCTCATCGCGCCGCTGAGCCCGTCGGCCCAGTTCTCGGATTCGGTGCTGAAGGGACCGGGGGTGATCGAGCGCCATCTTCTCGGAACGGACGAGTTCGGGCGGGACATCTTGAGCCGGATCATCTGGGGCGCCCGCGTCTCGCTCGAGGTCGGGCTCGCGTCGGTGCTCTTCGGCTTCGTGGTGGGCGTGCCGCTCGGCATCGTCGCCGGCGTTCGCCGAGGGCACGTGGAGACCGTCATCATGCGCTGCGCCGACATGCTGATGGCGTTTCCGACCTTGCTGCTGGCGCTGATCATCGTGACGGCGCTGGGCGGGTCGCTGCTGAACGAGATGCTCGCGATCGGCGTCGCGCTGACGCCGAATTTCCTGCGGCTGGCGCGAAGCTTGGCCCTGACGATCCGCGAGCAGGACTACATCCTGGCCGCGCGCGCGCTCGGCAGCGGCCAGCTTCGCGTGATGGCCTGCCACGTGTTCCCGAACACGCTCTACGCGCTCGTGGTCGTGGCCACCCTCTACATCGCCACCGCCATTCGCACCGAGGCCAGCCTGTCCTTCCTGGGCCTCGGGATTCCGCCGCCCACGCCGAGCTGGGGCAACATCCTCAGCGAGGGGCGGCAGTACATCAAGTGCTGCCCGTGGATCACGACGTTCTCGGGGCTCGCGATCATGGTCGCGGTGCTCGCGTTCAACCTGGTGGGCGACGCGCTGCGCGACCTGCTCGACCCCCGCCTCAAGGGCGAGTAGCGAGCAGGAGCTTTTCGTGCAGGGCGCTGATGATCTCCGCGATCGCCGCGCGGGCCCACACGTCGAAGAAGGGTGAGTCGAGCAGGGTCGCGATATCGCGGCCGCCGCGCGCCTTCGACTGCTCGTCCGTCTCGCCCGGCCGCGCCGAGCGGAGATGGCCGATCACCCGGTCCTTGTGATAGATGGCCGGATACTCGATGTAGCGATGGAGCTCGACGAAGTCCCGCGTGAAGAAGACGGCGACCGGCACCGTCCCGAACTTCTGGCCGTTCTTCTCGTTCGCGTATTCGCGCACCAGGTCGGCGTTGGGGTGTGAGCCCGGCTCGGGCAGCCCCTGGCGCAGCATCGTTTCGGCGTCACGGAGGAAGATGCGCAGGTCGAGGCCGCCGGCCTCGGCCAGGCGCGCCAGGTACGGGACATCGCGCCGGCAATCCGACGACCAGTCCTCGGCGATCACCAGCACCTTCGCGGGCCCGCCGGGCTGAGCGGCCAGCCACGTGATCGCCGCGGTCTGCTCGTCGCTGAGGCGCGCCTTGGCGTGGCGCTCGCGGAGATACCCGCTCCAGTCGACGCGGGGCTTGGCCAGGGCGAACCGCCGGATGTCGAATCCCTCGCGCGCGAGGTTCTGCGGCGAGCCGATGAACTTCACGTACTCGTCGAAGGTCATGCCTTTGGCGAAGCGCTCGGGCGTCATGACAGCCTCAGCAGCGACTCGAGATTGCGCCAGAGTACCCTGTCTTTCTCGTCCTGCGTCAGGGTCTTGAGGCCCTGCACCCAGGTCACCGGCGACGGGTGCCACGGCACGAACGGCCAGTCGCTGCCGAGCACGACGCGGTCGACGCCGACCTCGTCGATCAAGAAGCGCAGCGCCTTCTCGCTGCCGACGACGCTGTCGTAGTAGAGCCGACGCTGGTACGAGCTGGGCGGCTGCGGGATGCTGCGCCGCTCGACGGGCGTGCCCTGCCAGCCCCGGTCGAGGCGTCCCATCGCGTAGCAGGCGGGGCCGCCGCCGTGCGCGATGCACACCTTGAGGTCGGGGCAGGCTTCGAGGACGCCGAAGATCAGGACCGCGACGACGATCGCGTCCTCGAGGATGACGCCGAGGCTGTTGAACAGGCCGTACCTGGTCGTACGCTGCATCAGGAAATTGTGCTGCGGCTGCGGATGGAAGAAGAGCACGGCGCCCAGAGCCTCGGCCGCCTTGAAGAGCGGCAGGAACTTGGGCTCGTCCCAGTTCTCGCCGTTCACGATCGTGTCGAGCTCGGCCCCTTTCAAGCCCAGCACGGTGACCGCGCGCTCGAGCTCGTCGATCGCGGCCTTCACGTCCTGGACGGGCAGGGTGGCGAGTCCCGCGAAGCGCTGCGGCCACTGCCGGGTCATGGCCGCGATCTCGTCGTTCACCTCGCGCGCCAGCGCCCGGCCCTGAGCCGGATCGAGGTGATAGCCGAAGAACGGCGTGTGGATGGAGACGACCTGGACGTCCACGCCCTGCGCGTCCATGTCTTTCAGTCGCTCTTCGGTCGTGAAGCGCACCTTGGGCGAATTGAAGGCCGTGCGCCGGCCGCCTCCGAGCATGGCGCCGATCCCGTCGCCGGGCTCGTGGCGAAAGCCGTGCCAGTCGCGGCCGGCGTCCACCGCTTGCCACAGCGACTTCGGCACGAGGTGAGCGTGGATGTCGATGGTCTTCATGAGCGCATTCTCCTTGGCAGCTAGAGGTCGAGGAGCCGGCGGGTCGTGGCCTCGATCCATTTCTGCTGCGGGTCTTCGTCGAATACGAGCCGCTCGTCGGCAGGGGCGACGCCCCACGCGCCGGTCGTCATCTCGGCGTCGAGCTGTCCGGGACCCCAGCCGGCATAGCCCACGCAGAACATCGCCCGGCGGGGGCCGGAGCCGGCGGCGATCGCCTGGAGGATCCGGGGATCCTCGGTGATCGCGAAGTGAGCGTCGATCACCGTCGTGCCCTCGCCCGTCCAGTCCGGCGTGTGCAGGACGAAGCCGCGGCGCTCATCGACGGGGCCTCCGTAGTAGACGCGCACGTCGCCGCTGCCCGGCGGCACCTCGAGGCCGAACGGCCGGAGCGCGCGCTCGATGGGAATCTCGCCCAGCGGCAGGTTGACGACCAGCCCGAACGCACCCTCCGCCCGGTGCCGCACGATGTAGACGACGGTGCGCGCGAAGCGCGGATCGCGAAGCGTGTCGGTGGCCACGAGCAGGCGGCCGGTCAGCGAGCGGCGAATCGGTGCCTGCGCGCGCCCGTCCACCGCCGCGGTCACGACGAGCAACGCGGCGAGCAGGAGCGCGGTCACCGCCGGGCTACTTCTTGAAGAGGTTGTCGAAGCCGCGCCGGATGTCGCTGGGGCGCGTCGAGTCGGGCGAGGCGTCGCGCTCGACCGTCACGCGCAGCGAGAAGGCGGCGCACTGGTTCCGGGCGTTCTTGTCGGCGATCTTCTCTGGGATCGGCTCCGCGCACTCGAAGCGCCGGCTCGGCTCGAAGTGGGTGCACTGGCGGCAGGCGTGAATGGCCGCGCGGCAGCTCGGACACTGCTCGAGCGACGAGGTGGCGATCGGGAGGACCGCCCCACACGCCGCGCACCGCGAAACGGTGTGCTTGGCGAGCATGCTGCCTCTCGGCGCGTCGGCCGCCGGGCGTGGAGGGGGTGACGGTCGGCGCGGCTCCGGGTTCGGGCCCCGATAGCCCTGCTGGCGGTACTTGCGGTCGCTCATGGCCGATAAGATCGCAGGGTCGTGCGCGTCAGGTCAAGGGTCACACCGGCGATTCGTTGTATCGTAGGCAGGGTGCCGTCGCTCGGTTCCGCTCCGCTCGCCCTCCTGATCGCGAAGATCGTCGTGTCCGCCGGCTTCGTGCTCCTCGGGACCGCGGCGGCCGAGCGCCTCGGCCCGCGTCTCGGGGGCCTCTTCGCCGCGACGCCGCAGATGGCGGTGGTCTCGCTGATCTTCTTCGCGATCGAGCAGGGACCCGCCTTCGCCGCACAGAGCTCGTTCTGGAACATCTCGGGCATGTGCTCGACGATTCCGGTCCTGCTCGCCTATGTGGCGGCGACGAAGCTCGTACCCGCGCCACGCGCGGCGTCGATCGCGGCGAGCGTGCTCCTGGGGGCGGCGAGCTTCGTCCTGGCCACGCGGCTCTACGCCGCCATCCCGCTGACCCACGCCACCGTCGTTCCGTTCGCCGCCGCGGTGTGTGGCGTCACGAGCTGGATGGTGCGCACCCTGCCCGACACGGCGGAGCTTCGGCGGGTCCCGGCCTCACCCTGGCTGCTCGCGGCCCGCGCCGCGGTCTCGGCGCTCGCGGTCGTCACCGTGACCTCGCTCGCCCATCTGCTCGGGCCGAAGTGGTCCGGGCTGATCGTCGCGTTTCCGGTCAACACCCTGCCGGTGATCGTCATCCTGCACTGGCACTATGGAAGCGATGTGATCAAGCCGTTCATCAAGCGATTCCCGTCCGGGGTGTTCGGCGTGTGCCTGTTCAACGTGGTCGCGTTCCTCTGCCTCGAGCGGCTGGGGCTCGTCGTCACCGTCGCCCTCGCCTACGGCCTCGACATCGCCTACGTCGTGCTGGTGGCTCGACTCAGTCGTCCGCGACGTTCGGAGGACACAATTCCGGCGCCGGCCGCGGGTGGCTGAGCGCGGAGCCGCGCCGCCATTGCTTGACCGGCCGGTGGCAGGGGACTACGGTGTCCACGCCATGGCTGGGTCGATGCGCCGCCTGCGTTTGGTCAGGCGCGCCGTGCTCGCGCTGCTGGCGCTGGGCCTCGTCACGTCGCTCGACCGTGCCGGCGCCACGACCCTCCTCGACTACATCACGTTCGACGGCATCGACTACATCCGCTGGACGACCGACGAGCCGGGTCGCCCCCTCACGCGCGCCGACCTCGGACCCGAGTTCGCGGTCGTCGAATGCTCGTTCGGCGAGGACACGCGCGGCTGCCCCTACGGTGTCGACGCGTCCGCGGCCTTCTTGCCATCGGGGACCCGCGTGTACGCGGTCCAGGGCTACCCGACCAATTTCCGCCTCGCGGCGATCTGGAAGGATCGCATCTTCCTCTATCAAGCCTGGCGCAATCCGCGTGCGAAGGTCGGCGCCGACCTCTACGGCGTCGTCGGCAAGGTGCGCGCCATCGACGTCCAGCGGGGCGAGCCGCCACAGGCGATGGCCACGAAGCCGGCGGCGATCACGTCGTCGCAGGACGTCACCGCGCTCGTCGAGATGATCGCGACGGGCGTCGTGCGCGCCCCGCGAGTGCACGCGATCGCCGAGCCCCGGTACCTGGTCACGCTCTGGCTCGCCGACGGCACCACGCTCGGCCGGGTCTACTTTCGCGAGACGAGCGAGCTGATGGGCGGCGTCGTCCTGCCGGACGAGTTCGCTCGCATTCTGGAGCGCTATCTGGGACCAAGGTCCGATTGAATCTTTTCGGCATCACCGGAATGGTGAGGGCCGGCAATCGCGGTCCACGTCGGCAACCCTTGGAGGTTACTCGATGAGCGTACTGTGCTTCGGGATCGCGCGGTACGCCGCGATGATCCTGGTCGGACTGCTGCTGCTGTGCTCCGTGGTCCCGGCGAGCGCGCAGCCGATCGACGTGCCGCCCACGTGGGGCGGCGACCTCTGGTCCCGGCCCCGGCTCACCGGCAGCTGGTTCGGCCTGCGCGACGATCTCGGCAAGAAGGGTGTCGTGTTCGACGTCGACCTGCTGCTGACGCCCCAGAGCGTCATGACCGGCGGCCACGAAACCGGCTCGGAGTTCTGGGGCAACGCCGAATACACGCTCAACGTCGACTCCGGCAAGCTCGGGCTCTGGCCCGGCGGCTTCCTGAAGCTGTCCGCGAACAGCGGCTTCGGGGAAAACGTGTTGCTGCAGTCGGGCGCGATCGTGCCGGTCAACACGGCGGCCATCGTACCGTTTCCCGGCGATCAGACCACCGCGCTCACGAACGCGACCTTCATGCAGTTCCTCAGTACCAAGTTCGGCTTGATGATCGGCAAGGTCTTCACGCTCGAGGGGTTTCAGGGGGAGTTCGCGGGGAACTATCGCACCCAGTTCATGAACACCGGGCTGGTCTTTCCCATGTCCATGGACCTGGTTCCGATCTCGGCGTTCGGCGGCGGAATCATCGCCATACCGTGGGAGAACGTGCTCTTGTCGGCACTGCTGCTCGATCCGAGTGGCACGCCGACCAACAACGATGTGAGCGAAGCGTTCCAGGACGGCTTCACGGTTGTCGCCGGCGGGAAGGTGACGATCAAGCCGTTCGGGCTCGTCGGTCATCAGCAGGGCGGCGGGATGTGGAGCGACAAGACTCGGCTCGCGCTCAGCCAGGACCCGTCCAACATCTCCCGGATGCTGCTGACCAACCAGTTTCCGCTGCTGGGGGATCCGGGTCCACGCCTCGAGCGATTGCTCGAACGCTTTTTCCCGCAGCTGCTCGCCCCGGTGCAGCCTCCGCGGAAGGAGAACAGCACCTGGGCCATCTACTACGGCTTTGATCAGTACCTCTGGCAGCCCAGCGGCGACCCCAAGCGCGGGATCGGCATGTTCTTCACGTTCGGCGCCTCCGACGGGATCGTGAATCCGGTCAAGTACTCCTACAACGTGGGAATCGGCGGCAACGGGATCGTGCCGGGGCGGCGTCAGGACAACTTCGGCGTCGGCTGGGCGCGAGCCGATCTCACCTCCAACTTCGTGCCGTTCCTGCGCACTCAGCTGAACCTCGGCCTCGACCACGACGACGTGGTCGAGATGTACTACAACGCCGTGCTCACGCCGTGGCTCAACGCCTCGCTCGATCTGCAGATCGTCAATCCGGCGATCAAGAAGAGAATCAACCCGTCCGGTGCCGGGCTCAGCGAGGTCGATACCGGGGTCATCGGCGGTCTCCGCCTCTATGTCCGCTTCTAGCCTCGCCGGGCTCGCCATCGCGGCGTGCGTCCTCCTCTCGATCGCCGGCTGCGCGCCCGGCGACGGCCCGTCGTCATCCGGTCCGCCCGCGAATCTCTCACTGGCGACGCTCTCCGGCGCCACGTGGACCCTCGTGAGTCTCGGCGGGCAGCCGCTCCCGCAAGGCATGCGGTCGCCGACGGCCACCTTCGACGGCGTTCGCCTCTCAGGGCTCGGTGGCTGCAACCGCTACACCGGGCAGGTTCAGGACAAGGGGCTCGGAGCCATGACCGTAGGGCCGATGGCGT
>CAYVHH010000447.1:0-10130 GCA_964450175.1 uncultured bacterium | reverse complement strand
CGAAGGCCTCCTGCGGGATCGAGGATGTGCCAGCGAGAATAGCGCACGATTCCACCTGCGGGAAGCAGGTGTATAGTCGCGGGCTGGGCCTAGTCATGGGCGCAAAATTCTTCGGCGCGTCGGTGAAGCGGCGGGAGGACCCGCGATTCCTCCGCGGCGAAGGACGCTTCATCGACGACGTGGTCGTCCCGGGCCTGCTCCACGCGGCGTTCCTCCGCTCGCCCCACGCTCACGCGCGCATCGTCAAGATCGACACGGCCGCCGCCGCGGCGTCTCCGGGTGTCGTTCGCGTGTTCACGTTCGACGACCTGGCGCGGTGGATGAAGCCGCTGCCGCTCTTCGGCGCCGTGCCCCCCGGCCTCGCGGCCGTCGTCAAGTTCGACATCCGCCAGGCGCCCCAGTGGGCGCTCTGCCGCGATCGCGCGCGCTATGTCGGCGAGATCGTCGCGATGGTCGTGGCCGACTGCCCGGAGCGCGCCGAGGACGCGGTCGACCTGATCCGGGTGGACTGGGAGCTGCTGCGGCCGGTCGTCGACATGACCCGTGCCGCGGAGCCCGGCGCGCCGATCCTGCACCCGGAGTGGGGCAGCAACATCGGCGTCGGCTTCACGCATTCGATCGGCGATGCCGACGCCACGTTCGCGCGGGCGGATGTCACCGTCGGCGAGACGTTCCACATCCAGCGCTACGTCGGCATGCCGCTCGAGAACCGCGGCGTGGTCGCGTCATGGGACCGTCGCGACGGAACGATGACCACCTGGAACTCGACGCAGGTCTCGCACTTCGTCCAGCAGGGGCTCACCGGCGCGCTCGGGTTGCCGCCGCACAAGATCCGCGTCATCGCGCCGGACCTGGGGGGCGGCTTCGGCACGAAGGCGTCGGGGTACGCGGAGGATGCGCTGATCCCGATCGCGGCGGTCGCGCTCGGCCGGCCCGTGAAGTGGATCGAGAGCCGGCGCGAGCACATGTCCGGCGCCGCGCACGCGCGCCACCAAGTGCACGCGATCTCGCTCGCCGCCACGCGCGACGGCACGATCCTCGGTGTGCGCGACCGGATCTGGCTCGACCTCGGCGCCTACAACGTCTGGGGCGTGGTGCTCCCGTACAACACGGTCGCGCACCTGATCGGGCCGCACCGGATCAAGCACATGCGGGTGGACGTTCAGGCGGTCGTGACGAACAAGACGCCGAATGCGCCGTATCGCGGCGCGGGCCGTCCCGAGACGGTGTTCGCGATGGATCGCATCGTCGATTGTCTCGCGCGCGAGCTGCGGATGGACCCGGCCGAGCTTCGACGGCGCAACTACATCCGCCCGGACGAGCTCCCCTACGATTTCGGCATGCCCTATCGCGACGGCAACCCGCTCGTGTACGACACCGGCGATTTCCCCGAGGCGCTCGAGAAGGCGCTGGAGGCCGCGGACTACCGGAAGTTCCGGGCCGAACAGCCGCGCTGGCGCGCGCAGGGGATCCACCGCGGGATCGGCATGTCCGGCTACGTCGAGGGCACCGCGATCGGCCCCTTCGAGGGCGCGACGGTCAAGCTCGATCTCGCCGGCCGCGTGCTCGTCGCGACGGGCGCGATCAACTCGGGTCAGGGACACGAGACCAGCTTCGCCCAGATCGCGGCCGACGCCCTCGGCGTCCCGATGGACTGGGTGACCGTCATCGGCGGCGACACCGCCGCGGTGCCGTTCGGTGTCGGGACGTTCGCGAGCCGGAGCGCGGTCACCGCGGGCAGCTCGATCGTCGACGCGTGCCGCGAGGTGCGGACGAAGCTGACGCGCGCGGCGGCCGCGCTGCTCGAGGCGGCGCCGGACGACATCGAGATCGAGGACGGCCGAGCGTTCGTCAGGGGCTCGCCGGCCTCGGCGGTTGACATCGCGCGTGTAATCCAGCTGTCGATGCCGACCTTCGCGAAGCCCGGCGTGGCGCCACCCGATTTCGAGGCCAGCGCCTACCACCACGTGCCGACCGTCACCTATGCCAGCGCCGTCCACGTCGCGCAGGTCGAGGTCGACGTCGCGACTGGCCGGGTGACCCTGCTCAGGTATATCGTGGCCCACGACTGCGGTCGCGTCATCAATCCGGTCATCGTGGAGGGCCAGGTCCATGGCGGCGTCGCGCAGGGTGTCGGCGGCGCCCTCTTCGAGGAGATGGTCTACGACGAGACGGGCCAGCTCCTGACCGGCTCGCTGATGGACTACGCGGTGCCCAAGGCGGACGATCTTCCGCCGATCGAGACGGTGCACCTGGAGTTCCCCTCGCCGCGCAACCCGCTGGGCGTCAAGGGCCTGGGCGAGGGCGGCGCCATCTCGCCGCCGGCGGCCATCGCCAACGCGATCGAGGATGCCCTGGCCCCGTTCGGCGTGCGCGTCACCGAGACGCCGGTGACGGCGGCGCGCATCGTGGCGCTGCTCGAACGCGCGCGTTCTTGATATAGTCCGGAGCGACATGGCGACCAACGTGACTCAAGCGGGCTGGGCGACCGTGCACGGTGTTCGGCTGGAGGTCGTCGAGCGTGGGCAGGGGCGGCCGATCCTCTGGCTCCACGGCGAGGAAGGCCTCGATCCGGGCGCACAGTTTCTCGACTTGCTCGCGGCGCACGGCCGCGTGCTCGCGCCCTCGCATCCCGGTTTCGGCCACTCGCCCGACGTGGCGAGCATCGACACCGTCGACGACCTGTCCTACCTGTATCTCGACCTGCTCGCCGAGCGGGACCTCCGCGACGTCACCGTGGTCGGCTCCTCGCTCGGCGGCTGGATCGCGGCGGAGATGGCGGTGAAGTGCAGTGACCGCTTCAGCGGGCTCGTCCTCGTCGCGCCGCTCGGCATCAAGGTGGGTGACCGAGAGACGCGCGACATCCCCGACATCTTCGCGCTCCCGCCGGACGAGGTCGCGCGCCTGCAATACCGCGATCCGGCCAAGATGGCCGTCGACCACAACCGGCTCTCAGACGATCAGCTCACGGTGATCGCGCGCAATCGCGAGGCGACGGCGCTCTACGCCTGGGAGCCGTATTTCCACAACCCGAAGCTCCGCCAGTGGCTGCACCGGATCACCTTGCCGACCTTGCTCCTGTGGGGTGCGGACGATCGGTTCGTCACCGCCGCGTACTACGGCGACGCGTTCCGCACCGCCATTCCCGGTGCGCGCTTCGAAACCATTCCCGGGGCCGGCCACTTTCCTCACCTGGAGGAGCCGGGGGCGCTCGTCGAGCGGGTCAGCGGATTCATCGGCGGGCGAAAGGCGTAGGTCGACCGTGAGCATGCGGGCCTGGTTCTTCAGCGAGAACGCGTATCACCTCCTGCCCGAGGCGAAGGAATACGATTCGATCCGGGTGAAGCTGCCCAACCGCTACTACGATCCCAAGATCGGCGCCGATCTCTATCACCGCTTCATCGACGAGTGGAAGATCGCCGAGGATCTCGGCCTCGAGATCATGGTGAACGAGCATCACCAGACGGCGACCAACCTGAATCCGTCGGCGGCGGTCGTGATGGGCGCGCTCGCGCGCGACACGCGCAAGGCACGCCTGCTGATCCTCGGCAACCCGATCGCGAACCGTCGCGAGCCGGTCCGCGTGGCCGAGGAGATGGCGATGGTCGACGTCTACTCGCGCGGGCGGCTCGAGTGCGGCTTCGTGCGCGGCGTGCCGTACGAGATGTCGGCCGGCAATCATCGGCCGACCCGGATGATGGATCGCTTCTGGGAGGCGCACGACCTGATCGTCAAGGCGTGGACCAGCCACGACGGCCCCTTCAACTGGGAGGGCAAGTACTTCCATCACCGGCAGGTGAACATCTGGCCGCGGCCGTACCAGGAGCCGCATCCGCCGATCTGGATCACCGCGCTCAGCCCCTCGAGCGCGCGCGCCGTCGGCGAGCGCGGCTACATCGTCGCGTGCTTCCTGACGGGCTTCGAGGGCACCAAGAGTGTCTTCGACTCGTATCGCGAGCGGCGCGCGGAGCTCGAGCTTTCGACCCCGGCGCTCGATCGCTTCGCCTACGCCGCGCTCGTGTACGTGGGCGAGACCGACGAGGAGGGGTACGCCGGGGCACGCAAGCTGATGTGGTATCTCGAGTCCAACAAGGTCCCGGCCCAGTTCACGAGCCCGCCCGGCTATCACCCGACCGCGGCGACGGTGAACGCGATGAAGGGCACGAACCCGGGCATCTTCAAGATGTTCCAGAACCCGGCGCTCGGCCCGCTCATGGAAAACGGCCTCGTCTTTGCCGGCAACCCGGACTCGGTCTACCGCCAGATCATGAAGATGTACGAGCACGTCGGCGGTTTCGGGCACCTGCTCATCATGGGCCAGGCGGGATTCCTCGACCACGACGAGACGGTCAAGGGCATGCAGATGTTCGTCCGCGAGGTCTATCCTCGCCTCAAAGAGCTGGCGTAGCGGCGGTTCCCCGAAACGCCGGCATCACCCGCTCGGCGAAGAGCCGCAGCGAGCGTCGCGACTGTTCCTGGGTGAGGTCGCCCCACGCGAAGCAGCAGATCACATAGTTCGCCCCGGTGGTGTCGAGCAGGCGCGCGACCTGATCGCGCACGCGTTCCGGGGAGCCCACCAGGATCGTCTCGTGGCGCAGCGCCGCGTCGAGGTTCACGCGCTGGGCGTAGGTCGTGTCCCCGTGGTCGGCCCAGAGCTTCACGAAGCTCGCCGCCCAGCGGGGATGGGCCGCGCGCGCGATCGCTTCTGCGTCCGCGTCCGTCTCGGCGACGACGACCTGCCGGTTGATGCCGATGCGCGGCGCCTGGACGTGCGCGTTGAGCCGCCCCGGGTCGTCGCGATGCGCCGGCCAGACCGCCCGATATCGCTCCACGAAGGCGCGATAGGCCTCGGCCGGGCCGAGCCCCACGAAGTTCATGCCCTGCGCCGCGGCCCAGGACACGCTGTCGACGTTGCTCGTCGCGTACCAGAGCGGCGGATACGGACGCTGGAGCGGCGCGAGCTCCATCGGGACGTCGTCGTAGCGGTAGTGCTCGCCGTGGTAGGTCAGCCGCGGGCTCGTCAGGCCGGTGACGATCACCTCGAGCGCTTCCTGGAACATCGCGCGCGTGCATGTCGGATCGAAGCCGTGATAGCCGACCTCGTAGGGCGACACGCCGCGTCCCACGCCGAGCTCGAGCCGCCCGCCGCTCAGGTGGTCGAGCATGCAGATCTCGCCGATCAATCGCAGCGGCGAGTACAGGGGCAACAGATAGACGAGCGGGCCCAGGCGAATGCGGCGCGTGCGCTGTGCCGCGGCGGCGAGGAACACCGAAGGCGACGGCGCCATGCCGAGCGGCGTGGCGTGGTGCTCGGCCAGATGATAGCAGAAGAATCCCGCCGCTTCCGCCTGCTCCAGGAGCTGCAGCCGATCCTCGTAGAGCTGGCCGAGCGGCCCGTGCTGCCGCCGATCGATCCAGTCGAACATCCCGAAGTCCGCGATCGCCATCGTGCCCCTCCGGTCCGATCTGCCCGGGCATTGTCGCACCGGAAGGGGAGATCGTGCGGGTCAGCGCGTGGTCACGACCTCGGCGCGGGCGCTCGCGGCGCTGCGGAAGCGAATCTTGTAGTAGGTGATCCAGGCGGTGATCAGGGGCACGCCGAGGGCGGTGGGCCAGAGCCAGCGTAGGGTGGACGGCAGAAACGTGAAGTTGACGACGGAGAAGGCCGATACGGCCGCGATGTACGAGCCGAGCATTCCGCCCATGTGGGCGAACCACCACGCGCGCGGATCGGCGGGAGGCCGCGCGAACCGCGCCATGTCGACGCTGGCGAGCGCCATCCCGAGCACCCCGAAGACCACCGGGACGAAGCCGAGCCGCTGCCAGCTCGGGCCCGGCCGGAGGAATCCGAGGACCGCGAGCCCCGCGCTGGCCCCGAACGTCACCACCGCGGCCGCCCAGTCGTAGGCCGCGGCCGCGTGCCCCTGCGCCGGGCGCTTGCGTGACAGCACGCGGTACCCGGTAAACGCCATGTAGAAGCTGAAGACCGCCAGCAGGGCCAGGAAGATCTGCGGGCGCCAGAACGCGAGCACGACGGCGGTCGACGCGACCACCGCCATCGACCAGAAGTAGATCTTGCCCCAGCGCCGGTGCGCGCGGCCGCCCTTCACGGTGAGCATGGCCAGCGGCGCCAGCACGAGGGCGAGCATCCCGGCCGAGATGTGGATCCAGCGAAGCGACGTGATCACGGTTTCCATGTTCGACCTCCCTCGCGGCGCCTTCCGCGTCCGTGTCGCCCCGCGAGCCGCTTGAGGGCGCGGGTCGACTCCGTGCACCACGCGAGCATCGCCCGGCAGCGGTGCTGGCCGTAGTGCAGGGTCACCAGCGAGAACGGAAGCTGCGGATGACCGGCCATCTCCTCGCGGAGCTGTCGCTCGATGGCCACGTACATCTCGAGGAGCCCGCGCTGGGCGGCCTCGTAGTGCTCGATCTGGGCGAGGCTGTCGGTGACCGGGCCGGCGTCGCCGAGGAAGAGCTTGAGCAGGAGCTCGCTCCGAAACGGCTCCTGCCGCGCCGGAACCGCGAGCCAGCGGGCGAGCTCCCCGCGGCCCTTCTCGGTGAGCGAGTAGACGTGCCGGTCGGGTCTCCCGCGCTGCTTCTCGCGCCGCCGCTCGGCGTAGCCCTCGGCGGCGAGCCGATTCAAGACCGGGTAGATCTGGCCGTAGCTCTCGCTCCAGAAGTGGGCGATGGACCGCTCGATCAGCTTCTTGACGTCGTAGCCGGACATCGCGCCGAGGCTCAGCACCCCGAGGATCGCGAATCGGCTCGTGCTCGCGCGTGGCGCTCGCGTCACCGCGCCCTCCTGAGGCGGATCGCCGCCTCTTTTGTAGCTGTCCGATATATATCTTGAAGATATATCGAAAGCCGATGCGAACGTCAATCGCGGGTCGGGGTAGGCTAGTCGTCCGTTTCCAGCACGAACAGCTCGCCCTGGCGCCAGACGCCGGCGAAGGTGCGCCGGTGCAGTGGACACGGCCCCCAGCGGTCGAGGGCGGCGAGGTGCTCCGGGGTCGCGTAGCCCTTGTGACGGGCGAAGCCGTACTCGGGGAAGCGGTGATCGGCCTCGACCATCAGGCGGTCGCGCGTCACCTTGGCGATGATCGAGGCGGCCGCGACACTCGCGCAGCGGGCGTCACCGTCGACGAGGTTGCGCTGCGGGCAGGTGAGGTCTCGCAGCGCGACGAAGTCGGTGATGACCAGGTCGGGCTCGACGGAGAGTCGGGCGACGGCCTCGGTCATCGCGAGGCGAGTCGCCTGCAGGATATTGATGCGGTCGATCGTCTCGTGATCGACGATGCCGACGCCGACCGCGACGGCCCGCTCGCTGATGACATGAAACAGCGCCTCGCGCTGCTCGGCCGTGAGGAGCTTCGAGTCGGCCAGGCCCTTGATGCGCCGCTCCGGCCCGATGATGACCGCGGCCGCCACGACCGGCCCGGCCAGCGGCCCGCGCCCCGCCTCGTCGATGCCCGCCAGCCGAGTGACGCCTGTCTTCCAGGCTCGAGCCTCGTAGTGATAGGGCGCCGACGGGGGCGGCGTCACGCGGAGCCGATCGATTTACGGCTCGGTGGGGCCGGTGACGGGAACGAGAGGCGCGCGCTTCTCCTTGAGCCGCGCCGCCTTGCCCGCGAGCGACCGGAGATAGTAGAGCTTCGAGCGCCGCACCCGGCTTCGCCGCGCGACCTCGACCCGCTCGATCCGGGGCGAGTGCAGCGGGAAGGTACGCTCCACGCCGACGCCGTAGGAGATGCGCCGCACCGTGAACGAGGCCCGTCCGCCCTCGCCGCGGCGGCGGATCACGATGCCTTCGAACAGCTGCAGCCGCTCCTTCTCGCCCTCGATGACCTTGACGTGCACGCGCACCGTGTCGCCGGGCGCGAACCCTGCGCGGTCCTTCTTCAGCTGAGCGGCCTCGACCAGTCGAATCGCGTCCATCACGACAGTCCTTTCGTACCTCTTGATACGTTCAGACGGCAGGGCCCCGGCCCCGCGACGTCCTGCGGCTCGCACTACCAGGCCGTTATGCGGGGTCGTCCATCTGCTCCGGCGTTTCCCCCCGCTCGAATCGCTCCACCAGCTTCCGTTCGTCGTCCGTCAGACGCGCCGTCGCCAGGAGATCCGGCCGCTCGCGCCACGTGACCCAGATCGCCTGCACGCGCCGCCACCGCGCGATCCGCGCGTGGTCGCCCGAGAGCAGCACCGCCGGCACGCGCGCGCCCCGGTACGCCTCGGGACGCGTGTACTGCGGCGGCTCCAGCAGCCCGTCGGCGAACGACTCGCGCTCCGCCGCGCCTTCCGCACCGAGCACTCCCGGCAACAGGCGCGTCACCGCGTCGGTCACCACCAGCGCCGGCAGCTCGCCGCCCGTCACCACGTAGTCGCCGATCGAGATCGCGTCGTCGGCGAGCGCCTCGCCGACACGCGCGTCCACGCCCTCGTAGCGCCCCGCCAGCAAGATCAGGTGCGATTCGCGCGCGAGCGCGGCCGCCACCTCGTGCGTGAACGTTCGGCCTCGCGGGTCCATGAGCACCACGCGCGCGCCCGGCGTGCGCAGCACCTCCACTGCGGCGAACAGCGGCTCCGGCTTCAGCACCATGCCGCCGCCACCGCCGAACTGGTAGTCGTCGGTGACCCGGTGCCGGCCCCCCGCGTAGTCTCGGAGATTGACCACCCGGATGTCAACGAGTCCGCGCGTCTGCGCACGCCCGAGCATCGACTCGGCGAGCACCGGGGTGACCATCCCCGGAAAGAGCGTCACGATGTCGATGCGCATGCGCCGCGCGCCCTACAGCTCCAGCAAGCCGTCGGGCGGCCGGATCACGACGCGACCCGCCCCCACGTCGACCTCGAGCACGATCTCGGCCACGGCCGGGATCAGATGCTCGCGAGCGCCGTCGCTCACCACCCACAGATCCTGGGCTGCCGAGTGCTCGATCCGGATCACCCGTCCGACCTCTCGCCCGTCGTCGGTCACCACGCGACAACCCTCGAGCTGCCACGGATAGAACTGACCCGGCGGGAGCGGCCATGCCTCCGCCTCTGGCACCGCCACCAGCCGCCCCACGAGCGCGCTGGCTGCTTCGACCGTCTCGCATCCCGCCAGCGAGAGCAGGATCGCGGCACCCTGCGGGCGTGCCCCGGTGATACGACACGGCTCGCGCGTGTCCCGCGCTCGATCCCACAGGACACACTCGGTGACCTCCGCGAACCGCTCGGGGTGATCGGTCAGCGGCGTCACCCGCATCTCGCCGCGCAGGCCGTGGGCCCGTGTGATCTCGCCGATCACCACGAGACGCTGGCCCACCGCGGCCTCTACTTCTTGTCGGGCACGCTCGCGATCGGCGTGTTCGGCGCGTTCGCGATCAGCCGGCGAACCGTGTTCGACGGCTGGGCGCCCTTCTTGATCCACTCGTCCACTTTCGCCCGGTCGATCGACACCGTCGGCGGCTCGGTCAGCGGGCTGTAGTGCCCCAGTACCTCGATGAACCGTCCGTCGCGCGGCGACCGCGAGTCGGTCACGACCACGCGATAGGCCGGGCGCTTCGTCGTCCCGGTCCGTCTCAGTCGAATCGTCACTGGCACGTGCTCACCCCCTCCATAGGCTCGCCTCGGACGGCGGAGCCCCAGCCCCGCGATGTCCTGCGGCTCGCACTACCGTGGAAATCCCGGAAGATTCTTCATGCTGCGGGGAAGCTTCCCCTCCATGCCCTTGAACTGCTTCATGACCTTGCGGAGCTGCGCGTACTGCTTCAGGAGCCGATTCACGTCCTGCACGTTGGTGCCGCTGCCGCGCGCGATGCGCTGCCGCCGGCTGCCGTTGATGACCTCGGGATTGTGCCGTTCGCCCGGCGTCATCGAGCCGATGATCGCGTCGAACCGGTCGAGGTCGGCCGATTCGCCGTCGAGGTCCTTCGGCGCGCCCTTGAGCATCTTGCCAAAGGGCAGCATGCCGAGGATCTGATCGAGCGGGCCGAGCTGTCGTACCTGCTTGAGCTGATCGCGAAAATCTTCCAGGGTGAACGAGTCCTCGCGCAGCTTCTTGGCCAGCGCCTCGGCCTTCGACTGGTCGACCACCGCCTGCGCCTTCTCGACGAGCGACAGCACGTCGCCCATGCCCAGGATGCGCGAGG
>CAYVHH010000446.1:0-9941 GCA_964450175.1 uncultured bacterium | reverse complement strand
CGGCTCGCCAAGGCGATTCCAGAAATCCGCCTGCTGTATGCGGGGCCGGTCCTGGAGCCCTTGGTCGGTGAAGCGCTGGAACGAGCGCTCTCGACGAAGCCGTGGGCCCGTCACGTCGGCGAGGTGGGGCACGAACGGATGGCGTCGCTGCTCTCGCAGGCCGACGTGGTGCTGAACTGCTCCATTTCGGAAGGGGGCATGGCGAACTCCGTGCTGGAGGCCTTGTCCCTCGGGCGCGCGGTCCTGGCCTCCGACATCGACGGCAACCGCTCGATCGTGGTCGACGGCGCCACGGGATTCCTCTTCCGCGGGGAGGCCGAGTTCGAGCGGCGCGCCGCGCAGCTCGCGCGCGATCCGATGCTCCGGGACCGGCTCGGGCGGGCCGGCGCGGCGCTCGTCACGGATCGCTTTCCCCCGGCACGAGAGATCGACGGCTATCTCGAGGTCTACCGCGAGTTGCTCGCGACCCAAGGCTGACTCGAGTCGTCGTCGCCCGTGTGACGCGGACGTCACGCTGAGAGCGCCCGGCGATTATGCAGCGACGCGACGCGCGCCGATTCGCCAGGCACGGACCGAAGAGAGGCCGCGGATTTGGCGCGTGATTCGGCGGCGATGTCCGTTTCCGCATTTGGCAGGCAACTTGCTGTGGTCATCGAGTAGTATGAGATCAAGCGGTCGTCGAGAAAACGGCACCACCAGCGCTTGACGGCTCTCTATAGAATGGGCAGCAAGGATTCGCGAGAGGAGAGCTCGATGAGTCAGGATTCCCGGGTTCAAGCGTTCGTCGCCGCCTTCGAGAGACTGCGCTCCGAAGTCGAAAAGGTCATTGTCGGCCATCACGAAGTCATCACGCACGTGCTCACCGGCATGTTCGCCGGCGGGCACGTCCTACTCGAAGGCGTGCCGGGCCTCGGCAAGACGCTCTTGATCAAGACGCTCTCGGAAGGGCTCGACCTGTCTTTCTCGCGCATCCAGTTCACGCCCGACCTGATGCCCGCCGACATCATCGGCACCAACATCATCGTCGAGGACGCCGACGGCCGGAAGCACTTCCAGTTCCAGCAAGGGCCGATCTTCGCGCACATCCTGCTGGCCGACGAGATCAACCGCGCCACACCCAAGACACAGTCCGCGCTGCTCGAGGGCATGCAGGAGAGCGCCGTCACCGTCGGCGGCTCCACGCGTCCGCTCCCGGCGCCGTTCTTCGTCCTTGCGACGCAGAACCCGATCGAAATGGAAGGGACGTATCCGCTGCCGGAGGCCCAGCTCGATCGATTCCTCTTCAAGCTGCGCGTCCGCTACCCGCAGCTCGAAGAGCTGAACGCGATCATCGATCGCACGACGCAGTCGCGTCCCGCCACCGTGAACCGCGTCCTGAGCGGCCCGGACGTGCTCTCGTTCCGTGAGCTGATCCGCGAAGTGCCGATCGCCTCGCACGTCCGCGACTTCGCCTCCGCGATCGTCATGGCGACGCATCCGCAGTGGGAGCAGGCGCCCGACGTCGCGCGCCGGTTCGTGCGGTACGGCGCCAGCCCTCGCGGCGCCCAGGCCCTCGTCCTCGGCGCCAAGGTGCGGGCGCTCGCCGAGGGGCGCTACAACGTCAGCGTGGACGACATCAAGGCGCTGGCGGTCCCGGCGCTGCGCCACCGCGTGATCCTCAACTTCGAGGGTGAGGCCGAGGGAGTCGACACCGACACGGTGATCTCCCGGGTCGTCGCCGATACCGAGGCGGGCGTCGCCCAGAGCCGCGAACCCTTTCTCCGCTAGCCGCAGGAGGAGCGCATGACCGAGTCGCCACGGATCGAAGGCCTCCTTCGGCGCGTCGGGCGGGAGATCCGCCGCCGGCGGGCGGAGTACTATGGTCTCCGCGGCGCCTTCTGGGGCGCTGTTGCCGGCGTCGCGGTCTTGCTGGCCAAGCATGCGCTGGCCGGACGCGGGCCGTGGATCGCGGCGAGCCTCATGGTCCTCGGCGCGCTGGCGGGTCTCGTCTACGGCGCCACGCGGGGCATCCGGCGCGGCGACATCGCGCGGGTCGCCGACCGAGCCTTCGGTCTGGACGACCGTGTCGCGACGACGCTCGAGTGGGCCGACCGGCCCGATCGCACGCCCCTGGTGGACGCGCTGGTCACGGACACCGTCGCGCGCGTCGAGAGCCTCCAGATCAAGCGCGTGGTCAAGCGCGTCATCCCGCGCGAAGGATCGTTGCTACTCTTTCCGGTGCTCGCGGCGCTGGTCCTCATGGTCATGCCGCCGATTCCGATGCCGTCGGGCCGGCTGCCCGATTTCCTGTCCTCCACCGAAGAGGAGCGCGAGGATCGGACGACCTCGTCGATGCTCGAGGAGACGACGCGGCAGCTCGCCAAGGACCCGCTCAAGCGACCGTCCTTCGAGGAGCGCGACTTCGCGCAGCGCGCCGGTGGCAGCGGCGCCACCACCACCGGCGACCTCTCCGCGATCTTCAAGGACACCTCGCTCGCCAACGCGCGCCCCGATTTCAACAGCTTCATGAAGAAGGGGGACGAGCGGCTCCGCATGCTCGAGCAGGCCGACCGGATCCCCGATCTGCAGTCGGACTTCACGAACAGCCAATACAAGATGGTCTACCGCAAGTCGAAGGCGCTGACCGGCGGTCTCCGACCGGATCAGATCTCGCCGCAGAAGCTGCGCGAGCTCCTCGAAGAGATGGAGCGCCTCGGGCGCAAGGGCGGCGGCAACTGGGGCGGCGACGCGATGGAGGGCATGGAGGCGCTCGAGGGCGGCCAGAGCGATCGCGCCCTGGAGGCGATGCAGAAGGCGCTCGACAAGATGCGCGCGATGGACGAGGCGCAGCGCTCCGGCAAGGGCCTGCGCGGCGGACGCGACTCCGAGCGCGGCGGGCGGGGCAAGGATCGCGCGCGCGGCGACGGAATGGGCCCGGAGGACCAGGACTTCGGGGAAGGCGAGGGGCTCATGCCGGGTCGTGGCCGCAGCAACAATCCGAAGGGTGAGGCGACGCAGCGTCTGCGCGCCAACCCGTTCGACGTGGGCGTCGAGGGCGAGTCGCGGCAGGGCCGCAAGGAAGGCTACGACACCAACCTGACCGGGCGCGGCGGCACCATGGCGTCACGGCTTCAGTACCTCGGCGTCATCGGTCAGTACCGCAAGGCGATGGAGGACGCGATCACGCGCGAACAGGTGCCGCGCGACTTCCACGACCAGATCCGCAACTATTTCCAGTCGCTCGACGAGCGCTGATAGACACGAGCCATGCCGGCGACGACGCGCCAAGCGCTGTTCACGTCCGAGTTTCTGGCGCAGCTCGAGCGGCTGTCCCTGCTCTCGCGGCGGATTTTCCGCGGGCGGGTGAAGGGCGAGCGCCGCAGCCTGCGGCGCGGACACAGCGTCGAGTTCTGTGACTACCGTGCCTACGGGGTCGGCGACGATCTGCGCTACGTCGACTGGAATATCTACGGCCGACTCGACCGCCTGCACGTCAAGCTCTTCGTCGACGAAGAGGATTTGTGCCTGCACCTGATCGTCGACGCGTCGGCG
This sequence comes from uncultured bacterium, assembly GCA_964450175.1. Taxonomy (GTDB): domain Bacteria; phylum Methylomirabilota; class Methylomirabilia; order Rokubacteriales; family CSP1-6; genus AR31. The sequence goes on along the minus strand of CAYVHH010000446.1, from coordinate 6,410 downwards.
TCGATGAACTTCGGGACGCCCAGCAAGCTCGAGTGCGCGGTGCGGATCGCCGCGGCCCTCGGCTTCGTGGGGCTCGTGAACATGGAGCGCGTCGGCGTGGGTGTGCTCCGCGAGCGCATCGCCGAAGGCTTTCCGCCGACCCGCGGCCGTAACCAGGTCCCCGGCCTCGTCGACTTCCTCGCCGCGGTACGGCCCTCCGGTGGCACGAGCCTCAACGAGGCGCTGGCGAACTACGCCGCGCGCTCGCGGCAGACGGGTCTCGCCGTGGTCATCTCCGACCTGCTCGATCCGGCCGGATATGAAGCCGGCGTGCGCGCGCTTCTCGAGCGGCGCTTCGACGTGCATCTGGTCCACGTGCTGGCCCCCGAGGAGATGAACCCGGATCTCGCCGGCGATCTGCGCCTGCTCGACAGCGAGACCGGGGAGATGCGCGAGCTCTCGATGGACGGCGACGCCGTCCGCGCGTACCGCGAGCGCCTGCGGCAATACCTCGAGCGCGTCGAGACCTTCTGCCGGACCAAGGAGATCGGCTATCACCGACTGACGTCCGACTCGCCCGTGGAGTCGTTCGTCCTCGCCCAGCTTCGCGGCCGGGTCGTCGCATGAGCTTCCTGTCTCCGCTCGCGCTCTCGCTCTTCGCGCTGTCCATCCCGCTCGTGCTGCTCTATTTCCTCAAGGTCCGTCGCCGCGAGCGGACGGTGTCGAGCCTGCTTCTCTGGAGCGCCTCGCTCCGCGACCGCGAGGCCTCGACGTTCTTCCAGCGGCTCCACCGCGATCCGCTGCTCCTGCTCCAGCTGCTGGCGCTCCTCGCGCTGGCCCTGGCGCTGGCGAAACCGGTCGCGACCGTCATGGGCCAGGGCGCGCGCAAGGTGGTCGTCGTCCTCGACACCTCCGCCTCGATGAAGGCACAGGACGTCTCGCCCTCGCGGTTCGAGGTGGCCCGGGCCGGCGCGACCGCGCTCGTACGCGGGCTCGGCGAGGGCGCGGAAGTGATGGTGATCGAGGCCGGCGTGCAGCCCAAGGTGACCGCCGCGCTGGCGCGCGACCGCGAGCGGGCGCTCGGCGCGATCCGCGCCGCGCACGCGCGCGACCTTCCGACCCGGCTCGTCGAAGCCGTGCGGACCGCGCGGGCGCTCGTCGCCGCCGATCCGCGAGCCGAGATCCACGTCTTCACCGACGGCGCATTCACCTTGCCGCAGAGCGAGGACACCGCCGATCCGCGCGTGCGGTGGATCGGCGTCGGCCGACAGGGCAACAACGTCGCGATCACCAGCCTGTCGATCCGGAAGAACTACTACGGCGCCTTCGACTATCAGGCGTTCGTGTCGCTCGTGAACTACGCGAGCGCGCCCCAGACCTTCACGTTCCGTCTCGAGCTCGACGGCAAGTCGATCGCCGAGAAGGACGTGACGCTCGAGCCGAGCGTCCGCCGGTCGGTGGTGCTGCCGTTCAGCCACGGCGGCAGCGGGACCATCACGGCGCGGATCAGCGTCGACGACGACCTCGCGGTCGACAACGTGGCGTACGCGGTCCTGCCGCCGCCGCGGAAGATCGCCGTGATGCTGGTGAGCCCGGGGAATCTGTTCCTCGAGAAGGTGCTCCGGACCGATCCCCAAGTGTCGCTCGACGTGCGCACACCCGATCAGTACCAGGGTGGGATGGGCGACGCGGACGTCGTCGTGCTCGACTCGGTGACGCCGCCCAAAGCCGGTCCGGGGCGTTTCATTTTCGTCAACGCGGTGCCGCCCGACGTGCCGCTGGAGGTTCTCGGCCGCATCGAGCGCCCGACGATCATGGACTGGGACCGGACGCACCCGGTGATGCGTCACGTCGAGCTCGCGAAGGTGACGATCGAGGACGCGATGCGGGTCCGACCGCTGGCCGCGGGGCGCCCCGTGGTCGAGGCGGTGGGCGGTCCGCTCGTCTACGCGCTCGAGGAGCCCGATCGCAAGGCCCTCTTCATCGGGTTCGACTTGTTCAAGACCGACTTCCCGCTGCGGATCGCATTCCCCTTGGTGCTGTCGAACACCTTGCGCTGGCTGCATCCGGCAGGGCTCGACCAGGCGAGCTTCCAGTTCACCACGGGCCAGCCGATTCTCCTGCCGGCGCCGCACGGCGTCAGCACGGTCACCGTGACCACGCCGAGCGGCCGCACGGTTCAAGGACGGGTCACGCGCGGCGCGATCAGCTACACGGAGACGGACGAGACCGGCGTCTACACCTTGGCGACGGCCCGCGGCGAGACGCGCGTGGCCGTGAACCTCATGAACGCCGAGGAATCGAACCTGGCGCCGCACCCACTGCCGACCCCGTCGGGGCACGGCCCGGCTGCGCCGCCGGTGCCGGTCCAGCGAGATCTCTGGCCGCTGTTCGTGATGCTGGCCGTCCTGCTGCTCGCGGGGGAGGGTCTGCTCTACTGGCGTCGCCAGAGCGCCGGGCGGGTGCGCTTGCCGTCGAGCCCGGGCGATCGCTGGGCGCTGGCGCTGCGGAGCGCGCTGGTCGTCATCCTCTGCCTGACCTTGCTCCGGCCGACCCTGCCGAGATGGGTCGACCGCATGAACGTCGTCTTCTTGATGGATCTCTCGGACAGCGTGAGTCTCGCCTCGCGCGAGCGCGCGTACCGGTTCGTCGCCGACGCCGCCAAGTCGATGAAGAGCAACGATCGCAACAGCGTGATCGCCTTCGGCGAGCAGGCGGTCGTCGATCAGCCGCTCGCCACCCGCCCGAACGTCGAGCGTCCGAAGGCGCAGGTCGACGGGCACGGCACGAACATCTTCCAGGCGATCCAGCTGGCCCTCGCGATGCTGCCGCCGGGCCAGGCCAACCGCATCGTCATGCTCACCGACGGGCGGCAGAACGCGGGCAACGCCCTCGCCGGCGCGCAGGCGGCCAAGGATGCGGCGGCCGACATCTACTATGTCGCCGCGCCGCTGACCTTCACGCAGGAGGTCGTCGCCGAGGCGCTGGTGCTGCCGCACGAGGTGAAATTTGGCGAGCCCTTCCAGGCGAAGGTCGTCGTGTGGAGCCACCGCGACACCGAGGGGCGCCTCTCGCTCTTCAGGAACAACGAGTTCCTCGGCTCCCAGGTCGTGCGGCTGAGCGCCGGCAAGAACGTCTTCAGCTATCGGCAGGCGCTCGACACGAGCGGCATCCACGTCTATCAGGCGGCGATGGAGGTCGACGGCGACACGATCGAGGAGAACAACCGTGCCGTCGGCGCCGTCGTGGTGCGCGGCCGGCCACAGGTGTTGCTCGCCGACAAAGACAAGAGCCACGCCCAGTCACTGGCCGGCGCGCTTCGCTCACAGAACATCGACGTGACGGTAGTAGAGCCGCCGGGAATCCCGACCGATCTGGCCGGCCTGCAGAAATACGACGGCATCGTCCTCTCGAACGTCTCGTCGCTCAAGCTGTCGCGCCCGCAGATGGGGTACATCCGCGACTACGTCCGCGACTACGGCGGTGGGCTCGTCATGGTCGGCGGCGAGGAGAGCTTCGGCCTCGGCGGCTATTACCGCACACCGATCGAGGAAGCGCTGCCGGTCACGATGGAGGTCAAGCAGAAGGTCGAGATCCCGAGCCTGGCCGTGGTGCTCTCGATCGATCGCTCGGGCTCCATGGCGATGTCCACGGACGAGAAAGTGACGAAGCTCGATCTCGCCAAGGAAGCCTCGCATCTCGTGGTGGATCTGCTCGACGAGCGCAACGAAGTCGGCGTCATGAGCTGGGACACCGAGTTCATCTGGGACGCGCCGGTGCGCCCGGCCAAGGACAAGGCGGCGATCCACCACGCGATCGCGACGATCAAGGCCGGCGGCGGCACCGACGGCTATCCGGCGCTGAAGGAGTCGTATCAGGTGCTCTTCGAGCGCCCGGCGTTGCTGAAGCACGTGATCTTCTTGTCGGACGGACAGATGACGCGCGGCGATTTCCAGGGTCTGCTCCGGCGGATGGCGAAGGACAAGATCACGGTCTCGACCGTGGCGATCGGCAAGGACGCGGACGTCCAGCTGATGGTCGACGTGGCCAAGTGGGGCAAGGGCCGCTTCTACTACACCGAGGACTCGCAGACGATCCCGCGGATCTTCACGCTCGAGACGCAGCTCGCCTCCAAAGCCTCGCTGGTGGAGCAGCCGTTCAAGCCGCAGGTGACCTCGCCGGGCCACGAAGCGATCCAGGAGATCGACTGGAAGAGCGTGCCGCCCCTCGGCGGCTACGTCGCGAGCACGCTCAAGTCGACCGCCGATCTGGTCCTCATGAGCCACCAGGAAGATCCCGTGCTCGCCACCTGGCGGTACGGGCTGGGGCGCTCGGTCGCGTTCACGTCGGACGCCAAGGCGAAGTGGGCCGTGCTCTGGCTCAGGTGGCGTGAGTTCAACAAGTTCTGGTCGCAGCTCATCCGCTGGACTTTGCGAAGCGGGACGCGGAGCGACACGGTAGCGGTCGTCGAGCGGCACGAGAACACGGGCGAGATCTTCGTCGACGCCGTCGACCCGAAGGGCGAGTTCATCAACTTCCTCGACTCACAGGTCGCGGTGGTGTCACCCAACCGGGAGCGGTCGGTGGTGGACCTCGAGCAGGTCGGGCCGGGCCGCTACCGTGGTCAGTTTCCGGCCGCTCAGGAGGGCGTCTACCTGGTCGGAATGGCGCAGCGACGAAACGATCGCGTGATCGGCTCGCAGCTGGCGGGTCTGGTGGTACCGTATGCTCAGGAGCTGCGCGACCTGGGTGTCGACGAGACCCTCCTCCGGGAGCTCGCCGAGCTGACGGGCGGGGGAGCGCTGGCGAAGCCCCAGGACGCGTTCCTGACAGCCCGGCGGCAATCGCGTATCGGCGTCGATATCTGGCCGTGGCTCGTCGGGCTGGTTGCGCTGCTACTCGTCCCGGACATTGCGCTTCGGCGCATCGGGCCCGGGGCGTTCGACCGGGTGGTCACGCTCGTCCGTCGGGGTCTCCGGAAGAAGGAGGTTCCGTGATGCATCGACCGGGTTCGCGGTCCTGGATCGTCGCGGCGGTCGTGGGTGTGTTCGTTCTGGCCGTCGCGGGCGGGGCAAGCGCCGAGTCGAAGCTGCGGGTCGTCGTGATCGCGCCCTTCGACGCAAGCGTGCTCGAGCTCGAAGAGCAGTGGATGGGCGAAGGCATCGCCCAAATCCTCGGCCTCGGTCTGGTGCAGCACCCGTCGATCGTCCAGATCGAGCGCGCGCGCCTCAGGGCCGCCGGCCGCGCCGACGCGTGGACCGAGCCGCTCCTCGCCCAGGCGGCGCGCGCCGTCCGCGCCGACGCGGCCTTTTTCGGCCGGATCGAGCGTCGCGGTACCGACCTGGTCGTCGTGCCACAGCTGATGGAGATCAAGCCGGGCGGACCGGAAGTCACGAACCTCGAGCCGGTGGTCGCTCCGTCGGGTGAGCTGCTGGCTCGGCTCGCCACCTTGCCGGTCACGTACGTTCGCACGCTCCACGTGGCCACGACCGATGCCGAGGCGGGTCGGATCGAGAAGGCGGCACGCCCGACCCGAGTGCCGCGCGCGTTCGAGCTGTTCTCGCGGGGTCAGATCTCGGCGTTGCGTGCCGACCAGGAAGGCAACGAGGCCGCCGTCGATCTGCTGTCTCGCGCGGTCGAGGTCGATCCGAGCTTCGTGGTGGCGGCCTACATGCTCGGCGTGGTGCACTCCTCGCTCGGCAATCGATGGAAGGCGGCGGCCCAGTTCCGCGCGGCGACGCAGCTCGATCCGCTCTATCCGGAGCCGTACAAGGCGCTCGGCGATCTCTACCTGTCGCAGCCACGGCGGCTCTTCGACCAGGCGGTCGAGGCCTACAGCAAGGCGATCGAGCTCCGGCCTTTCTATGCTGACGCGTACGTCGGGCTGGGGGACGCCAAGGCGGCGAAGAGCGATATCGACGGCGCCATCGCGGCGTATCAGAAGGCGCTCGTCTACAACCCCGTCAACCCGCGCGTGCACATGAGTCTCGGCAAGATCTACTACGGCGAGAAGGGTCTCTACTACGAGTCGGTCAACGCGTACAAGAAGGCGATCGAACTCGATCCTCAGTCGGTCGACGCTCGCATGGGCCTCGGCGAGGTCTACGAAGAGAAGGGCCTCTACAAGGAAGCCACCGAGGAATATCGGCGCGTGATCGAGATCGACGGCAAGCACACGGGCGCCATGTACAACCTCGCGCTCGTCTACGAGAAGGTCGACCCCAAGGCCGCGATCGGTCAGTGGGAGCGGTACATCGAGATCGCGTCGCCGCTGGCCAGCGAGAAAGACTGGGTCGACGTCGCTCGCCAGCATCTGCGGAAGCTCAAGAATCAGGTCAAGGACTAGGCGGCCGCAGATCGGCGGCCGTCTACGTCGTCGTTCGACTCGCCCCGCGCGCGCGGTCGTCGCCGCCGCTGCCCCGAATGTTTGC
>CAYVHH010000445.1:0-4887 GCA_964450175.1 uncultured bacterium | reverse complement strand
CCGCTGGCACCCTCGCGGTTTCGATCGCGTCGGGCACATCTCGGTGCTGATGCACGCGCGAAAAGCGCTCTTCGGCTTCGGTCGCCCCGCGGTCGCCGTAGTACTGCGCGGTGATCGTGCGCGCCAGGCGCTTCTTGGCTTCCATCGGGTGTCCAGACCGGAGCGCGGCGATCTCGGATTCCGGAATACGCGTGAGCAATTCGAAGTAGCGCCACATCATCGCGTCCGACACCGACATCAGCTTGCCGAAAATGTCTTCGGGCTTCTCGTTGATCCCGACGTAGTTGCCGTAGCTCTTGGACATCTTCTGCACGCCGTCGAGCCCTTCGAGCAGCGGCACCGTCAGCGCGATCTGGGGCTCCTGGCCGTGCGCGCGCTGCAAATCGCGGCCGACGAGGAGATTGAACGTCTGGTCGGTGCCCCCCATCTCCACGTCGGCGTTCAACGCCACCGAGTCGTAGGCCTGCGCGATCGGATACAAGAACTCGTGCAGGCTGATCGGACGCTCCGCGGCGTATCGGGCCGCGAAGTCCTCGCGCTGGAGCATGCGCGCCACCGTCAGGCTCGCCGCCTCGCGAATGATGTCCTCGAAGGTCAGCGGTCCGAGCCAGGTCGAATTGAACTCGACGCGCGTGCGCGACATGTCGATGACCTTGCCGAGCTGCGCGCGATACGTCTCCGCGTTCGCGCGAATCTCATCGCGCGTGAGCGGCTTGCGGGTTTCCGAGCGCCCGGTCGGATCACCGATCAGTCCGGTGAAGTCGCCGATGATGACGATGATCTGATGACCGAGGTCTTGGAAGTCGCGGAGCTTTCTGAGTACGACCGTGTGCCCCAGATGAAGGTCGGGGGCGGTCGGATCGAGGCCGAGCTTGACCCGCAGAGGCGTACGGGAGCGGCGCGAGCGCTCGAGCTTCTGGACGAGCTCGGCTTCCACGATGATGTCGGCGGCCCCTCGACGGATGATCTGAATTTGTTCGGTGACGGGGCGGAACTCCACGAGGCTCAAAGCACCGGCGTTGTATCACACCGATTCTAGGGGTGCAAGGCAACGGACGATTCCAGAGCCCCTGGGGCCTATAATGTCAGGGTTATGGCTGTCGCGACGGACCGCTCGTCAGGCCCTCCGAAGCCTCCGCTGTGGCGCCGCCGCTGGTTCCGCCGGGTCCTCATCGGCGTCGGCGGTCTCACGTTGCTCGGCCTCCTGGTGGTCGGCGCCGCGGCACTCTGGGCGTTCACGATCCTCCCCCGGTCGCTGCCCTCGGTCACCGCACTCGAGACCCTGCAGCCGATCCAGGGCACCAAGATTTACGACGACAACGACGAGGCAATCACAGAGCTCCACGTCGAGCGCCGCATCCTGGTGCCGCTGGCCCAGATCCCGCAATCGCTCCGCGACGCGATCCTCGCGACCGAGGATCGTCGCTTCTACTCGCACTGGGGAATCGATCCCATCGGCGTGGCCCGGGCCGTCGTCCAGAACTACCGTCGCGGCCGGATCGTCGAAGGCGGGAGCACCATTACGCAGCAGCTCACCAAGGTGCTCTTTCTCACGCCTGACAAGAGCCTCGAGCGCAAGCTGAAGGAGGCCGTGCTGGCGCTGGAGCTCGAGCGCCGGTATTCGAAGGACCGCATCCTGGAGATGTACCTGAACCAGGTGTATTTCGGCCAGGGCTCGTACGGCGTGGAGGCAGCGGCCAGAACGTACTTCGGCAAGGGCGTCTCCGAGCTGACGGTGCGCGAGTCCGCGCTGATCGCCGGTCTGCCGCGGGCGCCGACGAACTACTCCCCTTTCGATCGACCCGAAGCGGCCAAGCGCCGCCGTGAAGTCGTGCTGCGCCGCATGGTCGAGTTCGGCACCATCAAGGACGAAGAGGCCAAGCGTCTGGCCAAGACCGACCTCGGTTTGATTCCGCCGGAGCGGCGCCGGACGACCGGTCAGTATTTCATCGACTACGTTCAGCAGACGCTGGAAGCGAAGTACGGTCCGGACCTGGTCCTCAAGGGCGGGCTCAACGTCTACACGACCCTGAACCCGACGATGCAGCTCACCGCCGAGCAGTCGTTGCGCGAAGGGCTCAAGGCGCTGGCGAGCCGTTCGACCCAGACGACGCCGAGCGCACGCCCCGGGGAGTCCCCCGAAGGCGCGGTCGTCACGGTCGAGCCGCAAACCGGCTACGTGAAGGCGATGGTCGGGGGCTCCGATTTCTTTCGCAGCGAATTCAATCGGGCGGTGCAGGCCAAGCGCCAGCCGGGCTCCGCGTTCAAGCCCTTCATCTATATCGCCGCGCTCGAGGCCGGTTTCACGCCCGCCTCGCAGATCGAAGACTCGCCGGTGTCCTTTCCGGTCGGCGGCAAGAACGGGCAGGTCTGGAAGCCCGAAAACTACGATCGCAAGTTCCGCGGCTCGACCACGCTCCAGCAAGCGATCGAAGAGTCCGTCAACGTCGTGACCGTCAAGCTGCAGGACCGGGTCGGGCTCGCCAAGACCATTCAGGTCGCGCGGCGCCTCGGGATCACGAGCCCCCTCGACGTCAATCTCAGCTTGGCGCTCGGCACCTCCGACGTCTCCCTGCTCGAGATGACGTCCGCGTACGGCGCGCTCGCCAACCAGGGCGTCTGGATGCCGCCGGTGACGATTCGCTACGTGACCGACGCCCAGGGCAAGCTGCTCGAGGAGCACGTGCCCGAAGGTCGAGAAGCGCTGGCGCCCGAGACCGCGTACGTGATCACTCAGATGCTGCGGGGCGTCGTCGAGCGCGGGACCGGCCAGGCCGCGAAGGGTCTCGGCCGACCGGTTGCCGCGAAGACCGGAACGACGAACGACTACTCGAATGCGTGGTTCGTCGGGTTCACGCCGCGACTCGCCACCGGCGTATGGGTCGGCTACGATCGGCCGCGCAGTCTCGGAAAAGACGAGACCGGCTCCCGGGTGGCGGTCCCGATCTGGGTAACCTACATGGGCAAGGTCCTCGGCGACAGCCCCAAGGAAGACTTCCCTGTTCCCGAGCACGTCGTGTCGATCCTCGTCGACGAGGATCCGTCGGGTGAGTGCCTCAGACCGGTACCGATGGCCTTCGTCAAGGGGACCGAGTCCGGAATGGCGTGTAATGGGGTAGGTCAGCCACGAGCTCAAGTCGCGCCGACCGCCGCGACATCGCCGCCCCCCGCCGCGACACCCGGGTTGCCGTCACCACCCCCAGCAACGCCGGGTCCGGCGCCCGTGCAGATGACGCCGCCGGCGACGAGCGCGCCGCCGAAGGGCCAGACGCCCTAGCTGCGCGGCGACGGGTAGTGCGCCGACATCTGCGGCCACGGCGCGCCGTCGAGGAGTTCGCGGATCACGCGAGCCAGCTCCACGATCGGCACCCTCACCTGCTCCATGGAGTTCCGCTCTCGAATCGTCACTCGCTGATCGCCGGTTTCGCCGCGCTCGCTGTCCCCGACGGTCTGAACGTCCACTGTCACGCAGTAGGGCGTACCGACCTCGTCCTGGCGTCGATAGAGGCGCCCGATGGCCGCCGTGTCGTCGTAGACGACCCGCCACTGCTTGGCGAGATCGCTGCGAATCGCGTGCGCGACGCGAACGATGTCGTCACGCTTCTTGAGCAGCGGCAGCACGGCGACCTTGATCGGCGCCAGCTCCGGGTGGAGCTTGAGCACGACGCGCTTCTCGCCCCGCACTTCTTCCTCGCGGTAGGCATCGGCCATGAAGGCGAGCAGGGCGCGATCCACGCCGGCGGCCGGCTCCACGACGAATGGCACCACGTGCTCTTTGCGCTCCTCGTCGAAGTACGTGAGCGACTTGCCGCTCCACTCCGAGTGCTGCTTGAGGTCGAAGTCGGTCCGGTTGGCGATGCCCATCAGCTCGCTCCAGCCGATGGGGAACTTGTACTCGATGTCGACCGTGCGCTTGGCGTAGTGCGCCAGCTCGTCCTTTTCGTGCTCGCGCAGGCGCAGGTTGTCGGCGGCGAGCCCATAGCGCAGGAACCACGCCATGCAGTCCTCGATCCACCGGTCGTGCCAGTATTCGTCGGCCGGGCGACCGTCGACGCGATCGTTCGGATTGACGAAGAACTCGATCTCCATCTGCTCGAACTCGCGTGTTCGGAAAATGAAGTTTCCGGGCGTGATCTCGTTGCGGAACGAGCGGCCGGCCTGGGCGATGCCGAACGGAAGCTTGAGCCGCATCGACTGCAGCACGTTGTCGAAGTTGACGAACATCGCCTGGGCGGTCTCGGGACGCAGATAGGTGACCGCTGCGTCCTCCTCGACTGGCCCCATGAACGTTTTGAACATCAGATTGAACTGCCGGGGCGCCGTCAGCTCACCCTTGCCGCACTCGGGACACAGCGTTCGCCGCTGACCGCAGTGGCCACACGGCTCGCCGGCGGGGATCGTGAACTTGTTGCCCTTGGTAGCCGCGCAGTAGTGGGTCCACGGCAAGGCGTCGACGTGGTCGGCGCGGAAACGGCGCTTGCACTCGCGACAGTCGACCATCGGATCCGTGAAATGGTCCAGGTGGCCGCTCGCCTTCCAGACGGTCGCATGCATCAGGATCGACGCGTCGATCCCGACCATGTCGGCCCGCTGCTGCACGAAGTCGCGCCACCACACGCGCTTGATGTTGTTCTTGAGCTCAACGCCCAGCGGGCCGTAGTCCCAGCACGAGCCCGTCCCGCCGTAGATCTCGCTCGACTGGAAGACGAACCCACGCCGCTTCGACAGAGAGACCAGCACGTCCATGTTCGCCGCGCCCATACTCATAGACTAGCCTCGTCGGCAACCGCGCGTCTCTCCGAGACCGGAGAGAGCCGTTGAACCTCTCGCTGAAACTTGGTCGAGCGCGTCGGGTGGCCAATCAGGCGCGCCACCTGCGCCTCCAGC
>CAYVHH010000444.1:0-10002 GCA_964450175.1 uncultured bacterium | reverse complement strand
GGCCAGACCGGCTCGAACGACGGCGGATTCCCGGGCAACAACTCGGGTACGGCTTGCGGCTTTGTAGGAGGTTGCAAAGGCGCCGGCGCCGCGGGCGGCGGTCTGGACCTCAACACCGACGTGGCCGGGCTGTTCGAGGTGAAGTGGGTCTACACCGAGTTCGATCTGACCGGCAAAGACAGCCTGATGCCGTTCATCCCGGTCCTGACGGTGGCGCGCGCGGGCGGTCAGCCGTTCGGCACCATCGCGAACTACAAGGTCTACTACGCCAACGGTGACTTCGCGGGCCTGGATCTCTACACGACCTTCACGCCGGACATCAAGAACCACCTGGCGTACGTGATCGTCGAGGATGAGCTGGCCGGCGGGAGCCGCAACGTGCCGAATGCGCGGACCACCCGCGGCGAAGACTACGCGTTCATCCTCAGCCCCGAGTTCACGCCGACCAAGGGGCTGGACCTGAAGCCGATGTTCTCGTGGTTCCACGCCGACGGCACGACGTCCGGCAACTCGCGGCGCAACTCCTTCAACCAGCGCACCGCGGGCACCCTGAACAGCTCGGCGGGGACTGGCGGCAGCAACCTCACGGCCACCGGCGCCGGCGACGCGACGTATCATGAGGATCGCTACACCGTCGGCCTCGACGCGCGCTGGCGCCTCGGGGCGTTCGGTCTCGACCCCACGATTGGCCTTCAGTGGGGTAACTATGACACGCAAGGGCAGCGGACGAACGGGACGAGCGGGAAGATCAACGGTGAGGCTTCGGCCTGGCTGTTCGACGTCATCGGGAGCTATCAGCTCGGTCCGCTGCTCCTCGAGATGCGCGGCATGTACACCTCGGGGAACAAGGCGCGAGACAACCTGTCCCAGAGCAAGCGCTACTGGGAGCCGATCGATCTGGATACCGGCTACTGGGCCGGGTGGTCCGGCATCCTCGCCCTCGGCGTCGACTACTTCAACGGTGGCGGTGGGGCGAACCAGGGCACGGACACTGGCATCGGCTACGACCGCTACGGTCGCGCTCAGGTAGCCTTCCGGGCGACCTATAGCATCACGCCGGCGTGGAGTGTGTACGGTGTTGTCTCTCCGGCGTGGACCGCGCAGAAGGTCGACACGGACACCGGATGCCCAGCGCTCACGACCGCAACGAGTGCCACGGGCTGCGCGAGCCGGGTCGCGGTGGCCGGTTCGACGGCCAATGCGCAACGAGTGAGCTTCGTGGAAGGCGACTCCAGCTACCTCGGCACCGAGATCAACGGTGGGTTCACCTGGCGGTTCGCGCCGAACACGGCGTTCGACCTGGCGGCCTACTATCTCTTTGCCGGGTCGGCGCTCGACATGTCGGAAAGCCTGAACGGAGCAGTGGTGAAGCGCAGCGCGAATGATGGCTACTACGCCACCGCGCGTGTGAGGTTGTCCTTCTAGGACGTCGAAGTCATCGTAGTCACGGCGGGGCATGGGTGGCTGGATCGCCCATGCCCCGTTTGTCGTCGACGGCCCGCGTCGTCGTCGGCGGGCTCATCTCGTCCACTGTGGTAACGCTGCTCGTCCTGCCCTCTATCTGCGCCCCGCCGGTCCGGGGATCCGCGGCGTAGCGCCGCGGCTCGGCCGGCGCGAGGTTGCGGCTCTGGCGGGCGGCCCGATCAAGCCGGTTCTCGAGTACGGCCGTGGTGCCACAGCGCCAGGCGAACCCCGACGAAGAGGAGCACGCTGACCGTGATGAGGATGAGCGGAACCGCGAGCCAATAGGTTCTCAGCCAGGCCTCGATGAGGGTTTGATACGAGTACTCGAGGATCCGGTGTCGCGGTCCGACGACGAAAGACTCCGGCCGGCCGGCTCCCAGGTAGGCGACGTCACCACGCAGCTGGCCGAGATTCGCGTCGAGAAACAGGTCGCCGACGGCCTGCAGCAGCTGGCCCCCGGAGGGTGCGCTGATGACCAGGGCATATCGCTCGCGATTCCAGGGCGATGTCATCTCCCGGATCACCGGGCGGCTCTTGAACGACTCCGCGGGGGGCCGCGGCTTCCAGCCGGGGAGGATCGCGCTCAGGGCATCGCGGCGATCCTCCAGATTGAGAAACAGCAGATGGGATTCCGCGCGATCGGTCTGGCTCAGCTCGCTGAGCCGCCTGACGCGGAACGTCAGCGGATGATCCGGCGCCGACCGCGCGAGGCCGACCGACAAGGCGATCAACGCGGAAAAGACTTCCTCGTTCGGGTCGCCCGTCAACACCACGATCACATCCGAGAGGTCGCCTTTGAGGCTGAAGGGGTACAGCTGCGATTGCAGCAAGCCGAGCTCGGGAAGCTCGGTCTCGTAGTAGCGGGGCAGATAGAACTCACTTGTGGACAGGAGCCAGGCCACCGCGCCCTGCGTGGCCCCGTACGTGGCGCCGCTCCAGGTCAGCCTCAGGACGCTCCGGGGCCTCAGAATGTGCGGCGGAATCGTCAGGGACAGGGAGCCGGTGGAACGACGGAATCGGTCCTTGACGGCCTCGTCGGCCAGGGTCACGTCGTTGACCTGGACGAGCAGGCGTGCGTCGCCGACGAACAGGTCGGGATTGAGCTTGAGCCTCAAGACCATCCGGTGGCCGTAGCCGAAAAACCGGGTGTCCGGCGTCGCATCGAGCGGCACTGCCAGTGAGAATCCACGCTCGGGCGTGACGGCCAGGTCCTCCAGGTCGAGATCGGCCAAGGTGAACGAGTTCCTCGGCGGCACGAAGCCTTGCCACTGCCGGACCCTCGACGGCTCCCATCTGGCATCCGTCGTCACCCGCGCCAGGGTGCCGGAGGCGCTCCAGGCCGGGTCGAGAACACTTCGGGCCGCCCGGAGGACCGCGACCGGCGAGTTGCCCGACACGAGCAGAATTGGATTCGGGTCGGCGGGAGCTTTGGTCGCCAGGCCCACCACGCCTTCGTGCTCGCCCAGGGCGGGTCCCTCGGTCGGCCGCAACACCATCCGACCCTTGACGGTCGTGACCGTGAGCGGCGACCGACCTCGCAGCGCACCGAGCTCCGGCTGTTCCGCGGGCGTGCCGACGATCAGGAGGGGATCACGCGCGGTCTGGAGCGACCGCACGACGTGAACGGATACGCGGTCGGACGCGGACCGCCTGGAGAAATTCGCGACGAGGAGCGCCGTGGCCTCGAGGGTGTCCGGATCGAATCTTCGGGGCGCCAGAACGGCCAGCCGATCGGCGCTGAGGGTGTGCGGCTCGAGCAACGACGCGGGGAGCCGCCCCAGATTCAGCTCGGGCGGCATCTCCTCGAACCGGAGCTCGAGGAACGACCGTGGGCTGATACTGCTCCAGATCTCTCCGCTCTTCGCGTCCCGCTCGAGAAATTGCTCGACCGAGAACACGAGCGTGTTCTGCCGCTTGATCATGGTGGGCGGAATGGGAACGACCACCTCGGTGTGTGCGGCGTTCTGGCGATCGAGGCGAAAGCTGCGCAGGATTCCGTAGTTGAGCGTGACGGAGAGAAAGGACCGGCCGCCATCGAGCGCCTCCGAATGCCGGACGAACAGGTGGAGCGAGCTGCCCGGAAGCAACTTCCATCGCGAGGGCAGGGTGAACGACGCCGCCCGGGCGTCGGTCGTGCCCGCCAGCTGAATCTCCTGCGCGATCTTGAGATGCTCCCCGAACTGGAGACGAACGAGGCCGGGCGGTCTCGGCGCGTCCTGGAGGGTCTTGCCGACGGCCGCCGACGGCAGGAGGAGCGCGCCGAGAGCGATCGCGAGGACCACGCGGGTCATCTGGGTTCACCAGACTGGAACGGCGCGAGCTGGCGGTGATAGAGCGCCGTCCCGAACCAGGCCCAGTTCTGGAGATAGTAGCTGTCCCGGTCGCCGGCGTGGTCCGCCCAGAGACCCCGGTTGTAGAGAGATTGCAATCGACGCTCGATGGCCGCGGCGATGTCGGGTCGAAGGCGCTGGAGAGCCGGCATGAGCGCGGCGAGCATCTCGGGTGATTCGTAATCCGCCGGGTCGTCGCCGCTGCTCGGGACCACCGCGGGGAGCGTGCCGGCCCGCTCCCATCGACCGATCAGCCACGGCAGGGTTCGCTTGAGGTAGTCGTCGGCGCGCGGCTCGCCGAACAGCTCGCGATCCAGGGCGACCCGCCAATAGACTCGGATGGCGTCGTAGGAGAAGGAGCCGTCTTTCCGTCCGGGCAGGCGCAGCCGTCCCGTTGTCGTGTCCAGCAGGATCCAATCAGGCGGGAGGTGGGTGCCGGTCAGGTCCGCCGTGGTCTCGAGCAAGGCGTAGGTCGAGTCGACCATGCTGCGCCAGTCCCGCTCGCGATCGTGGAGCGCGAAGATGCGATATGCGTACGGCGCGCTGTACGAGGGATTCAGCTTGCAGGTGCGCCCCTCGCAGAGCTTGTCACCGGCGAGCAGAAAGCGACGGCCCTGCACGTCGATGGTGGCCACCCGCCAGAGGTCCGTCAGGATCGTCGTGGCGTCCTGCCGATACCGTTCGGCTTTCCAGGTCTGGGACGCCAGGATCAGGGCCAGCGCGACATCCTGGTCGGCATCGGACGCGAACGCCGCGTCGAGGACCCCCCAGCGCCCGTCCGCCGACCGTCCCCATTTCCACGCCCACAAGTGATCCTTGCGAGCGCCCGCGTTGAGGTGGCGCCGTCCCCACGCATAGGTTCTGTCGAATACGGCCCGGTCCCGGACCCAGACCGCGCGCAGCATGGCGTACGCCTGGCCTTCGGATGTCGAGATGCCGCCCCCTTTGTGGTCGACGACGCGCCCGTCGGGCTTGACGAAGCGGGTGACGTACGCCTTCCAGCTCTGCTGGAGCGTCTCGGCGGGACTCGCAGAAGGCGGCGCCGAGGAAGCCTGCCCGGAGACGCTCGCGCCCAGTCCCAGCAAGACCACGAGGATGATCCTCGAGCGCAAGTCGGCGTCTCCCTATCGCAGGTATGCGAACAGTCGCCGCCCCAGGCCCCTCCGCCACGAGGGCGGCGTGGTCACGCGGTGGCGGTAGGCGCTCATCCACCACTCTCGCATCGCCGCAAAATCCGTCCACTCGAATTGCAGGACGAGCCGTCCGGGGTCGCCGTGGGCTCCGGCCGCTACGACCGGAGCCTCGATGAAGCGATTCGGGTGAATTTCGACGCGCACGGACGATGCAACATCAGCCAGGTGCGCGCCCACCGGGAGCTCGATCAGCGCGCGGTCGCCGCTCAGCCACCGGCACCGGCACTCCACGCCGGCATACCAGGCCCGCCAGGGGCCATCGAGTCGCGGCGACTGCTCGGTGCGCGCGACCCGTGGCCGCATGACCCGCCACACCGTGGTGAGCAGATACCAGAAGGATCGCGCCAGCCGGTCCGGGGGATAGCCTTCGGCGCTCCAGCTCTGCTCGTCGCTGAAGATGAGCTCGACGAGCGCGCGATGCGCGGCCGCGTCCAGGCTCTCGAATGCCAGGGCGGCCTCGACCTGCCCCGACTCGTTCCAGCCGCAGCGTACCCGTCGGGCTCGGACCTCGCACCGACGTCCGGACGGGCCCCCGATCGATATCGCGCATTCGGAGGGCACCGGGGCCGGGTACGTCAGCGCGAGGCGGAGACCGCCTTCGCTCAGATCCCGCGTCTGGCCGGGGATGCGCTCCCCGGCGACGATGAGCTCGCACGGGTTGCGGCGCTTGACCCGGGGCGTTGCGCGTTGCTGCGGCTGTTCGTACGCCACGCACGCGGCGGCGACGAGCGTGATGAGATTGCCGAGCGCCCAGAGGCTGTTCATCACGATCGCATCCAGATCGGACGGATCACCGGCGCTCGTGCTGAACAGCAAGAGCCGCACCGGAAAGGCGAAGGCCAGTGCCGCCACCGACAGGGCCAGCAGGCCCAGCGTCGTCCGACTCGTGGCGAAGTCGAACCGCGTCCGATCGATCGTCGTGCCTTTGTCGGTGACGTCGAATCGGCCGAGCCGCGGGTTCACGAGGGCCAGGAACGTCACACCGGCCGTGAAGGGCGCGATCGACACCTCGTAGACGCTCGCCCAGAACGAATGACGATACTGCTTGCCGATCATCGAGTTCGCGATGGTCGACAGCCCGATGTGCGGCAGGATATAGGCGACGACCGCCAGCGCGTCGGCCTTGATCGGGTGCGCGCCGAAGAACAGGAATGTCAGCGGCGCGGCGATCATGATCAATCGCGGAATGCCGAAGAAGAAGTGGAGCATCGCGTTGAAGTAGTTCAGGCGCTGCGCCACCGTCAACCCCCGCTTGAAGAGGGGACAATCCACGCGCAGAACCTGAGCCATCCCGCGCGCCCAGCGCATGCGCTGCTTGACGTGCGCCGCGAGCGTCTCCGTCGCCAGGCCGGCGGCCAGCGGTCGCCGCACGTAGACGGAGTGGAAGCCGCGGGCGTGCAGCGCCAGCGACGTGTGGGCGTCTTCGGTCACGGTCTGGGTCCTGAACCCTCCGATCGCGGTGATGGCCGATCGGCGGAGCACCGCGCACGAGCCGCAGAAGAAGGCCGAGTTCCAGAAGTCGTTCCCGGGCTGGACGACGTGATAGAAGAAACTTTGCTCGGGCGGGATCCGCTCGGTGAGGCCGAGGTTTCGCTCGAACGGGTCGGGATTGAAGAAGTGCTGAGCCGTCTGCACGAGCGCGACGCGCGAGTCCTCGAAGAACCCGACCGTCTCGCCGAGAAAGCTTTGCACCGGGACGTGGTCGGCGTCGAAGATCGCGATCAAGTCGCCGCGCGTCAACGCGAGCGCATGATTGAGATTGCCGGCCTTGGCGTGGCGATTGTCCGGTCGCGTGATGTAGCCGCAGCCGAGGCTCGTGGCGAGGCGCTCGATCTCGGGTCGGCGCGCGTCGTCGAGCACGAAGACGCGCTTGCCCGGGTACGTCATCGCGAGCGCGCCGATGACCGTCCGGCGAACGATCGGCTCCGGCTCGTTGTAGGTGGGGATGAGCACGTCCACGGTCCACGTCTGGCGCCGGGGCGGGGCCGGCCGCTTGGCGGCCTCCACGCTCTGAAAATACCCGAGGAAGAGGATCAGCACGCCGTAGGTCTCGGCCGCGAGGAGCAACACCGAGGCGGTGGCGTCGAGCGTCGAGCTCAGGTTGAGCGTCCACGTGATCCGCCAGTAGAAATAGCGCATCGACGCGAAGCAGCTGAGGAAGATGATCATCGGACGCAGGAGCTGGCTCCGGCTGGCGGCCAGGGCGACCGCCAGCATGACCAGGGAGATCTCGGCCTGCTCGGTGGGCGACAGGGGCAGCACGATGGCGACGCGCACGAAGGGCAGCGCCGCCGTCGCCAGCAGCAGCACTCCGATCAACCACCGGCGAATGAGCCCCCGGCGCTCGTCCCCCGGTCC
This sequence comes from uncultured bacterium, assembly GCA_964450175.1. GTDB lineage: Bacteria > Methylomirabilota > Methylomirabilia > Rokubacteriales > CSP1-6 > AR31. The sequence goes on along the minus strand of CAYVHH010000444.1, from coordinate 2,657 downwards.
GCTCACGCGCCGCTTCAGAACGAGCGCGACGGGGCGCGACCGGCCGCCCCCGGCGCGGGTCTCACAGCTTGATGACCAGCTTGACCGACAGGGTGAGCTGGTTGTAGGGGCCGAGGTTGTCGAAGGCGAACGACACCGGGATCGAAAACCGGTCGTTCAACGCGTAGTCGAGCAGCACCGAGAACCCGACGACGCCCTGGGTGGACGTGTCCGTGTAGTTCTGCGTTCCGACGAACGCCGAGACGCGATAGCTCAGCGGCTCGACCAGGCGTCCCGCCAGGTCGGCGCGGACCGTGTTCGAAATGTAGAACTGAGGGCTGAAGTAGCCGCCGACGCCCGGATGGCCGGAGCTCGGGCTCGGTGAGATGCCGTCACTGCCGAGCAGCTTGGGATTGATGGTGTGCCCGTCGGCCGTCAGCAGCGAGGCGCCGCCGAACCCCGACCGATCGTCCTCGAAGCCGAAGTAGTTCAATTGATAGCTGACCCGCAAGAAGCTCAGCGGCTTGTCGTCGGCTCCGGAGATCACCTCGTAGCCGACCCCGCCGCGCGCCAAGCCGAAAGAATTCGAGCCGACGTGGGATCCATCGCGCACTCCCGCCCCGCCCTCGGCCATCGCGTCGAACTTGTACGGCAGCTTGACGGTGATCCCCGCGACGCCCCTGGTGTCCATCACCTGGCCCACGAGTGATCCGGCGAAGGGGCCGGTCCTGGGACGCAGGCCCGTCGCCGAGAGCAACGACTCTTCGACGTTGCTGCGTGTCGCGGTCGCGTAGAGGTTGATCGAGTCGGACGGCGCGAAGCTGATCGACGCCAGGCCGTTGATGCTGGTGGTGTCCGTGCTGAAATACGTGCCCCCGAGCTCGGCCTGCATCCGGACGGAATCCGAGAGCGCGCTGGCGACTCCGAGCGTGACGTTGGTTCCCCATCCGTCGAAGCTGTCGTCCTGCGTCATGTAGCGCGTCTCGATCGCGCCCAGGTACAGACGTGTTCCCGGCGTCACCTTGTAGTTGAAGCGGGCGCCGCCGCGGAAAAAATCCAGGCGATTGTTGAGATCGCCCGACTCGTAGTGGTAGTCACCGAGCCCCTCGGCGCTCGAGCGCGTCTCTTCGGTGATCTGGCGCTTCAGGCGCTCGATCTCGGTCGGGCTGACCGGTCGATAGATGCTGGGGTCCTGGTCGATCTGGGCCAGGCACGGCGAAGGAAGCAGGATCGCGCCGACGAGGATCGCCGATAGCATCGCTACTGCGAGCATGGTTGAACCCTTCGGGTGAATCACCTCGAAAGCCGAGCCGATGCGGGCTCGATCGTGTTGAGGAGCTGCGACGCTTCAGTGGTTCTTCCCAGCTCGTTCATGAGCTTCGCCAGCTCGAAGCCGAGCCGGTCGGTCGGCTCACGCCGATACGCTTCCTCGAGATACGGAAGCGCCGCGCGGGGCTTGCCATTGCCTCGCAGCGCGCCGGAGAGACTGACGAGAAGCCGGACATCCCGGAAGCCCAGGTCGTAGGCTTCCTTGTAATAGGCTTCGGCCTTTCGATAGTCACGCTTTTCCAGCAAGAGGTCCGCGTACTCGCGAACGACGCTCACATCGGTCCGATACGCCGGGAGAACACGCTCGTACTCCTTGTCGGCGCGCTTGTATTCCTTGACGCCGCGAAGGGCACGGGCATAGGCGAGCCCGGCTTCGCGGCTCGACGGCATCCCGTTGCGCGCCTTGGCGAGCGGCTCCAGGGCCGTACGAGGGTCGCCGGCCGCCAGCAGGCCGACGCCGTACGTGAGGTTGACCCCGAGCGCGTTCGGGCGCTCCTGCAGCAAGGCTCGATAGAGAGGCAGGGCCGTGCCCCAGTCCTGTCGCGCCGCATAGAGGCTGGCCAGCTGGAGCTTCAGCTCGAAATCCTGGGGGCCGTCAGCCAGGAATCGCTTCAGGACGAGCTCCGCGCGCTGGGATTGGCCGGACTTGTTCAGCGCGACGACGTAGTCCCGCCGGTCCTGGATGCTCAACCGCTTCGCGAGGGATGGCCGAGAATAGCCTTCGGCCGCGTCCGGCCACTTGCCCTGCCAGAAGAGGACACGGGCCAGCTGCAGCTGCGCGTCCGCGTCGTCCGGCGCGAGCGCGAGATACTCCCTGAATCTCGCCTCCGCGAGCCCCCAGGTCTTCGCCCGGTGCGAATAGATGCGCGCCAGCTGCAGGAGCGCGGTCGTGTTGCCCCGATCCAGCTCGAGCGCCCTCTCGTACTCCTGAGCCGCCATGTCCTCGCGCCCGGCCATGAGCTCCCCTCGGGCCAGGCCCAGCTGCGCCTCGAGCGATCCGGCGGTCGATGTGAGGACGCGTCGATACAGGACGAGCGCCTGTTCGGCCTGTTGCTTGCGCAGGTACTGCTCGGCGCGCGCGAGGAGCTCGGCGTCGGACACGCTGGTCACCGGCGCTTGCGCCGTGGTCTGCCTGGCCGAGCGGACGAGCAGGTAGCCCGCGACCCCGAACGAGCCGAGAAGTATGGCGACGAACAGCGTGATGAGCAGCTTCAGCCGGCGCTGGAGATCCATCGGCGTGTCCCTGGACAGGGTAGCCCGCCCGGTGGCCATAACGCAAAGCCCCGAGCGCCCTTCCCGCGTCGAGTCGAGATCTAGCCGAGGCTGTAGAGCCGAGCGCAGTTGTCCCA
>CAYVHH010000443.1:0-4468 GCA_964450175.1 uncultured bacterium | reverse complement strand
ATCGTGCGTTCGCCGGGCCGATAGGGAGCGTCCAGGCGCTTCGCCATCACGCCGTCGATGCCCGCTCCCTCGAAGCGCCGGAACCAGTCCTCGGCGAGCGCGCGGTCGCGCGTGGCCGGCGAGAGGTGCACCGGCGGCTGGGCGTCGCCGAGCGCCCGCTCGAGGCGCTCGCGCCGCTCGGCCAGCGGCCGCTCACGCAGATCTTGGTCGCCGAGCGCCAGCAGATCCCAGACGACGAACGAGGCGGGCGATTGCGCGGCCAGGAGCTTCACGCGCGACGCGGCGGGATGGATGCGCAAGAGCAGCGCCTCGAAGTCGAGGCCGCCGGCGCCGACGATGACGACCTCGCCGTCGACGACGCAGCGCTCCGGAAGCGCGCGGGTGAGCGGTTCCAGCAGCTCTGGGAAGTAGCGATTCATCGGCCTCTCGTCCCGGCTCTGCAGCAGGATGTCGTCGCCGTCGCGGAACACGAGCGTGCGAAAGCCGTCCCACTTGGGCTCGAAGAGCCACCCGTCGCCGCCGGGCAGGGCCTCGGCGGCGGTGGACAGCATGGGCTGGATCGGCGAGCTGAACGGGAGGCTCACGGGCGCCGCCGCCGGCGAAACCGGCTTACGACGTCCGGCGTCCCGCGAGATTCCGCGCGATGAACGCCTTGACCATCTCGTGGGCGCGATCGGTCTGCGGTCCGGGCTTCGCGACCCACTCGTGCTCGCAGCCCTCGAACACGTGCAGCTCGCACTCGCCGCCGGCCGCACGGTAGGACGCCGCGAACTTCTCCTGGACCGCCGGCAGCACGTTGTCGTCGAGCGCGCCTTGCATGATCAGCAGCGGCGGCAAGGTCACCGCCTCTCGGCGATCGAGGATCTGCTGCGGATTGCCCTCGAAGATCGTCTCCCAGGGCCGGAAGTAGGTCTTGTTGTTGTTGATCATCGACTCGCGCTTCATCTTCTCGGCCTGCTGGTAGCGGGCGAACGTGTCGCTGATCGGCGAGCGCGTCGCGACGTAGGCGACCGTCGCGTCGACCTTCGCGTCGCCCGACAGCGGGATCGCGTTGTAGCGCGCGTCGCGCGGACGCAGGCCGAGGAGCTCGGCGACGTGCCCGCCGCTCGAGCTGCCGAGGACGCCGAGATTCGCCGCTTCGCCGTTCCACCCGGCGGCCTTCGACTTGAGCCAGCGGACGGCGTAGTTGCCGTCCTGGACGGACGCGGGGTACGGGCCCTCCGGCGCGAGCGTCAGGTCGACCGCGACCACGAGCACGCCGCTGGCGGCCACCGCGCGGTCCATCGGCTCGTTGGCGCTGCGGTCCTTGTTGTTCCAAGCGCCGCCGTGCAGGTCCAGCAAGGTCGGGAACGGACCGACGCCCTGCGGCTGGTACACGCGCGCCATCAACATGCGTCCGCTGACGGCGCGCCGGAACTCGACCTCCGTCACCTTGAGATCGAGCTTCGCCGCCGGATCGTACGCGGTCTTCATCGTGGGTCCTCCCGCCAGGCTCGTCGAATGCGCGACACACGCCGCGAGCGTCGAGAGCACGGGCATGCCGGCCGCAGCCAGTGCGGTCTTGACGAAGCCTCGGCGTCCGAGCTGTCCGTCCATGACGATCTCCTCGATTGCAAGCGCGGCGCCGGTCGTCGTGGCCGGCCCGGTGGATTATTCCACGACTGGGGCATGCTTCGCCTAGAACCTCATGGTGAAGCGTACGCGCAGGCCGTTGTCGATGAGCTCGAAGTCGTTGATGTCCTCCTGGCTCTTCTCGTGCTGGAAGAAGTACGTGAAGTGATAGCCGACCTCGAGCTCGGCGCCGCTCCGCCAGCGGTACACGAGCCCGGCGTCGGCGTCCGCGTGCGCCTGCTGCAGGAATACGGTGCCGCCCTCCTTGCGCCCGCTGTTGACCTCGGGAAGGCCGCCGCCCGAGGCGCCGAGCCGCAGCCGCCAGTGATCGCCGAGGGTATGACTCCAGCGCAGCCCTGCGATCGGAACCGGCAGCTCCTGAAGGTAGAAGTCCTCGCTGTTGCTGTGACCGTGGCCGGTGAGCGTCGGATTGAAATACACGTAGGCGAGCCCGATGCTCCCGATGAGCTCGTCGAAGGGCGAGCGCCACAATGTGCGCTCGTAGGCGAGATCGAGACGCGCAAAGTCCGCGTTGGCGTGCAGGGCTCCGGGCTTGAACTCCTCGCCGTTGTAGACGACCGACTGGCTGGGTGTGCTGTCGCCGCGCAGAAAATAGTAGAGGCCGCTGAATCGGACGGCATCGTCCGCGGTGAAATGAAAGGCGACACCGGCCTCGATGGCCTCGGAGACGTGGATGCCGAGCGTGTTCAGGCTCAGGCGGGTGCCCGGGGCGGCTCCGGCAGTACCCTGGCCGCCGTGAAACTCTCCGACCTGAAGCCGGCCGACGGGCGCGCCGATGCGGCCGCCGATGGTGAACTCCCAGCGCTCCAACGGAGGAGGAACATCGGCTCCCGCATCGCGAAGGGACAGCGCCACCGGCTCGCCGAGACTTTCACCGAGCGTCTGCGCCTGCCCCGGCCCGGGCCACATCGCGAACATCGTCAGGCCCATCGAAAGTGTCCACACTCGCGCGCGCTTCATGCTCGCCTCCTGAACATTGGCGAAACGCTGTGGGCGGGCGGGCGCGGACGGACGGGTCCACGCGACGGGACGCCGGCCCCTTTCCGGCGAAGATCAGCAGCGCGGCAGCGAGGCTACGGGCGGAGCGCGCGGACGGCTCGTACTCGGGAGTGGTGAGGGAAGGAAGGCCGGGCTTGCCGGCTCGGCGCGGTCGATCCAGACGAGACAAGGATCCACGTCGACATCGGGCTGCGCGAAGGTCGCGAAGGTGCTCGCGATGAAGGCAACGACCGTGTCGAAGTCGTCGTCGTCCCAGAAGCCGCCGATCCAGGTCGGATCGGGAGGATCGGCGTAGGCCGCCGGCACCAGGCCGACGAGAAGCGCGATCAGGAACACGGTCACGCAGCGCCGTGCGGGGACCACGCCACATGGTGGGCGCAGGCGAGTCTTGGGTCAAGCCCCTCGAGCGTCGTATCCTTGGCCGAAGATGAGCCGGCCGTCGTCGCAAAATCGCAGGCAGCTTCAGGTGATCGCTCGCCGCGTGATGACCGAGCGCGGGCTCGAGCCGGATTTCTCGGCGGCGGCCAAGGCCGAAGCCGACGCCCTCACGAAGCCGGCCGCCGAATCGGGCCCATCGATCAAGGATCTGACCGGCCTTCTCTGGGCCTCGATCGACAACGACGACTCGCGCGACCTCGACCAGCTCTCCGTCGCCGCGCCGCTGGCCAGCGGCGCGGTGAAGATCTTCGTCGCCGTGGCCGACGTCGATGCGACCGTGAAGAAGAATTCAGCGATCGACGGGCACGCCCAGGCCAACACGACGTCCGTGTACACGGCCGCCCAGATCTTCCCGATGCTGCCCGAGAAGCTCTCGACCGACCTGACATCGCTCGGGGAGGGCCAGAAGCGCCTGGCCATCGTCATCGAGATGGTGGTCGGCGCGGACGGCGCGGTCACCGAGTCCGCCGTGTACCGCGCGGTCGTTCTGAATCGCGCGAAGCTCGCCTACAACAGCGTCGCCGCCTGGCTCGACGGGACCGCGCCGCCGCCCCCACCGCTCGCGGCCGTGCATGGGCTGGGCGATCTGCTGCGCGTGCAGGACCGCGTGGCGCAGACGATGAAGAATCGGCGCCACCACCAGGGCGCCTTGAGCCTCGAAACGATCCAGACGCGCGCCCTCTTCAATGGAGACGTGCTGGCCGACCTCCTGCCCGACGAGGACAATCGGGCCAAGCAGCTCATCGAGGACTTCATGATCGCGGCCAACGGCGTGACCGCGAAGTACCTCGAGGGCAAGGGCGTCCCGTCGCTGCGCCGGATCCTCCGCACGCCCGAGCGCTGGGATCGCATCGTCGCGCTCGCGGGGACGCTCGGCGGGCGCCTCCCGGCTCAGGCGAACGCGGGCGCGCTCGAAGAGTTCCTCGTGCAACGTCAGCACGCGGATCCTCTGCGGTTCCCCGACCTCGCGCTCTCCGTCGTGAAGCTCCTGGGCTCGGGCGAATACGCGGTGCAGCGGCCGGGGCAGACGCCGAACGGCCACTTCGGGCTCGCGGTGCGCGACTACACGCACTCCACCGCCCCCAACCGGCGCTTCCCGGATCTCATCACGCAGCGGCTGCTCAAGTCGGCGCTCGCCGGTCGGCCGACCGCGTACAGCGACGCGGAGCTCGACGCCCTCGCGCGGCACTGCACCGAGCAGGAGGACAACGCCGCGAAGGTCGAGCGGCAGGTCAGGAAATCGGCCGCCGCGATGCTCCTGGCGCCGAGGATCGGCGAGCGGTTCGACGCGCTCGTGACCGGCGCTTCGGAGAAAGGCACGTGGGTCCGCATCCTCCGGCCGTCGGTCGAGGGGCGGCTGGTGCGAGGCTTCGACGGCCTCGACGTCGGCGACGACGTG
>CAYVHH010000442.1:0-9544 GCA_964450175.1 uncultured bacterium | reverse complement strand
GTTGACCGTGCCGACCATGACCTTGTTGCCGAGCACGAATTCTAGATTGATCTTGTCGGCGGGCACTTCCACTTTGCGATCGCCACCGGTCACACTCGAGAGGACAAGTACGCCATTCTTGCCGAGGCCTTGGAGGCTGTCGAACACGACGGGCGAGTAGCCCGTGGCCTCGAAGATCAGATCGAACGGCCCGTACTTCCTGGCGCCGTCGGAGATCGGGACGTCGGACGTCGACTCGTAGCGAGCGCCGATGGCCTCGATCAGGTCCGAGTTGAGGTAGGGCTTCCGGCTCAGCCCGAAGGTCGTCACCTGGAGACCCCGCAGCCGGAGCACGAGAGTCGCCAGGAGACCGATCGTCCCGGCGCCCATGACGGCCGCGCGCAGAGGGCGCCACACCCGGAGCCGCCGCTGGATCTCGTAAGCCTGCGCGATCCCCTTCTCCACGACCGTCATGGGTTCGAGCAGAACTCCGACATCTCGGAGTCCCCGCGAGACCTTCACGATGTACTCCGCGTCGTCGACGTAGTACTCGGTCAGAAACCCATGGCGCAGGTTGATACCGCGCTCGAAATAAGTGTCGTCCGTAGTCATGTCGTTCGTTCCGATCAGGTCGTAAATACTCCCGCCCGGACGACGAACCGTGGCCACGACATAGTCTCCAGGCCGCACGTCCGTCACGTTCGATCCCACCGCCTCGACCTGGCCGAAGCCCTCGTGCCCGATCACCAGGAAGTCGAATCCAGCAGGCGGGGCGCCGTACTCGGCCGCATTGATCTCTTTGTCCGTCCCGTCAACACCGACGCGGAGAACCTTGACCAGGACGCCACGCTCCCCGGGGATCTCGTCGACTGAGGGCTTTGGCAGTTCCGCGAGATGAACGCTGTTAGGTTTGCCAGGAACGACGGCGACCGCTTTCATGAGCGTCCTCCAGGTTTCACGTTCGGCCGACAGCCTTCACCGGTTGAGGAAGTCGCGGAGACGCTGCCTGACCTCCGGCGGCATCTCGACCCGGTTGACCTTCGCGGCGAGCTCCGCCGACCGCGTGTAGGTGGCCAGGTAGGCGCGGCACGGTTCGCATGCGCGCAGGTGGGCCTCGAGTTGCGCCAGCACGTCTGGCGTCAAGGTCGCGTCGAGGTAGTCGACCAGGACGTCGATGGCCTCGCGGCAGTTCATCACGCCGTCGCCGGCTGCCAGCCGAGCCGCGCCTGGGCCTCATGGACCCGCGCGGGATCGCCAAGATCGGTCCAGCCGACGCCGCTCACCGGCAGCACGGCGAGGCTCTCGGCGCAAGTCTGGAAGACGTGCCGGGACAGGTCAGTCGACGGCAGGCGCCCGTAGACGACGCGTGCCGTCTCCTCCTCCCATGGCGTGCCGAGCCGTGCCCGGAGGGGCGCGAAGGCTTCGTAGAGCTCGGGCGTCGCGCGGCGGATCAGCTGCTCCAGCGTCGACGGGCGCGCGACCACGACGAAGCAGTTCCAGAAACAGCCCGCCGCTTCGAGGCGCTCGGCGATCGGCCGCGACGGCTTTTCCCAGAAGCGGCGGACGCGATAGATCGGCCACAACCACCGGCCCAGGATCAGCTCCGCCGGCTCGATCCAGCCATACTCCACCTCCGGTCGGTCGGGTGCGATCCCGAGCAGGACGACGACTTCGGGTCGAGCGGCGACGGCCTCCAGCGCGCACTCGACGCGGGCCATGAAGGCCGCGTCGTCGGAGACGTGGTGATCGCTCGGGAGCATCACGACCGGATCCGCCGGCGCCATCGTAGCGAGACGCGACACGGCGTATAGGACCGCCGGCGCCGTCCCGCGATTCTCCGGCTGCGCGACGATCGAGCGCGGTGGAGCGTCCGCGAGCGCTGGCAAGTAGAAGCGCTCGTGGTGGCGGGTCACTACCGTGAGGAGGCGCTCGGGCGCGATCAGCACTCGCGCGCGTCGGCGTGTCTGCCCCAGCAAGGTGTCATCGCCGATCAGCCGGCAGAATTGCTTGGGCCGCCCGTCGCCTGCCAGCCGGCGCGTCAGCGGGGCGAGCCGCGTGCCGTCGCCGCCGGCCAGGATGATCCCGGAGTACGCGCTCATCGCTCGCCACCCTGCTGGAAGAAGGGGTCCTCGATCGTCATCGCCATCACGAGCTCACGCGCATGCACATCGGTAGGACACTGCCAGCCGTCCGCCGGGTTCGTTCGTGCGGCATCTTCCGCAAGCTAGACCTGACAACCGAGCACTTCGGCCCAGCGCGCCGGCGGAATCTTCAGCGCCGCGTCCACGACCCGCGGATCGAACTGCTGACCGGCATTCTCGTGCAGGACGTCGAGAGCCTCAGCGAGCGGGCGCGCGTGCCGATAGGGCCGGTCGTGGGTCATCGCGTCCAGCGCGTCGACAACCGCGAAGATCCGCGCCGTCAGCGGGATGGTCTCTCCCGTGAGGCCGTGGGGGTACCCGGACCCATCGTAGCGCTCGTGATGGCCAGCGACTACGTCCAGCGCGGGCGTGAGCAACGGCACCGACTCGAGAAGTTCCACGCCCCATTCCGGATGGCGCCGGACGATCTCTCGCTCGTCAGGTGCGAGCGGACCCGGCTTTTGTAGGATGGCCTCAGGAACCCTGATTTCGCCGATGTCGTGCAGGAGAGCGCCGAGCTCCAGCCCCTCGCGCTGGGTCGGGGACAGCTCCAGCTGCTCGGCGACCACCGCCGACGCATCCGCGAGCCGTCGGAGCGATCCGGTCGCCTCGCCCCGCGCTTCCAGGGCGCGGACCAGAATCTCCGTCATGCTCCGATGCGACACGTTGAGCCGCTCCGCCATGAGGTGGAGCACGTTGCCCAGCATGCCGATCTCGTCGCGAGCGGCGATGCGCACGCGCGTCGAGAAGTGCCCCTCGACGATGCTACGTGCCAGGCCCGAGAGCTGAACGACGGGCCGCGTGATCTGTCGCGCAAGCAGAACGCCGGCGATGAGCGCGAGCACGGCTCCGGCCAGCGAGTGCAAGTAAAACCGCCTGCGGACGGCGGCGAGCTCGCCGAGGTAGACATCGACCCGGAAGTCCACGTCCAGCGCGGCGACGGTCTGGCCGGCCGAGTTCTTGACCGGGGCAAAGGCCGTGATCCAGGTGCCCGACGAGCTCACGTAGATGCCCGTGTAAGCTGCGACGCCTTCCGTCAGCACCCGGCGCAAAATCGGCTGGATCTCGGGGGCCAGCCGATACTCGAGGCCGATCGGCGCCAGGCCGTTACTGATGACCGCGAATCGGGCCGTCGCCCCCTGAACATCGGTGAGCGTGTAGACCGCGTCACCCAGCCGATTCGTCTCCTGGATGCGCACGAGCTCGCGCCGGAGCTTTGCGTATTCGGGCGTGTCGCTCCGCGCCGCGGCGACGACCGCCTGGTGCAGGTCGCCATCCACCAGGAGGGCGCCGGTGCGAGCGATATTCAGGAGAAGCGAGCCGAGCGACTGGCGCAGCCACTGCTCTTGCGCTCGATACTGCAGAAAGCCGCTGAGCAGAACCGCGATCGCCGTGAGGAGGAGAAAGCTCGCGCCGAGTCGCCAGGCGAGCCGACGCCAGATCGGAAGATTCGTCATAGACATCCTCGGGTCATGCGGCGTGTTCGCCGTCCACCGTCAGCTCGGAGACGTCCCTCTCGAAGAACAACTCGACCGTCCAGTCGAGCACCACGCGGAAGCGAGACGCGAGCGTTGGCAGCTTGAGCATGTACACGGTTTTCCACAGGAACCACGCGGGAAAACCGGTGAGCCTGAGCCCGCGGAGATCGGCGACGGCGGTGCGGCGGCTCAGCGGCACCATCTCGCCGAGCAGCCGGAAGGCGAAAGGCCGTCGCGTGCGCCCGGTGAGCTCCGCGACGACCTGCTCCGCGAGCGCGCGACCCTGACGGAGCGCCACTTGCGCGGTCGCCGGATAGAGTTCCTTCGAGTGGGGATCGATCTGGGCCGCGTTGTCGCCGAGCGCGTACACACCAGGCGCGCCCTCCACCTCGAAGAACTCGTTGACCTTCAGTCGCCCATCGCGCGCCTTGGGCAGGGCGAGATTGCTGACGACCTCGTTGACGCGGTTGCCGGCCGTCCAGATCACGCACTGGCTCGGGATCAGGCGGCCGTCGGCGAGCGACAGGCCTTCGGGCGACACGTTCGCGGCCCGCGAGGCCTCGATCTCGATCCCGCGCTGGAGGAGCTGCTCCTTGGTGTAGGCCGCCAGGTTCGTCGCCGTCTGCGGGAGGATCGCACTTCCAACCAGCACGAGGCGGATCATGTCCGCGGCAAGCGAAGGGTAGTGGCGCAGCAGGATGCCCCGCGTCAGCTCCTCGAGCGCGGCCATCAGCTCAGTGCCCGCGTGTCCCGCACCGACGACGACAAAGGTGAGCAGCTTTCTGCGCGTCCACGGATCCTCGGTCAGCGCGGCGGCTTCGAACAGGTCGATGACGTGATTCCGGATCTGGACCGCGTCGCCGGCGGCCTTGAACGTGAGCGCGTGCTCGGCAACGCCCGGCACCATTGTGACGTTGGGGCGCGCGCCCAGCGCCAGGATCAGCCGATCGTACTGAACCTCTTGCCGGAGCAAGGACCGGCTGTGGCGCGCGACCAGCTTGTGACGCCCGAGATCAATGGCTTCGACGAACATCTCGCCGAACTCGACGCCCCACGCGCCGCAAAGGGGTCGGATCGGGTAGACGACGTGCCGCGCCTCGACCGCGCCAGTCGCCGCTTCGGCGAGCATCGGCGTGAAGAGGAAGAAGTTCCGGTCGCTGATGAGGGTGATGTGGACAGGCAGGGCGCCCGCGCACCGCTTCGCCAGCTCGAGGGCGATCGTGACGCCCGCGAACCCTCCACCCACGATGAGAACCCGCGGCGCGAGCGACGTCGAGCGCCGAGCCAGGACACGGCCAATCGCGCGACGTTCCGCCATGGTCTGTGAGACACCGCGAGGACGGGCCCGGATTCGCGAGAGCGCGCCCGCCCGGCGGGCTCAATCGGCGACGCTGTGCATCATCCCGCTTCACTGGCTCGACGACACGCAGGGCGCGAGCGTCACTGTCGGGGCAATCGAGTCAGCGAAGACACCACGAGCTGACGAGACGATCGCGATCACCGGTGCGCGCGCTCACAGATAGTTGGCAGGCTTCGGGAAACGTCAGCCCGTAACGGCACGCTCCCGAGCGGTCAGGTACCGCTGGCGCCGATCGGTTTGAATTCCCGCTGCCGCGCCGAGCGCGTTCAGATGGCCAGACGCATCGCCAGGGCCGGTTCGGATCGCCCAGCGCGCTCGGTCCCGCCCCCAAAGTAATCGATGTAATGGTCAATCGAGCGAGGCTGGTCGGCCAGGAGCGCCGCGAGGTAGAGAATCGAGCTGGCGAAGTCGAGCATCGGGGCGTGGCTGGTGATCATCGCTCTGTTTCTCCTGCCTCTGGGACACTGACCGCAGTTGTGAAGATTCTCCGGGAGGGGCCGGGGGTCAGGCGAAAACCCGCGTGAGCTGCTCGCGCAGGACCATGCGGGCGCGGTGCAACCGCGACTTCACCGACGAGACCGACTCGTCGAGGACGGCAGCAACCTCCTCGTTCGTGAGCTCCTCGACGTCCCGCAAGACGAGCACTACGCGGTAAGGCTCCGGCAGGCTGTCGATCGCCAGCTCGAGCACGCGGCGCCGCTCGCCGGAGAGGAACTCTTCCTCGGGGTTTTGTGACCAGTCGGCGAGGAGGTACGTGCGATCGCCGGCTCGATGGCCGTCCGCCTTGAAGGTCGGCAGGAGCTCCTCGAGAGGCGTCTCGAGCTCCAAGCGCTTGCCGCGCCGCTTGTTGAGCGCCGCGTTGGTGGTGATGCGGTAGATCCAGCTCCCCAGAGCGGATCGCCCTTCGAACGATCCGCTCTTGCGGGCCAGCGTGAGAAGCACGTCCTGCAGAACCTCCTCGGCGTCGGCCTGATTCCGCGTGACGCCGAACGCCAGCCGGTAGATCATCGAGCCGTAGCGCTCCGCGAGCGCCTTGAGGGCACCCACATCGCCGCGGCGCAACGAGGCGAGGAGATCGACATCCGCGGCGGCCGAGTCGATCGCCTGGCTCATCGTCAGCCCTTGAGCTGCTCGGCCACGAACGGCGAGCAGTTGACGAGCGCCACAGCCCGCGCCCGCAGGGCTTTCAGAAACTCCACGCCGGGTCGGTCGACGAACGAGACACCACCGAGATCGACGCGCAGCGTGCCGCCGACGCCCAGGATCCGCTCGCAGGACCGGCTTAGCTCGCCCACCCACGGGCCGACGACCCTGCCAGCGAGTTCGAGAGTCGCGGTGCCGTCCTTCTGGTCGAGGAACTCAATCCTGAGCACGCTTCTCGACAGGAGCAAGCTCCATGCTAGGCGTCTCAGCTTGAGATGCTGGTCTGGAAGTCCTGAGAATTCCGCTACGTTGAATGCTACAACCGGAAGAAGGAAACTTGGCGCGCCACGAAAATCTGTGGGGCGCCACGAACGAGCGAGGGGAGCCTACGAAATTCGGGGGCCCGAGCGCCTGATCCCGAGCTTCTCCATCCGGCTGCGCAGGGTGTTGGGATGCATCTCGAGGATCTTCGCTGCTCCCCTGGGCCCTTCGATGACCCCGTCGGCGCTCTCCAGCGCAGCCACGATGTGGGCCCGCTCGGTCTCCTCCAAGGCGGCGGCGAGCCCCGAAGCGGCGGACTTGGCGACAGACCGGCCGCGCTCCGCGGGGCGCTCAACGCCCGGTTCGGGCCCTAGACGGGCCGGAGCCGGAAGGAGATCCCTGTCTAACTCCAGGGCCGGACCCTTCGAGAGCACGACGGCTCGCTCGATCACGTTCTGCAACTCCCGGATGTTGCCCGGCCACGGATAGCTCACAAGCCGGTCCATCGTCTCGGAGGCGATCGTGTCGACCTGGCGGCCGAACCGCTTGGCGAAGCGCGAGAGAAAGAACATCGCGAGCTGTGGGATATCCGACGTCCGCTCTCGCAGCGGCGGCACCCGGAGGGGGAATACGTTCAGTCGGTAGAAGAGGTCCGCGCGGAACCGCCCGGCGCGCACGGCCTCCTCCAGGTCGCGATTGGTCGCAGCGATGACCCGCACGTCCACGCGGACCGTCTGGTTGCTTCCTACCGGCTCGAACTCCTGCTCCTGGAGGACACGGAGTAGCTTGACCTGCGTCTCCAGTGGGAGCTCGCCGACTTCGTCGAGAAAGATCGTGCCGTGGTCAGCGAGCGCGAAGCGACCAATGCGCTTCTCGATGGCGCCTGTGAACGCGCCCTTCACGTGACCGAAGAGCTCGCTCTCCACGAGACCGGCCGAGATCGCGCTGGAGTTCACCTTCACGAGCGGACGCTCGCGGCGCGAACTTCGTCTGTGGATCGCGCGCGCGATGAGCTCCTTGCCAGTGCCGGTCTCGCCGTAGACGAGCACCGTCGAGTCCGTGGGGGCCACCTGCTCGGTCTTGCGTAGCACCTCGAGGAGCGCCAGGCTCGACCCGACCATCTCGTCGAAGTTGTGCTCGGAGTGGATCTCGTCTTGAAGATACACGTTCTCGGCCTGGAGACGGTTCCTGAGCATCTCGACTTCGGCGAGTGCCGCCCGGAGGCGCTCGTCAGCCCGCAGACGGGCCAGCTCGGCGCCAGCCCTCGCGGCGAACACGCGCAAAATCGCGAGCGCGCGGGAAGGATCCACCATCGGCTGGTCGTGCAGGATCACCAGGTGGCCGATCAGCGGCCCCGAAGGCTCCAGGACAGGAACTCCCAGGTAGCTCTCGGCGCAGAGCGTGACCAGGTCACGGTCGTCCGGGAACAGCCGTTGCACCTCCTTCCCGTAATGACCGACCTCGCCCTCGAGGACTCTCCGGCAGGGGGTGCCGGCGACGTCGTACTCGAAATTCTCTCCGAAGCCCTCGCCCTTCCAGAACGCGCGCGTGCGGACCCGGTCGTCCCTCCCCTCGACACACTCGGCGATGAAGGCGTAACGGACGCGCAGCGCCGAGGCGAGGTGCTGGACCAGCGAGTAGAAGAAATCGCTGCCGGTCATCGAGGCGGTGCCTTCGACGACCGCGCGGAGCGTCTCTTCGACCGCGCGGCGGCGAGCGGCCTCCGCTCGAACCTCGCGGTTGAGCGTGGTGATCGCCTCGTATGCCTTCATGTTCTCGACGGCCAGGCCGATCTGGTTCGCCGCCTCCTGGAGAAAGGCCGCGTCGGCGTCGGAATACTGGCCCGGGATCGTGCTGGCGACGGCCAGGACACCGACGCTCCGGCCCCTGGCGACGAGCGGCACGATCACGTACGAGCGGACGCCGTCTTGGAAGGCGCGCTCTTCCATTGGATAGCGACGCTCGCTACTGAGGTCGCGGCACACAAGATAGCGCTGCTGCTGGAACGCCCAGCCGACGTGGCTCTCTTCCTGGGGCATCTCCATGCCGACGGCGAAATAGGAGGTCGGCAGCGATGACTCGAGGATGAAGAGTCGGAGCACGTCCTTGTCGGGGTCGTGGAGGAAGATCGCGGTGCGATCGAACGGCATGATGCGGCGCAGCGCGCCGGCGATCGCGTGGAAGAGATCCTCCCGCGTCAGGCTCGAGATCACCGCATTGTTGATCTCGAGCAGCGTCCGCAAACGCTGTGCGTCGTCGTCCTGCGCGAGCGACTGAGGCTTGTCCATGGCGGCCGGCTCCTAGCCGCCCATTCTACGACGGTCCGCCCGGCTCCACTGGGCCCCCAGGGAGGCCTGCCTAAGACCGCGATGAGCCTCGGATCGGCTGCGCCAACAGAGGTCCGCCGGATGCCCCTCACGCGCTCGTCGGCCTCTCGCGACACGCCGACCACCTTGCCATGGAAACGAGGATCGTCCGCGAAGTCTCAGCCGGCGGCAAGCTCGTGCCAGGCGCGCAGTGTCTCGGCGACAGACCACGCCTGCGCAATACACCCGCGTGGGGCAAATGGCGAATCGCCATCGAAGATCTCGGCGACTGACCCGAGCCCGTAATCGCCGAGGTGATGGGCCACTGGCGAGAGAAAGGAACGCGCCGCCTCGGCGTCGCCGTACACCCTGAAGTGTGCGAGCGCGAACGGGCCGAGGAGGAATGCCCATACCGTACCCTGATGATAGGCGCCGTCGCGGTGCCACTGATCGCCACCGTAGTGGCCCTGGTACTTCGGGTGGCCCGGCGCGAGACTCCTGAGCCCGTAGGACGTCAGGAGATGTCGGGCGCACGCATCGACGATCTGGCGCTGGCGTTGGGGCGAGAGCGGACTCTCGCGGAGCGAGACTGCGAAGATCTGGTTCGGCCGAAGTTCGTCATTGCTTGCGTCGGGCGAGTCGATGACGTCGTAGCAGCATCCGGCACGCTCATTCCAGAAACGATCGAATCCAGCTTTCACGCGCGCGGCGAGCTCGTCCCACGGCTCGGAAGGCTGCCTCAGCCGCTTTGCGAATCCGGCCATCGAGCGGAGCGCGTTGTACCAGAGCGCGTTGATCTCGACCGCCTTGCCAGTCCGTGGCGTGACGATCCAGTCACCCACCTTGGCGTCCATCCAGGTGAGCTGGACGCCGGGC
>CAYVHH010000441.1:0-9254 GCA_964450175.1 uncultured bacterium | reverse complement strand
CCTCATCGAGAATTTCGGTCCCGGGTCGTTCGAGCGCATGGGCTTCGGCTGGGAAGACCTGCGACGCATGAATCCCAGGATCATCTCGGCGTCGGTCAAGGGGTTCAGCCCGACCGGTCCGTACGCGAACTACAAGAGCTTCGAGATGATCGCGCAGGCCATGGGCGGCGCGATGAGCGTCACGGGCACGGCCGACGGGCCGCCCACGAAGGTTGAAGCAGGACTCGGCGACACGGGCGCCGGGCTCCATCTGGCCATCGGAATTCTCGCCGCGATCGTTCAGCGCCAGACCACCGGAGTGGGCCAGCGCATCGAGGTCGCGCAGCAGGATGCGGTCCTGAACCTGGTTCGCATTCACCTGCGCGAGCACTACTCGCTCGGGAAGCCGGTCCCGCGGCGCGGCAATCGCTCGCCCGGCGGCGCGCCGTCGAATCTGTATCGCTGCCGGCCTTTCGGGCCGAACGACTACGTCTTCATTCACTGCGCGACACTCGAGATGTGGAAGTCCTTCTCGAAGATTCTCGGACGCCCGGAGCTCGGGGACGATCCGACGCTCGCGGACCGGATGGGTCGCGTCGCGCGCAACGATGAGCTCGACGCGCTCGTCGAGGCGTGGACCGAGAAGCGGACCAAGCACGAGGTGATGGAGACTCTGGGTGCCGCGCAGATCCCTTGTGGTGCTGTGCTCGACTCGAGCGAGGTGATGACGGACCCCTCGCTGGTGAAGAGCGGCATGGTGGTCGACCTCGAGCATCCGATGCGTGGCCGCTATCCGATGCCCGGCAACCCCGTGCGCATGTCGGATTCGCCGACGGAGGTCACGCGCGCGCCGTTGCTCGGCGAGCACAACGCCGAGGTGCTTGGCCGCTGGCTCGGCATGAGTGTCGAGGAGCTGACGGCGCTACAGAAGAAGAAGGTGATCTGACGCGCCCCGGCTCGCGCTAACACTGTGATTCAGCGGAGTTTATTCCGGAAAGCAGCTCGGGCCGGATTGGCAGTGCAGGCTGTCACAGTGTCCGGGGCTAGGCGCAAGATGCGCCTTGTATAAAGCGCTGAGAACAATCACCATTGGTCATTCGAGCCGCGTGGCATTTTGATTGCTCCCTATTGGAGATCGTTGCCCATGTCTGGCATAGCAAAGCGCCCCGACAAACCGTTCGAGAGACCGACGAAGCGTGTCCTCATCATCGACGATGAGGAAACGATCCGGCAGGTACTGACGGAGTTCTTCAACACCTTCAGCCACGGGATGACGTACAAGATCGATACGGCCTCGAACGGCGCGGAAGGCGTCATGATGATGCTGCGGGGCCGGCCCGATCTCGTGCTCATCGATCTGCACATGCCGGTGATGGACGGGCTGCAGGCCCTCAAGCAGCTTCGCGGGCTCGACTCGAACATGCCCATCATGGTGATCACCGCGAGCCGCGACACGAAGGCCGCCGCCGAAGCGCTGAACCAGGGAGTCTTCGCCTTCATCCCCAAGCCCTTCGACTTCGGCCAGCTCGAGCATCTGGTGGCGCTGGCGCTCAACGCCGGCCGCCCACGACCACCGTCGCTGAGCCACGCCTGATCGGCCGCTCACACACGAATGGCCGGGGAGAGCCCCGGCCATTTGCTTGCCTCCGATCGCGACCGCGCGCTACCTGATCAAGCCGTAGAGCTTGCCGGCGTTCTCGCACACGATCTTGCGGCGCACGTCCGCCGGCAGGTGGCCGAGCTCGCGGGCGATGTACTCGCGCGAGTCAGGCCAGACCCCGTCGGGATGGGGGAAATCCGATCCCCACATGACCCTGTCCACGCCGAGCTCGTCGAGGAGCTTCACGCCGATCGGATCGGTCTGGTAGGTTGCCCAGCACTGGCGCTTCCAGTACTCGCTGGGCGGCATCGTCAGCGAGAGGTCCTTGAACTGATCCTCCCACTCGGCGTCCATGCGCCAGAGTACGTACGGGATCCAGCCGATTCCGGATTCGCCGAGCACGAGCTTCATGCGCGGATAGCGCTCGAACACGCCCGAGAAGATCATCGAGGTGAGGATGTTGGACATGTTCATCTGGAACTGGGTGATGTTCGAGGCGAACGCCGACCGCGCGACCGGCAGATCGACCTTCGGCGCATCCGGAGCGTTCGCGCGCGTCGGATCCGAGCCGATCGCGATGATCTTCCGGATGTTGTCCGGCGTGTAGCCGCCGACCGTGTGGAAGTGCAGCGGGAGCCCGCAGCCGTCGATCACATCCCAGAGCGGGTTCCAGTAGGGGTCCCAGAGCGGCTTGAGGTCCGCCGAGTTGGCGATGTCGAGCCCGCGAAGGGCGCCGCGCTTCACGACGCGCTCGACCTCGGAGATCGCCGCGTCGAGCGGATGGTTCGGGATCGACGCCAGGCCGGCATAGCGCTCCGGATGAGTCGAGCAGAAGTCGGCCAGCCACTCGTTGTAGATCCGAAGGACCTCGACCGCCGCCTCCGGATCGTTCATGCGCCCGGTGGTGCCCAGGACCCCGTACAGGACCTCGGCCTGGACGCCGTCGCGGTCCTGGTCCTTCAGACGCAGGTCGGGATCGGTGATCCGGCGGATCCCGCGCTTGCCGTCGTCGTAGAGTCCCGTCGACGCCATCCGATCGGAGCGATGAATACGTCCGGGAATGTACTCACGGCCCGCGGAGCCCATGCCGCACGCCATCCCCAGGCTCGCGCCCTTGTTGGTCAGCCAGACCGGGCCTCTCGGACCCTCCTTCGTGTACGGCATCCGATCTTTCAGACCCGCGGACGCCTTGGACGTGAAGAGATCGGGGGGAAGCCAGCAGAGATCGAGATGGCAGTCGGCGGAGATCATTTCGTATTTCATAGGCGGGAGCGTAGCAGCAGCGAATTGACAAGGCAAGTCACCGGGCCTAGGGTCAGCGCGCGTGTCAAGCCGTGATCAACCAGGGAGGAGCGACATGAGATTCCAGGGACGGACCGCGCTGATCACCGCCGTGGGCCGGGGCATCGGGCGGGCGACCGCCGAGATCATCGCTCGAGAGGGCGGGACGGTCGTCGGCGTCGAGGTCGACAAGGAGAGCCTGGATCAGGTGGTCAGCGCGATTCGGGCCGAGGGGGGCGCCGCCCACGGTCTCGTCGCCGACGCGCTCGACGCCGCGCAGGTCGTCGGCGCCGTCAAGAAGATCGTCGACGAGCACGGCCGCATCGACATTCTGGTGAACGCGGTTGGCGGGAGCACCATCATCCCGAAGCCGGCCGCGCACGTGGACGAGCTCACGCTCGACGAATGGCAGCGCATGCTCCACTTCAACCTCACCGGGACGTTCCTCTTCTGCAACGCGGTCGCGCCGGTGATGAAGCGCCAGCGCGGCGGCAAGATCGTCAACATCTCGTCGATCGCGGGACGAGGGTTGAGCCCGTCGAGCAGCAGCGCCTACGCGACCGCCAAGGGCGGGATCATCGCGTTCACCCGCAAGCTCTCCTTCGAGCTCGGGCCGTTTGGGGTGACGGTGAACGCGATCGCCCCGAGCCTCACCCTGAGCCCGCGGCTGCGCCCGCGCTGGGACCGGATGTCTCCCGAAGACCGCGCCCGCGAGGAGGCGCGAGTGCCGCTCGGTCGGGTCGCGTTGCCCGAGGATCAGGCGCGCGTGATCTGCTTTCTCGCGTCGAGCGACGCCGACTTCGTCACCGGGGTGACGATCGACGTGAACGGAGGTCAGTAGCCGGCGGCCTGCCGCGCGATCTCGACGTCGACGAGATCCTCGAAGCGGTGGGGGCGCTTGATGAAGCCGCCATCCAGCAGAATCGTCTGGAGGGTGTCGAAGCCGGGCCGCGTCAGGACCGGATCACGCGCCCAGGTGGACTGCCGGAGATAGCGCTCGACGGCGGCGACGCGGAAGCCGGCGTCGATGTCGGGGAACGCCGGCGCGATCACCGCGGCGATCTCGCGGGCGCCGCTCGACGCCATCCAGCGCTGCGCTCTGGAGAATCCGCGCACGAAGCGCACGAGCCGCTCGCGATCGCGTGTGAGCGTGGCCCGTGACGTCATGAGGGAGCTGAAGGGCACCGGTCCGGTCGCGTCGCCCATCGCCGAGACGAGGTGCCCGGTCCCGTCCGCGAGGAGCTGATCCACGATCGGCGGACCATGCTCGATGAAATCTCCCTTGTGCGCACGGAACGCCGCGACCGCGTCGGCGTTCGAGAGGCCGCGCAGGAACGTGATGCGCGCGGGGTCGACGCCGTGGCGCCGCAGGACCGCCTGCATGCAGAGCCACGGCGTGGGCGCGCCGCCGAACGAGATCACGGTGCGCCCGACCAGATCCGACCAGGCAAAGCCGGGTCGGGGCTCGCGGCTCAAGAGAAAGAATCCGTTGCGGTCGTTCACCCCGGCGAAGTGCACGAGCGGCGGTTCACCGCGATCGGCCTGATCGAAGCTCCTCATGAGCCCGGAGAGCGCGACGTCGGCTTCGCCTCGTTGCATCATGCCGACCGTACCCGCGCCGAATTCGGCCGTCACCACCTCGACCTCGAGCCCCTCGGCGGCGAGATGGCCGCCGTGGACCGCGACGGCGAGCGGCGCGTAGAAGATCGAGCGAAACGTTTCGGCGACCCGGATCCGGCTGGAGGCGCTCACGGCGAGGGAGTATAACGCCGCATGGCGGCACCGCCGCGTCACTTCCCAGGATGATTTCTAGCCGTCCGGTGAGTCGTTTCTTTCCATTCCGCAGGCGGCTACGGCTCGTATCATATTGATTTTCTGAACCAAGACCCGTGGCACCTGCCTCGCATCCCAAAATGGCAATGGCACCGGAAGCCAGCAGGCCGGTGTTCGCGCGTCCCTCGCTCGAGCGGGCCCACGACGACCCGGCGGAGCGACAATTCCGCCGGCGGCTGCGACTCTATCAAGAGCTCACGGTCCGCGGTGGCGTCGCCCTCGTCATCGTGGCGTTCCAGCTCGCCTTTCCGGTCGAGCCCCCGGCCTTCGCGCGGTGCATCTCGCTCCTCGCGCTCTTCGGACTCTTCCTGAACGGGCCCTACTTCCTCGCGGCGCGGTACGGTCGCGCCTTCGTCGTGCAGGCCTACGTCCGGATGCTCGTCGATGTCCTGCTCCTGAGCGTCGGGCTCTACTTCGCCGGCGGCCTGGCCGCCGCACACTTCCTCGGCGTGTACCTGATCGTGATGATCTACGCCGGCATCACGTTCTCGAGCCGCGCGTGCCTGACCGCGACCGCAGCGGCGACTGGCAGCTATGTCACGATCGTGTCGCTGCAGCTCGCGGGAATCCTGAGCGAGCCGTTCGAGCTCCCGAACGCCATGATGATCGCGACGTTCAACCTGATCTTGCTCAACATCGCCGGCGCGCTGACGACGGTGCTGTCGCGCGCGCTGCGTGAGAGCCGCCGGCGCCTTCGCGCGACGTATCAGGAGCTCGAACGCTTCGTCGAGGCGATCCCCGACGTCATCTACGTGGTCGATCGCGCCGGACGTCTGACGCTCTGGAACCAGAAGCTCGAGAGCGTGACCGGCCGCGGCCCCGAGGCGCTCCGGGGCGAGCTCCTGACCGACCTGCTCGCCGAGGACGATCGCGCGCCTTTCCGCGCGGCGCTCGGCACGGGGCTCGAAGACCGTCCGTTCGAGATCGAAGGCCGGCTGCGCGGCGCCGACGGCGTGCTGATCGCCTATCAATGGACCGGCGCCGCACTCACCGACGAGCACGGCCACGTGAGCGGGCTCACCGGCGTGGGCCGCGACGTCACCGAGCGCAAGCGCGCCGACGACATCCTGCGCCAGCGCGAGGCCGAGATGCGGCAGCTGCAGAAGATCGAAGCGATCGGCCGGCTCGCCGGCGGCATCGCCCACGATTTCAACAACGTGCTCACCGTGGTCATCGGGCGGTGCCAGCTCATGCTGTCCCGCTACCAGCCCGACGATCCCGCGTATCAGGACCTCGACCAGATCGAGAGCACCGCCCAGCGCGCCGCCAGCCTGACGCGACAGCTGCTGGCGTTCAGCCGCAATCAGGCCTCGGCGCGCCAGCCGGTCGATCTCAATGCCACGGTCACGAGCGTGACCGACATGCTGGGGCGGCTCATCGGCGAGCATATCGAGCTCGCGGTCACGCTCGACCCGAAGCTCGACCTCGTGATGGCCGACCCGGGCCAGATCGAGCAGGTCATCGTCAACTTCGTGGTCAACGCGCGCGACGCCATGCCGGACGGCGGCCGCCTCACGATCGCGACACGCAACGTCATGCTGAACACCGCGTTCGTCGCCGCCCACCCGGCCGCCTCCGTCGGCCCGCACGTCGTCCTGGAGGTCTCCGACAACGGGGTCGGGATGGACGAGCCGACCTTGCAGCGGGCCTTCGAGCCGTTCTTCACGACGAAGGCCCCCGGGAAGGGGTGCGGGCTCGGGCTCTCGACGGTCTACGGGATCGTCAAGGGCCACGGCGGCTATACCGCCGTGGAGAGCGAGCCGGGGCGCGGCGCGATGTTTCGCGTCTATCTCCCTCGCATCGAAGCGCCGGTGACCGCGCCGCGCGGAGAGAGCGGACGGGGCTCGCTCCCGGGTGGCGACGAGACGATCCTGCTGGTCGAGGACGAGGAAGCCGTCCGGGGTCTGGTGCGTGAGATCCTGATCCGGCTCGGCTATCGCGTGCTCGTCGCGAGCGACGGGATCGAGGCGCTCGCGCTGAGCCGGGAGTTCGCGGAGCCGATCCATCTCCTGTTGACCGATGTCGTCATGCCCGCAATGGACGGCCGTGAGCTGGCGGAGCGGATGCGGATCACACGCCCGGACACGCGGATTCTGTTCATGTCCGGCTACGCCGAGCCGCCGATTCCCGACGACGTCCTGCTCCAGAAGCCCGTCAGCCCCGACGCGCTCGCCCGAAAAGTCTTCGAAGTCCTGCACCAGCCGGCGCTCGCCGGCTGAGCTCGCCGCGCGCCCGCTCGGCAGGTTGACATCCCGAGCGATTCCCCCATAATCGGCTGCCATGAAATTCTCGCTGCCGAGTCTCACGTCGATTCGCGCGGGGCGGGCGAAGGCGGCCTAGCGATGCGCTATCCGTGGCCGGACGGCAAGCAGTCCGCGGCCGTGCTCTCCTTCGATTTCGACGCGGAATCGGGCTTTCTCTTCCGCGAGCCCGAGAAGGCCAAGCGCAGCCTGGCCGACCTGGAAGAGCGGCGCTTCGGGCCGCGGGTCGGCGTCGACCGCATCTTGCGGATGCTCGACCGGCTGCGCCTGCGGGCAAGCTTCTATATCCCGGGCTGGACGGTCGAGAACCACCTGCCGCAGTGCAAGCGTATCCGCGACGCCGGACACGAGATCGGCGCGCACGGCAATGTCCACGAGGCGGTCGCCGCGCTGGACCAGGCGCAAGAGAAGGCCGTGCTGGCCGAGCAGCTGCGGATTCTTGCCGATCACCTCGGCGTTCGCCCGGCCGGCTACCGCTCACCGTCCTGGGACGTGAACGTGTGGACGCCGGGTCTCTTGAAGACTCACGGCTTTCGCTACGACAGCTCGCTGATGGGCAACGACGTGCCCTACGACGTGGCCACGCCTGAAGGGCCGCTCACCGAGATTCCGGTGCAGTGGATCATGGACGACGCGCCGCTCTTCCGCCACGTCTACGGCTCGACCAATGCGATCGCCGATCCAGGTCGCGTGCTGCAGATGTGGAGCAAGGAATTCATCGCGATGCACCGCGAGAACGGCTGCTTCGTGCTGACGTGCCATCCGTTCATCAGCGGGCGGGCTTCGCGGGTGGCGCTGATCGAGGAGCTTGTCGCGTACATGCGCCGGCAGCGTGGCGTCTGGTTCGCGACCTGCGAGGAGGTCGCGCGCTGGCACGACGAGCACGGACGGTCGGGCTCGGCGACGGCCCGACGCTCGAAGCGCGCCAAGCGCTGAGCCGCGACCCCGAGACCCGACACGCCGACCTCAGCTGACACACGGAAAGGACAGCCAGATGCCGCGATTCGTGACGGTGGCGAAGGCCGACAGCATCCAGCCGGGCCAGATGATCAAGGTCGAGATCGACAATCTGCCGGTCGCGATCGCGAACGTCGGCGGAACCTTCCACGCGTTCGACGATACGTGCACACACGAGGATTGCTCGCTCGCCGAGGGCGAGCTGGCGAAGACGGTCGTGACGTGTCCGGCTCACTTCGCGGAGTTCGATATCCGCAACGGCGCCGTGCTCGCGCCGCCCGCCACCGTGCCCATCAAGGTGTACCCCGTTCGCATTCAAGGTAACGACGTGCAAGTGGAGTTCTGATGCCGACGATCGCAATCGTCGGCGCCAGCCTCACCGGGTCCTCGGCCGCCGCGACCCTGCGCGAGGAAGGCTTCGACGGCCGCGTGCTCTTGATCGGTGCCGAGCCGCAGCCTCCGTACGATCGCCCGCCCCTCTCCAAGAACTATCTGCGCGGCGGGCTGCCGTTCGAGAAGACGTTGCTGCGGCCGGCCGACTTCTACCGCGAGCGCGGCATCGAGCTGCGCCTGGGCGCGACGGTCGTCACGGTCGACCCGGAGAAACGGGCGCTCGGGCTGCAGGACGGCGAGCGGATCGAGTTCGATCAGCTGCTCGTCGCCACCGGCGGGAGAAATCGGCGGTTCCCGATCCCCGGCCTCGATCTGCCCGGCGTCTACGACCTGCGCACGGTGGCCGATGCCGACCGCATCCGCGACGCGATCGCCCGCGGGGGCCGCGCCGTCGTCGTCGGAATGGGCTTCATCGGCGCCGAGGTCGCGGCATCGATGCGCCAGTCGGGGCTCGAGGTCGTCGCGGTCGAGCCGTTCAAGACGCCGCTCTACCGGGCGCTCGGCGAGGAGATCGGCCGGGTGGTCGAGGGACTCCACCGCGACCACGGCGTCGAGATGATCCTGGACGATGCCGTGACGGCGTTCGAGGGAGCCGGGAAGGTCGAGCGCGTCGTCACCCGGAAGGGGCGGCGCATCGAGTGCAGTCTGGCCGTCTTCGGGCTGGGCATCGAGCCGGCCACCGAGCTCGTGGCCGGCACCGCGGTGCGGGTCGACAACGGGATCGTCGTCGACGACCAGTGCCGGACCAGCGTGCCCGGCATCTTCGCCGCGGGCGACGTCGCCAATCACTTCCACCCCGTGTGCGGGCGCCGGATGCGGGTCGAGCACTGGCAGAACGGCGTCAAGCAGGGGGCCGCCGCCGCGCGCAGCATGCTCGGGCGGGGGCAGCCCTACGACGAGGTGCACTGGTTCTGGTCCGATCAGTTCGACGCGAACATCCAGTACGCGGG
>CAYVHH010000440.1:0-12041 GCA_964450175.1 uncultured bacterium | reverse complement strand
CGAGAGGACCACGCGGCACGCGTGCGCTGCTCCGCGGCGGCTGGGCTCCATCCGGGCGCGCGGGCGTCCGCTGCCCCTGGGCGGGAACGGGTCCCTTCGACCCCTCCCGCCCGCCGCCCCCGGCGCCCCCGGTTTCCCGACTTCACAGCATGGCGAGACGCGGCACGCCGCGGGGCGCGGCGACGCCCAGCCTGCCGACGATGCGCGGTTCGCCCGTCCCAACACTTAGAGACGGATGACGTGGGGCGCGGGGGGCAAGGTGCCGGTCGCGTTGCGCGTGTCGATGACGAGGGGGGCCTCGCGGACGATCGTCGCCCAGTCGTAGCTGGCGTGCGCCGTGAGGATCAAGACGACGTCGCGCGAGGCGAGCGCGGCGGACTCCCAGGCGACCGATGTCATCGCGCGTGCCCCGACGGTCACCGACGCCACGTACGGGTCGTGGTACTCGGCCCGCGCGCCCTTGGCCAGCAGGCCCTCGATGATCTCGAGCGCGGGCGAGTCGCGCACGTCGGCGACGCCGGCCTTATAGGCGACGCCCAGCACCAGGATGCGCGCCCCGCGCAGAGCCCGGCTCCGATCGTTGAGCGCGTCGACCACCATCTGCACGACGTACTCGGGCATCCGCCGGTTGATCTCATCGGCGAACGTGATGAAGCGCGGCTCGTATCCCTCGAGTCGCACCTTCCACGATAGGTAATGCGGGTCGGAGGGCAAGCAGTGACCGCCGAGACCGGGACCGGGATAGAACGGCATGAAGCCGAAGGGCTTCGTCGACGCGGCGGCGATCACTTCCCACACCGAGAGACCGAGGCGCCGGCACATGATCGCGAACTCGTTGACCAGCGCGATGTTGACGGAGCGGAAGGTGTTCTCGAAGAGCTTCACCATCTCGGCCGTCTCCGGCCCCGAGACCGGGACCACCTGCGGCGCGACGCGCGCGTACAGCATCGTGGCGAGCTCGCGGCACGCCTCGGTCACGCCGCCGACGACCTTGGGAATGTCGCGCAGGGTGAAGCGGCGGTTGCCCGGGTCGATCCGCTCGGGCGAGAACGCCAGGAAGACATCACGCCCCACGACGACGCCCTTCGCCTGGAAGCGGGGCGCCAGCACCTCCTGCGTCGTGCCCGGGTAGGTCGTCGACTCGAGCACGACCAGCTGGCCCGGCCGGATGATGGCGGCGACGGCGTCGGCCGCCGCCACGATGAAGGAAATGTCCGGCTCCTTCGACTTGCCGAGCGGCGTCGGCACGCAGATGACGATCGCGTCCGCGTCCTTCAGCGCTCCCACATCGTCGTGGGCGCTGAGACGGCCGTCCCGCACCAGGCGCGCCAGGGGCTCGGCCGGCACGTCCTCGATGAAGCTCGCGCCGGCCCGGATGGCGGCGACGCGGCGCGCGTCGAGATCGACGCCGATCACCGTCGCGCCCGACTCGGCGAACGCCACCGCCAGGGGCAAGCCGACGTAGCCGAGGCCGATCAGGCCCACGGTGGGGCTCGTGGCGAGCCGCTGCTTGAGCGCCGCGGCGGCGGAGGTCACAGGCGCTCGCACGCGCGGCGCACACCCACCACCACGCGCTCGATCTCGTCGTCGGAGAGCTCCGGGAAGCACGGCAACGACAGCACCTCGCGCGACGCGCGCCAGGCTTCGGGCCAGCGCCGCTCGGCGCCGCCGCCGAACATCGGCTGATCCGGGACCGACCGGGGATAATACACCGCGGTCGCTATCCCGTCGTCGGACAGCAGCTTCGCGAGCGCGTCTCGCTGCGTGTGTCGCACCGTGAAGAGATGGTACACGTGACGCGCCTTCGCCGCCTCGGTCGGAAGCGTGAGCTCCAGGCCCGCGAGCCCCTTGTGGTACATGCCGGCGATGCGCCGGCGCGCCGTCGTCCACTCGGCCAGACGCCGGAGCTTCACGCGCAAGAACGCCGCCTGCAGCTCGTCGAGGCGGCTGCAGTAGCCGAGCTCGACGTGCTCGTAGCGACCGCTATCCCCGTGATGCCGGAGCTTCGCGACGCGCTCGGCCACGTCCTGGCGTCTGGTCACCACCATGCCGCCGTCGCCGCACGCCCCGAGATTCTTGGTCGGGTAGAACGACAGGCATGCGGCGTCCCCCCAGGCCCCGACGGGCTGCTCGGCCCACGCGCCGCCGACAGCCTGGGCCGCGTCCTCGACCACGGCCAGCCGGTGCGCGCGGGCCAGCTCGAGCACCCGGTCCATCGGCGCCGGCTGGCCGTAGAGATGGACGGGCATGATCGCGCGCGTGCGCGGGGTGATCGCGCGCTCGGTGGCCGCGAGATCGAGCGTGTACGTCGCCGGATCGATGTCGACGAAGACCGGCGTCGCGCCGGTCATCATGATCGTCGTCGCGGAGGCGACGAACGAGAACGCCGGCGTGATGACCTCGTGGCCTGGTCCGACGCCGAGCGCGCTCAGGGTCAGGCGCAGCGCGTCCGTCCCGGAGGCGACGCCGAGCGCCCAGGGCACACCACAGAGCACCGCCAGCTCCTGCTCGAGCGCCTTGCCCTCGGCGCCGAGCACGAACTGGCTGGTGTCGATCACGCGCGCGGAGGCGGCGAGCAGCTCGGCTCGGAGCGCCGCGTGCTGACGGGTCAGGTCGATGAACGGAATCATTTGAACCTCGGGTCCGAGCCCGTCGCCCCCGCGCCGACCCGGGTGCTCAGGACGTTCCCGAGCCCGAGCAGGTTGAGCGAGAAGCGGAACTCGTTGTCAGCGTTCTGGCCGGGTCGATCGGGATTGCGCCGGATGTAGTCGAGGCTCAGGGCCCAACAGTCGAACCGCCAGTCCAGGCCGAAGCGAGTCTCGACGACGCTGGTCGACTTGAGGTCGTAGTTCGTCCTCACCCGGAAGAACAACAGATTGCGCCAGAGCTCCACCGTGGCCGCCCCCTGCAGAAAGTTGGTGGCCTGGTTCGACGGGAGCCCGTTGCCGGGGTTGAAGGTGCCCGGGATCTGCACGAAGTACGGAATGATCACTAGGGGCATCCGGCTGTAGCGTGTGCCCACGGTCCCCGTGATTCGCGGGATGTCCAGGGTCACGTCGGTCGTGTAGGCCTGAAGCCCGTCGCCGGTGACGTTGTAGCTCGCGTCGCTGTGAAATCTCAGCATCTTGCTCGGCTGGATCGTGAGGTCGCCCGCCACGTTGCCGAACTGCTGGTTCTCCATGTCGTAGGCACTGGCCAGCACAAGCTTGAACAGGTCGAGGCGGTCCGCTTCCATGCCCTCGGGGGCGACCGTACGTCCCCGGATCCGGTTGGTCAAAGAATACTCGAACCAGTTCGCCTCGGGAATCCGGTCCGTCTGGTTGGTCCAGAGGGGTAGACCGTAGAAATTGTTCCCGACGATCCGGATGTAGTGCACGTGCGGCTCGATCGTGTGCAGGATCCGGTCGAGACTGTCCCAGCCGCCCACCTCGTAGACGCGCGAAGCGCGGCTCTCGGCATCGGCCCCGTACTCGAGGAGCTCGCGAACGCGCGGCTCGCCGTTGGTATCCTCGATCGCGACGCCCCCCGCCACCGGAAAGTGGACGCCGGTGACGGTCGTGCTGTAGGCGGTGACACGCCCGCCCACGAAGGGCGTGACGGTCGCGTAGCCCTCGATCGGGACCGGACGCGAGATCAGTGGATGGAGATCGAAGCGGGCGCCTTCGGAGCCGGCGTAGCGCAAGAAGTTCACGAGGCTCGTGTCCACCTGGTAGAGAGCCCCCGGCACCCCCGGCAAGGTCTGCCGGACACCGGTGAGGGTGAGCTCCGGCGCCCGTTGCAGCTCGACGGGACGTTCGGTCGTGAGGTCCTGGTACCAGTAGACGCGGCTCACGAAGTTCCAGTTCGTCCACGTCTTGGCGAGAAACAGATTCGACTCCGCGCGCTGGGCGGAGCGCGTCTGCAGCGAGGTCTCGTAGTCGCGGAGCACGTGGTCGTCGGACACGGCGTTGAGATCGCCGCGGAGCGACAGCCCCGGTGCGATCTGCCAGTCGTGTTTGATGGTTCCGAAGCCTCGGAGCTCGCCCTCCTTGAAGACCTCGTCGACGAAGAATCCGTAGAGCTTGCCTCGATTGTCCTGCGTGAGGACGTAGCGGTACTCGAGCTGTCCGCCGAAGCCCCGATTCGCATAGCTGTCGAAGGTGACGGTCGCGTCCTGGCTGTCCGAGATCGCCCAGAAGAACGGGATCTCCGCGAAGAATCCCTTCTTGGTCGAGGTCCCGAGCTGCGGGGCGAGAAAGCCCGACTGCCGGTCCTTTCGGATAGCTGCCGCGAAGAAGGGAAAGTACGGGATGGCCGGTATCGATTTGACCCAGAACGAGACGTTCCAGCCGTAGACAAAATCCTCGAGATCGGCCGTCGTGTCGCCCATGTGGAACGACCACGACGGGGGCTCGTCCTCGCAGGTCGTGAAGACGCCGTGCCGGATCTGATACGCACTCTCGCCCACGCGCTCCAGGCGCTCGCCCGTGAGACGGTAGTAGGGCGCCGCGCGCACCTCACCCTCGTAGATGACGCCCGTGCCGGTCTTGATGTTGTACTCGATACGCTGGCCGGTGAGCCGATCATCGCCGTCGTAGAAGATCGCGCGCCCGACCGCCACGGCGTCGCCGGTCACGCGATTGATCTCGACGCGATCGGCGAGCAGCCGTCCGGTGCCGCGCGTGACCTCGACGTTGCCGGTGGCCACCAGCAGATTGTCGGGGCCGATCTGCTCGAAGTGATCCGCCACGACCGAGACTTCGTTCCCCGATATCTGAACGTTTCTTTGGGTCGGTGCCGCAGACGTCTGGGCCTGCGCTGGAGTCGGGGTCTGGGTCTGAGCGCGGGCGAGGTGTGCGGGGGCCACGGACGCGGCGCTCGCGAGCAGGAGAACGACGGTCGAAGCCCGAGCCCGCGTCATGAAAGTCGGGAGCGCTCCCCGGTCAGAAGGGAAGACTAGCAGTCCCCTTTTCCAGCGAGCAAGGTTTATCGCTCCCGGACAGGTAGCGAAGCACGTCGCCGATCAAGAACAGCGAGCCGGCGACACAGATCACAGGAGTCGGCGCGGCTCTCCCCGCGTGCTCGAGTGCCTCGGCCGGCGAGCCGGCGACCTCGACGTTCTTCACCGTGGCCGGCACGAGCGCTCTGAGCGCGTCGGGCGCGATCGCGCGCGCGCTCGGAGGCGCGACGAGGATGAACCGATCCGCGAGCGGCGCGAGCACCGCGATGATGCCCGCGGCGTCCTTGTCGGCCAGGATGCCCAGGACGAACGTGATCGGCGCCTCGCCGAAGACATCGCGCAGCGAACGGGCGAGGGCGCGGGCGCCGGCCGGATTGTGCGCGCCGTCCAGCACGAGAAAGCCCTGCGGGCGCCGCACGACCTGAAAACGGCCCGGCCACCAGGCGCGCGCCAGCCCGTCGCGAATCGGCGCTTCGCCGGCGCCGAGCGCGCGCGCGGCGGCGACCGCGAGTAGCGCGTTGGACGGCTGATAGCTTCCGGGCATGGCGAGCTCGAGTCCGGCCAGCGACCAGCCCGGTCCGGTGCAGGTCAGCCGCTGGCCGTCGGGTCCTCGGCCTTCCACGGACACCGACAGCTCGCGGCCCTCGAGCAGCAGCGGCACGCCGACCGCGTCGGCGCGTGCCACGATCACGCGCTCGGCCGCCGGCGACTGCGCGGCGCAGATCGCGAGGCGGCTGGGGATGATCGCCGCCTTCTCGGCGGCTATCGCCTCGATGGTCGGACCGAGTATGGCCTGATGGTCGAGGTCGATCTGCGCGATCACTGCGACGTCCGGGCTCCCCACCGTGGTCGCGTCGAGGCGCCCGCCGAGTCCGACCTCGAGCACCGCCACGTCGACCGCCTCGCGCGCGAAGTGGTCGAGCGCCAGCGCCGTCGTCGCCTCGAACGTGGTGGCGTCGAGGCGCGCCACGAGCGTCCCGAGCGCCTCGACCCCGTCGACCACGCCGTCTTCCGGGATCGCCTCGCCGTCGACGCGGATGCGCTCGCGGAACGAGACGAGGTGGGGTGAGGTGTAGAGCCCGACGCGGTGCCCGGCGGATCTCAGGATGGCGGCGAGCATCGCCGACACGGAGCCCTTGCCGTTGGTGCCGCCGACCTGGACCAGCCGGTAACGCTGCTCGGGGCGCCCCAGCGCGTCGAGTAGCCCCTCGATGCGCTCGAGGCCCGGGCGCATACCCGCGTGCTCGCCGCCCCGAAGCGCCTGGAGCCGGGCGACGGCCTCGGTGTACGTCACGAGAAGGCTACCCCGATCGGGCGGGCTCGGCGGCGAAGAAGGCGAGAACGCGCCGGAGCGTCTCCTTGAGGTCGCGGCGCTCGACGATCATGTCGAGCTGCCCGTGCGCCAGCAGGAACTCCGAGCGCTGAAATCCTTCCGGCAGCGGCTGGCGGATCGTCTCGGCGATGACCCGCGGCCCGGCGAACCCGATCAGCGCGCGCGGCTCGGCCATGATGACGTCGCCGAGCATCGCGAAGCTCGCGGTCACACCGCCGGTCGTCGGATCGGTGAGAATCGAGATGTACGGCAGCCCCGCCGCGGCCAGCCGCTCGAGCGCGGCCGACGTCTTCGCCATCTGCATCAGCGAGAGGATGCCTTCCTGCATCCGGGCCCCGCCGGAGGCCGAGACGATGAGGACCGGCAGGTGCTTGTCGATGGCGAGCTCGATCGCGCGCGCGAGCTTCTCGCCGACGACCGAACCCATGCTGCCGCCGAGGAAGCCGAACTCGAACACGGCGAGCACGGCCGACTGCCCGCCGATCGACGCGATGCCGCAGATGACCGCCTCGTCCGTCGACGTCTTCTGGGCGGCGGCGCGGACGCGCTCACGGTATCTCTTGGTGTCCTTGAAGCCCAGCGGATCGGTCGTCGTCAGCGCGGTCTCGCGTTCCTCGAACGAGCCGGCGTCGGTCAGCTGGCCGATCCGCTCGCGGGCGGAGATCCGGAACGGATAGTGGCACTTCGGGCACACGCGTCCGCCGCGCTCCACCTCGGCCCGATAGATGATCTCCTTGCACGAGTCGCACTTGATCCACAGGCCTTCGGCGATGATGACCTTGCTGCCGCTCGACTCTTCTTTGCGCTTGAACCAGGCCACCGTGACCTACCTCCTCGCCGGGATGGGAGACGTCGGGAGAGGCTCGCGCAGCGGCGCCTTGAGCTCGGCGATGAACTTGCCCACGTCCTCGACGAGCGTGGACGAGCCGGCGCGCGACTCGACGAGGCGAACGATCGCCGAGCCGACGGCCGCGCCGTCGGCGACGCGTCCGACCGTCGCGACCTGGGCGGGCGTGCTGATCCCGAAGCCGACGCACACCGGCATCGCGGTCTCGCGTCGGATGGTCGCGATCTGAGTCGCCATGTCGGCCGGCAGCTGCTGGCGCTCGCCGGTCACGCCGGTGAGCGACACCACGTAGATGAAGCCGCGGCTCTTCCGCGCGATCAGGCGCACGCGCGCCACGGTCGAGGTCGGCGCGACCATGTAGACCAGGTCGAGGCCGGCCGCGTTCGCCTCGGCTCCGAGCGGATCGCTCTCCTCGGGCGGCATGTCCGCGACGATCGCCCCGTCGACCCCCGCGTCGACGGCGGTGCGAGCGAACGCCTTCAGGCCGAACGCGAGCACGGGGTTGTAGTACGTCAGCAGCACGATGGGCACGTCGACCTCGGCTCGCAGCCCCGCGACGGTTTCGAGGACCCGCGCCACCGTGGCGCCGGCGGCGAGGGCGCGCGTACCGGCGCGCTGGATCACCGGCCCGTCGGCGAGCGGGTCCGAGAACGGCACTCCGAGCTCCACGACATCCGCGCCGCGGTGTGCGGCCTCGATCACGAGCCGCCGCGTGTCGGCGAGCGACGGGTCGCCGCCCATGAAGTAGGGCAGGAGTGCCCGCTCGCCGCGGGCGCGCAGGCGGGCGAAGGTCTCGTCGAGGCGGCTCATCCGATCTGCTTTCCGAGCGCCTTGGCGACCACGTGAACGTCCTTGTCTCCCCGGCCCGAGAGGCCGATCACGATCGCCTTCGACCGCGGCAGGGTCTTCGCCAGCTTCATCGCGTGGGCGACGGCGTGCGCCGACTCGAGCGCCGGCATGATCCCCTCGAGGCGCGTCAGCGCCTCGAATCCCTCGAGCGCCTCGGCGTCGGTGATCGAGACGAACTCGAAACGGCCCGCGTCGCGGTAGTAGGCGTGCTCGGGTCCGACCCCGGGATAGTCGAGACCCGCCGAGATCGAGTGCGCGGTGGCGATCTGCCCGTCGTCGCTCTGGAGCAGATAGCTCATGCAGCCGTGGAGCACGCCGACGGCACCGGCGCTCATCGACGCGCCGTGCCGGCCGGTCGAGATCCCTTCCCCGCCCGGCTCGACGCCGATGATCCGCACCTTGCGGTCGTCGATGAACGGGTGGAAGAGCCCGATGGCGTTCGATCCCCCGCCGACGCACGCGACCAGCACGTCGGGGAGCTTCTTCAAGACCGCGCGGGCCTGCCGGCGCGCTTCGCGGCCGATCACCGAGTGGAGGTCGCGAACCATCACCGGGTACGGATGGGGACCGAGCGCCGAGCCGAGCAGGTAGTACGTCGTCCGCACGTTGGTGACCCAGTCGCGCA
This sequence comes from uncultured bacterium, assembly GCA_964450175.1. Taxonomy (GTDB): domain Bacteria; phylum Methylomirabilota; class Methylomirabilia; order Rokubacteriales; family CSP1-6; genus AR31. The sequence goes on along the minus strand of CAYVHH010000440.1, from coordinate 3,448 downwards.
GGGCCTCGTTGATCGCGTCCTTCAAGGTGCGGCTGCCGGACTCGACCGCGATCACGCGCGCGCCCAGCAGGCGCATGCGGAACACGTTGAGCGCCTGGCGCTCGACGTCCTCGGCGCCCATGTACACCTCGCACTCGAGTCCGAGCAGCGCCGCCGCGGTGGCGGTCGCCACGCCGTGCTGGCCGGCGCCGGTCTCGGCGATCACCCGCCGCTTGTTCATCCGCGCGGCCAGGAGCGCCTGACCGAGCACGTTGTTGATCTTGTGCGCGCCGGTGTGACAGAGGTCCTCGCGCTTGAGATAGATGCGCGCGCCGCCGCACTGCTCGCTGAGCCGCTGGGCGAAGTAGAGCGGCGTCGGCCGGCCGGCATAGTCCTTGAGCAGGCCCGCGAGGCGGCGCTGGAACGCGCGATCGCGCTTCGCCGACGCCCAGGCCTGCTCGAGCTCGATCAGCGGCGCCATGAGCGTCTCGGGGACGAAGCGCCCGCCGAAGCGGCCGAAATGTCCGCTCGCGTCCGGAAGGGTCCGCTTCATCGGGCGCCCTTGGCCTCGGCCACGAACCGCCACACCTTGTCCGGATCCTTACGGCCCGGCTGCGCTTCGACCCCCGAGTTCACGTCGACCGCGTACGGATGCGCGGTCGCGATCGCCCGGGCGACGTTCTCGGGTGTGAGGCCGGCCGACAGGATGACCCGCCACCGCGCGTTCGTCAGGTCGCGCGCGACCGACCACTCGATCGGCTGACGCGCCTCGCCCTCGCTCCAGCGCGCGGCGCTGTCGAGCAGGAGCGCGGCCGCGTGCTGGCGATACTGCAGGAACTTCACGCTCGGCGTGAACGGCTGCATTCCCCCGAGATCACCGGACGGCGCCGGGAGCTTGATCGTCTTGATCACCGGCACCGGGTAGCCTTCGAGGTCCTCCGGCTTCTCGTCGCCATGGAACTGCAAGGCGCCGAGGCCGCACGCGTCCACGATCGACTTGATGTGGCCGGCCGGGTGATCCCAGAAGATCCCGACCGTCGTCACGAACGGCGGCAGCGCCCGAACGATCGGGGCCACCTGCGCGGGCGTCACGAAGCGCGGCGTGTTCTCGACGAAGATGAAGCCAAGCGCGTCGGCGCCGGCCTCGACCGCCGTCTTCGCGTCCTCGAGGTTGGTGATGCCGCAGATCTTGACGCGGGTCATTGTTGAATGGGTGGGGCGAGACGCCCCCCCCATTTCCCCCCCGGCTCGCGTTGCGGCGGGGCGTTGGGTACTGCCTGCGCCGCGGGGCGCGCCTGGCGGCGCGGCGCTTCGGCGGCGCGTACTATTGGTGCCTCAGCTCGCATCGCCCACCAGGGTCAGCTCCCGGAGCTTTGCGGGGACGTCCGGGGCGCGAACGAGGCCTTCGCCGACGAGGACCGCGTGGGCGCCGGCGGAGACGACGCGGCGAACGTCGGCGGCGGTGAAGAAGCCGCTCTCGCTGACCACGATCGGACCGGGCGGGATCAGCGGGAGGAGCTCGAGCGTCGTCGTGAGGCGCGTCTCGAAGGTGGCGAGGTCGCGGTTGTTGATCCCGACGATCCGGCTGCCGACCGCGAGCGCCTGGTCGATCTCGGCCGCGGTGTGGCACTCGACCAGCGCCGCGAGCCCGAGCCCCTTCGCCGCGGCCAGCAGCTCGGCCAGCCGCGCCGCCTCGAGGATCGAAACGATCAGGAGTACGGCGTCGGCGCCGGCCGCCCGCGACTCCCAGAGCTGGTACTCGTCGATCGTGAAGTCCTTGCGCAGGAGCGGGACGTCGACCGCGGCGCGCACCCGGCGCAGGTCGTCGAGGCTGCCGCGGAAGTACTTCTCGTCGGTGAGGACCGAGATCGCGTGCGCCCCGTGTGTCGCGTAGGTCGTGGCGAGCGCCACCGGGTCCAGGTCGCCGGAGAGCACGCCCCGCGACGGTGAGGCCTTCTTCACCTCGGCGATCAGCCGCACCGTTCCCGGCGCGGGACGGAGCGCGCCCTCGAAGTCGCGCGTGGCGTGCGTCGCGTCGCAGTGGCGCTCGAGCATCGCGCGCGGCACCGCCGACTTCCGCCGGGCCACCTCAGCGCGCGTGTTGGCGACGATCTCGTCGAGGACCGACATAGCTCGGCGCTAGAAATCGCGCCGGAGCCCCTGCCGTCGCAGCGTGTCGAGCGGGATCGACCGGAGCTGGTCGAGGACGAAGTCGCGGATCGTGCGCGGGGGCGGAAGATCGCGGACGATGCGGCCGCCGCGCACGAGCGGCTTGAGCAAGGACTCCCAGGCGCCGCCGTCGGGCGGGCGCTGCCCCGCCGGGACGACCACGGTCTCGCGCGTGCCCTGACGCCGATAGACCTCCTTGGCGCCCGACCACTTGCCGCGCTTGGCCATGGGCTTGCCCTCGATCTCCATGATGTCGAGGGCGAAGTTGAGCACCGGCGCGTTGGCGATCGACGTCCCGACGCCGTAGCCGTCGGCGACCGGGTTCAAGCCCATGATCTCGTACTCGTCGACTCCGCCGGACGCGAGGATCTTCACGTGGTTGTGGCCGCGCAGGTTGAGCTCCCAGCGCACCTCTTCGAGGATGCGATAAAAGTCGCCGCGGCGCGACGACGGCGTGTCCAGGCGAACCGCATAGAGGTCCTTGCCGAGGGCCTCGGCAACCCGGATGGCCTCGAACTTCTCGTCCTGCAGGGTGTCGATCAGCGCGACCCGCCGCACCTTCGGGTCGACGATCGTGTCGAAGGCCCTGAGCGCCTCCACCGTGTCACCGATCATCAAGACGAGCGAATGGGGGATCGTTCCCATGGGGTCGGCATCGATCAGCTCGGCGGATTTCGTCACCGCGACGCCGTCGCACCCGCCGATGAAGGCGTTGCGCTCGATCATCGGCGCCAGGGTGGGATGCATCCGGCGCGCGCCGAACGAGATCACCTGCCGCTCGCCCGCCGCCTTCTTGCAGCGTGCCGCCTTCGTGGCGATGCCCGAGGCCTGGCATAGCAGTCCGAGCAGCGCCGTCTCGTACTTCGCCCATTCGACGTACGTGCCTTCGATGCGGAGCACCGGCTGGTACGGCTCGAACACGAGGCCCTCGTCCATCGCCGAGACGTCGACCGGCTGGCCCTCGAGGAGCGCGGCGACCTCCTCGATTCCCGCGAGGATGCCCCACTGCCAATCCTCGGGAAGAGACTTCAAGTAGACCTCGGCCTTGACCCGCTTGCGGTCGTTCCGATGGGTCAGGATCTGCACGGTGCGCGCGAAGTAGACGTCGGAGACTTCGCCGCTCTTGATGTCGGCGTCGGCAGCGGTGTGAAACGGGCGCTTCGGGCCGTTGGGCATAATGTCTGTGACCCTCGGGTCACTACTAAGGTGGCGAAAAGTGTGTCAGAAGCTTGGGGTCAAGTCAAACTTGCCACTCCGGTCGGGAGGGGGGGGGGGGGGGGGGGGGGGGGGGGGGGGGGGG
>CAYVHH010000439.1:0-18394 GCA_964450175.1 uncultured bacterium | reverse complement strand
TCCCATCGCGGCGACCAGCATCAGGACGCCGAGAGCCGCTGCCAACGATCGTGTCATGGGACGCTCCGTCTGGTCGTTCACCCTGCACATTTCGCGATCACCTCTGGCGAAGTGAGAATTGCACGGGCGGTGCCAGAGGCTCGCGAGACGGGCCATTTCCGATTTCTCGGGGACTTAGCGGAAATCGGACACGTGGAGTCGGTGGTCGGGGACTGGACAGGGTGGCTCAGTCGTTCCGGACCGATGACAAATTACGGCCAGGGTACGCTGAGGCCGCCTCTCACGACACCGGCAGGGGCCAGCCGAGCCATTCGCAGACGCCGCGCCCCATGACCCAGTCGAGGTCCGCGCCCGCGAGCCACGGCAATTCCGTGGTGAACAGGTTGACGCATTCGCGATACGTGCACGTCATGCGGGTGAGATCGGTGCCCCAGAACGTACGGCGCGGACCGAACGCGTCGACCAGCCGGCGAATGTGGGGATGGATGTCGCGGAACGGATAGCCGTGCGCCGACAGCGAGGGCATGCCCGACGCCTTCACGGCAACGTTGGGAAGCTTGGCGAGCGCGCAGACCTTTGTCAGATCTGCGAACGGGCTGCGATCCTTCGCGGCTCGATCGAGCCCGACGTGGTCGATCGTGAGCTTGAGCCCGGGGTGACGCTCGGCGATCCCGCGCAGCGCATCGAGCGAGCCGGGCACCAGCACCATCAGCGGGATGCCCGCACGCTCGGCGGCCGGCCACAGCCAATCCGCCGTGCCGTCGACGAGCCACGGACGTTGCCGCTCGGTGTGGAACGTGAGGCGCATCCCGAGCATACCCGGCTGCTTCTTCCAGTCGGCGACCAGCGCGCGGCTCTCCGGACGCTCGAGCGCGAGTCGCCCCATCACCGCGAAGCGCTTCGGGTGCAGGCGCGCCGCCTCGAGCGCCAGATCGTTACGGTCGCCTTCCCACGAAGGGGGAACGATCACGACACGGCCGACGCCGGCAGCGTCCATCTCGGCCAGCAGCATGTCCTTGGTGACGGGGTATGGTTTCTGCGCCCGATGCGCTCCGTCCGCCGGCCACGGCCGCACCGGTGTGTCGGCGCCCCAGATGTGCACCTGCGAATCGACGATGTGCATGCCGGTCCTTTCCGTTCTCGCGATATTATCGTGCCCTCGCTTCTCACGTCACGCGTCTGGGGGATTGACCATGAGTGAGGCTCGCGGCATCGGGGGCTCGACGCGCAGGGAGTTCTTGCGAGCCAGCGGAATGCTGGCGGCCGGGATGAGCGTGGCCCCACTCCTCTCCGCGTGCGCGACCATCACGCCGGGTGAGGGCCTCAACGTCGAGGAGATCAGCATCGCCGGTCTCCAGGCGACGATGTCCGCGGGCCGGCTCGACGCCGAGACGCTCGTACAGATGTACCTCACGCGCATCCAGGCGATCGATCGCAGCGGGCCGACCCTGCGCTCGGTCCAGGAGATCAATCCCGACGCGATCGCGATCGCGCGCGCGCTCGACGAGGAGCGACGGGCCAAGCGGGTGCGCGGGCCTCTCCACGGCATCCCGATCCTGCTGAAGGACAACATCGCCACCGCGGACAAGATGGAGACGACGGCGGGTGCCCTGGCGCTCGTCGGCGCGCGGCCGCGTGAGGACTCGACGATCGCGCTACGGCTCCGGCAGGCGGGCGCCGTCATCCTCGGCAAAGCCTCGATGAGCGAGTGGGCGTACTTCAAGTCGACGCCCGGGTCGAGCGGCTGGAGCTCGCGCAGCGGCCAGGCGCGCAACCCGTACGTTCTCAATCGCACGCCGTGCGGGTCGAGCTCCGGCTCCGCGATCGCGGTCGCGGCGAATCTCGTCACGGCGTCGATCGGCACCGAGACCGACGGCTCGATCGTCTGTCCCGGTGGCGTCAACGGCGTCGTGGGCATCAAGCCGACCGTGGGGCTGACCAGCCGCGCGGGAGTGATCCCGATCTCCGTGACGCAGGATACGGTGGGCCCGTTCGGACGCACCGTCGCCGACGCGGCCACCGTCCTGGGCGCGCTCGTCGGGGTCGACTCGCGCGACCCGGCCACGCAGGCGAGTGCCGGTCGCTTGCAAACCGACTACGTCAAGTACCTGGATCTCAACGGGCTCCGCGGCGCTCGCATCGGCGTGCCCCGCGACGGGTACTTCGGCTACAGCCCGAGGGCGGACGCGGTCGTCAATCAGGCCATCGACGCCCTGCGAACCGCCGGCGCGGTGATCGTCGATCCCGTCAAGATCCCCAACTTCGATCGAACCGTGCTCAACGCCGCGGAGATCACCGTGTTGCTCTACGAGTTCAAGGCCGGCGTGAACGCCTACCTGGCCAGCGTGGCCCCCGGCGCGCAGGTGCGGACCCTGGACGACGTCATCCAGTTCAACAAGCGCAACGCGCGCGAGAACCTGCCCTACTTCGGCCAGGAGCTGCTCGAGCGCGCGCAGGCGAAAGGCGATCTGACGGAGGCCGAATACCTGGACGCGCTCGAGAAGTGCCGTCGTCTCGCGGGCAAGGAGGGCTTCGACGTCATCATGGACGAGCAGCAGCTCGACGCGCTGGTCGCGCCGACGACGACGCCGGCATGGCCGGTCGACCTCGTCAACGGTGATCAGTTCCGCGGCAGCAGCGCCAAGAGCGCCGCGCTGGTCGGCTATCCACTCGTGACCGTCCCGGCGGGGGCCGCGATGGAGCTGCCGGTCGGCATCACATTCATGGGCCGTGCCTGGAGCGAGCCGACACTCATCAAGCTCGCCTACGCGTTCGAGCAAGCGACGAAGGCGCGCCGCCCGCCCCAGTATCTCAACGCGACACCCTAGAGGATCCGACTGCCATGCGTGCCGTGATCTGTCGTGCGTGGGGAGAAGTCGATGGTCTGCGAGTCGAAGAGGTCGCCGCGCCGATTCCGGGGCCGGACGACGTCTTGATCCAGGTGAAGGCGACCGCCGTGAACTACGCGGACGCCCTCATGACCGCCGGCCGCTACCAGACGAAGCCGGATCTTCCGTTCAGCCCGGGACTCGAGACGGCCGGTGTCGTGGCCGAGTGCGGCGCGCGGGTGACGAAGCTCAAGCCCGGCGATCGCGTGATGGCGATCCTCGCCTATGGCGGGCTCGCCGAGATGGCGGTGGCGCCGGCGTCCGAGACCTTCGCGATCCCGCCGCGGATGAGTTTCGAGGAGGCCGGCGCCTTTCCCGTTGCCTATATCTCGAGCCACGTCGCGATTCGCTGGCAGAGCCGGCTCGAGCCGGGCGAGACGTTGCTCGTGCTGGGCGCCGCCGGCGGCGTCGGCCTCACGGCCGTCGAGATCGGCAAGGCGATGGGGGGGCGCGTGATCGCGGCCGCGAGCACGGCCGAGAAGCTCGCCGTGGCGCGTGAGCGCGGCGCCGACGACCTCGTCAACTACGCGACCGAGAAGCTCACCGAGCGGGTGATGGCGCTGACGGACGGCAAGGGTGCCGACGTGTGCTTCGACCCGGTCGGCGGCGATCTCTTCGACGCGGCACTCTCGGCGCTCGGCTGGGGCGGCCGCATCCTGGTCGTCGGGTTCGTCGGTGGGGTCCAGCAGATTCCCGCGAATCGGCTCCTCGTCAAGAACCGGTCCGCTATGGGCACGTCGCTGCGCTACTTCCGGTGGCACGCGCCGAACAAGCTTCGCGCGTCGGTCGACGAGCTGTTGCGCTGGTACGAGGAAGGCAAGCTGAAGCCGTGTATCTCGCACCGCCTACCGCTCGAGAAGAGCGTGGAGGCGATCCGGCTCCTGACCGATCGCCGGGCGTACGGCAAGGTGGTGGTCGTCCCGGGGCTGAAGGGCGGCGACTGAGCGTGGAGATCCAGGTACGCGCGCACGGCCGGCACGTCGTGGTCGTCACGCTCGACAACCAGCCGCGGCTCAACGCGATGTCGCGCCAGATGATGGCGGACCTCGCCCGACTGTGGGACGAGCTCGATCGCGGCAGCTGCCGCTGCGTCGTCCTGACCGGTGCCGGCACGCGCGCGTTCTGCGCCGGCGCGGACATCAGCGGCGATCTCTCGGCGTCGGCGGAGACCGCCCGCGTCGTGAGTCACGCGCTCCTGAAGCACCACGTGTTCTCGAAACCGATCGTGGCGGCTGTCAACGGCGACTGCGTCGGCGGCGGCGTCGAGCTGCTCCTGTCGACCGACGTGCGCGCTGCGACCCCGCACGCCCGCTTCGGGCTTCCAGAGGTGCGCTGGTCGATCTATCCGTTCGGCGGCGCGACGGTGAAGCTCACCCAGCAGATCGGCTACGTGCACGCGATGGATCTCTTGCTGACCGGCCGACTCATCGACGCGGCCGAGGCCGCGCGCCTGGGCCTGGTCAACCGTGTGGTGCCGGCCGAAGCGCTGATGTCCTGGGCGCTCGAAACCGCCGAGACGATCGCCGGCAACAGTCCGTCGGCGGTCCAGGCGGTGAAGCGTCAGATCAGCGCGACAATCGCCGACCACGCGCTCTCGCGCGAGGCCCTCGAGCAGGAGCTGGGCGATCGGGTGCGGGCGAGCGTCCACTTCCAGGAGGGCGTCGCCGCCTTCCGCGAGAAGCGCCGGCCTCGGTATGACTGACGGCGAACGCAAGCAGGTATCGAGGCGGTGCACGCGTGAACGACCGTACAGCTGCGCGATGCCGCGAGCGGTCAGGCTCCGCGAGCCGGGCGCGAGCGTAAACCGCGCCCGGCGAAGAGGAGCAGCGCCGCCGCGACCCACGCGAGCGCGCCGTCGAACACGAACGCGCCGGGGATACTGGCCGCGGCAATCGCGCCACTCGCCAGTGGGCTGGCCGCGGTGCCGATCTGAAGACCGAGCCCCAGCCAGCCGAAGGCCGCGCCGCGATGCTCCGCGGGCACGATGGCGGCCCCCAGCGAGTACGTCAAGGTGATCGCGGCGCCCAGACAGAGCCCGGTGAACAGGCGCAGCACGAGCAGCAGGACCCAGCCGCGGGGCAGCGCCATCGCCGCGCAGAGCGGACCGCCGAAGAGCAGCCCGATCAGCAAGATGCGTGCGGCGGGCACCTCGCGTGCGAGTCGGGCGGCGACGTTGGCCGACGTCGTCGCGGCGATGGCGCCAACCGAGACGATCGCGCCAGAGATCGCGGCGATCTTCTCGATGCCGGGCAGGTGCGCGACCTGCAGCGGGATCAAGAGCGCGAGCCCGCGGTCGATGAACTGCGCGACGAAGAGCAGCGCCATCACCACCGCGAAGTTGGGATACTTGAACACGTCGCTCAGCGGCATCCTCGAGGCCGGCTGACGCGGGGCTCCCGCGGCCGGCGACACCTCCTGGAACAGCACGATGAGCCCGACGAGAGCGAGTGCGCAGAGGCCGGCTGTGGCGAAGAAGGCGTAGCGGATCCCGAAGTGGGAGGCGACGTAGCCGCCGATCGCGGGGCCGACGGCAACGCTCAGGAGCTGCGCCGACTGCACCATGCCGATCGCGGCGGGCACCTTGTCCTTGGGCGCCGAGGTGGTGGCCAGCGCCATCACCATCGGCGTGAACCCGGCGAAGAGGCCCATGACCACCCGCGCGAGGAAGAGCTGCTCGACCGAGGTGACCAGGCCCATCGCCGCCACGATGATGACGAAGCCGACCAGCGAGCGGATCAGCATGATCTTGCGGCCGAAGCGGTCGGCGAGGCGGCCGAAGATCGGCGACAGGAGCCCTGACATGGCGGGGGTGACGGCGGCCTGGGCGCCCGCCCACAGCGCGATCTTCGCCGGATCCGTCACGCCGAGCTCGCGGATGTAGAGCGGCAGGAACGGTGAGAAGAACTGGAAGCCGACGAACGAGATGAAGACCGTCAGGGTGAGGGCCCAGACGTTGCGGCGCCAGTCGTTGGGCAGGATGCGCATCAGGCGCTCGCGATGTCGCGCGCGCGCGCGAGCAGCTCGGCGAGCCGGAATTTCTGCACCTTGCCGGTGGCCGTGACCGGCAGCTCGTCGCGCCGCATCAGCCGGAACTCCTGCGGCACCTTGAACGCGGCGAGTGCCTTCTTGCAGAAGGCGCGGAGCGCTTCGGGGTCGAGGTCGTGGCCGTCGCGGAGGACGACGACGGCGGCGAGGATCTCTTCCTTGCGCGCATCCGGGAGCCCGACGACGTAGGCTTGCTCGACCGCCGGGTGGCCGAGCAGGATCTCCTCGACCTCGAGCGGGGCCACGTTGATCCCGCCCGTCTTGACCATCTCCTTGATCCGCCCGCGGAATCGAAGCCGGCCGTCGTCGCCGACCGCGCCGAGATCGCCCGTGACGAGAAAGCCGTCGGCGTCGAAGGCGGCGGCGTTCTTCTCCGGGTCCTTGTAATAGCCGGGCGTCAGATAGCCGCGAACGAGGATCTCGCCGACCTCGCCCGTCGGGAGCGGCTTGCGGGTCTCGCGGTCGACGATGCGAATCTCCATGCCCGGCAGGGGGCGACCGACGGTCGTCCTCCGGATGTCGGCCGGGTCGTGCGCGTCGGTCACGTTGCAGTTGCCGTAGGTCTCGGTGAGCCCGTAGACGTTGCAGATCTCGCGGACGCCGAGGTCCATCACCATCTGCATCGCCGGCGGCGGCCCGATGGCGGCGCCGGTGCGCAGCGACGAGAGATCGCGCCGCGCGCGGTCGGGATGCTCGATGAGGGCGAGCGCGATGTTGGGCGTGCCGTAGTAGACCGTGCAGCGCTCGCGCTCGATCAGCGCCAGGGCGGGGCCGGCCTCGAGCTCTTCCTGCAGGACGATCGTGCCCCCGTGCGTCATCACCGCCAGCAGCGCGTTCGCGCAGCCGAAGCTCCAGAAGAGCGAGATCCCCATCCACATGCGGTCCGCCGGCGTCAGGTGCTGACGCTCACCGATGTTCCACATGTTCTCGACGAGACCGCCGTGCTGGAGCTGGACGCCCTTCGGGGTCGAGGTCGTCCCGGACGTGTAGAGGATGTAGGCGACGTCGTCCGGCGTGACGGCGCGTTGCGCGGCGTCGAGCTCGGCGTCCCCGAGGGCGGCCCCGAGCTCCCAGAGCGTGTCGAATCGCGTCAACGGGCTCGGCCGCTCACCGTCGACGACGACCACCCGCGCGAGCTTCGACAGCCGCGCCGAGCCCGGGCCGCCCAGCTCGGCCAGCATGCCCAGATAGTCCTGTCCGGCGAAGCGCGCGATCGTGATCAAGGTGGTGGCATCGCAGTGATCGAGCACGTACCCGAGCTCGCGGGCGCGCGACCACGTACTGATGGGCACCAGCGTGGCGCCGAGCATCGCGACCGCGAAGTCGATCACGAGCCACTCCGGCCGGTTGCCCATCAGGAGAGCCACCTTGTCGCCGCGCCGCACACCGAGCCGCAGAAGCCCCTTCGCGAGCCGGCGGGCGCGGTCGCGCGTCTCGGCATAGCTCAGGCGCTCGCCGCTGCCGACGATGAGCTCGTGAGCGGGGTTGCGGGCCGTGATCTCGTCGAGCAGGCCGGGCAGGGTGCGGCTCCGCGGGTGGGCCACGACTCATCATAAGCCGAGCGGCCGCTCATCCGGTATAGTGGCGCGGTTGACTCCGCACACGCTCGCGCTGTCCAGCGCCGTATGCTCGGCCGTCGCGACGATGCTGATCCAGCGCGGCCTCAAGCGCTCGAACTTCTACGCTGGCTTCTGGCTCAACGTCGCCGTCGGCGCGGTCGGGCTGTGGTCGGCCGTGCTCCTCCTCGTCCCGCGCGCCGATTACAACTGGCACGCGGCGCCCTACTTCATCGCGTCGGGCGTCGTCGGCACCGCGGCGGGCCGGCTCTTTCGAGTCGCCGCGATCCAGAAGGTCGGAGCCTCCGTCTCCGCGGCGATCCTCAACCTGGCGCCGCTGATCTCCACCGTGCTCGCGGTCATCCTGCTGGGCGAGCGGATCACCGCGGCGATTCTCTCTGGCACGCTCGTCGTGGTGCTGGGGACCGTCCTACTCTCGATGAGCGGGCGGCACGTCGGCTTTCGGCCGCGCGATCTCGTCTACCCGTTCGTGTCGGCCATGTGCTTCGGGGTGGTCGCCATCTTGAGAAAGCTCGGCCTCGGCCTGGCCGGGCCGCTGTTCGACTCGGCCATCAACATCACGGCCGCGCTGATCGCGTCCACCGCGTTCGTGCTGGCGTCGGGCAACCTCGGAGCGATCCGGTACGACAAGCGGAGCTTCCTCTACTTCGCCGGCGGCGGGGCCTTCGAGAACACTGGGGTCTTCCTCCTGATCTTCGCGCTCGGCCTGGGCGAGGTGAGCGTGGTCGTGCCGCTGGCCGGCACGTCGCCGCTGTTCGTGCTGTTCCTGGCCTACTGCTTCCCGAGCGGCATCGACCGGCTCAACTGGCGCCTCGTCACCGGCGCGGTGCTCATCGTGCTCGGCGTGTTCCTGCTCACCGGCTGGGGTATCGGCCGCCTGGCTTGACGGGCGGTCGAGCGCGGGGCTACGCTGCGCGCCATGTCATGGGCCCATCCCGAGTACCTCGTCGAGACCGATTGGCTGGCGTCGAATCTCGCGGACCCGGCGCTGCGCGTGCTCGAGTGCACGACGATCCTCCATCCGCGTCCCGACGGCGGCTACAAGGCCGAGTCGGGGCGCGCGACGTGGGCCGCCGGCCACATTCCGCGTAGCGGCTTCGCCGACCTCACCGACGATCTCTGCGATCGTACGGCCTCGTGGCTCTACATGATGCCGCCGGCCGAGCAGCTGGCGGCCGCCATGGCGCGCCTCGGCGTCGGCGAGGGGACCCGCGTCGTGCTGTACGACCGCGCGGTGAACATGTGGGCCGCGCGCGTCTGGTGGATGCTGCGCGCGGTCGGCTTCGATCGGGCCGCCGTGCTGAACGGCGGCTGGAAGAAGTGGACGGTCGAAGGCCGCCCGGTCTCCACGGAGCCGTGCGCCTATCCGCCCGCCCGCTTCGTCGCGCGGCCGCGCCCCGAGCTCTTCGTCGGCAAGAGCGCGGTGCTCGCCGGCCTGGGCCAGCGCGCGACGTGCGTGCTCAACGCGCTGTCGGACGAGCAGCATCGCGGCACGGGCGGCGTCGCGTACGGACGGCCCGGACGCATCGCCGGCAGCGGCAACGTCCCGGCGCGCGAGCTCGTCGATCCGGCGACTCACGCCTATCTCGCGCCCGAGGTCCTGCGCCGGCGATTCGCCGCGTCGGGCGCACTCGACGCCGGCCGCGTCATCACCTACTGCGGCGGCGGCATCGCGGCCAGCAGCGATGCCTTCGTGCTCACACTCCTCGGCCACGAGCACGTGTCCGTCTACGACGCGTCGCTGTCCGAGTGGGCGTCCGATCCATCGCTCCCGATGGAGACAGGCTAGAAAGGAGCCACCATGGCGACGCACAAGAAGGGCACCGGACTCATGATGGTCTGGACCGACGTGCCGGCGGACAAGGAGAAGGAGTTCAACCGCTGGTACAACGAAGAGCACCTCGCCGAGCGCCTCGAGCTGCCGGGATTCTTGAACGGCGCCCGCTACGAAGCCGTCAAGGGCGGGCCCAAGCATCTCGCGGTCTACGAGCTCGAGAGCGTCGCCGCGCTGGAGACTCCCGAATACAAGAAAGTCCGCGCGAACCCTACCGCATGGACCAAGAAGTGCTCGCCCGACGTCATCGGCACGAACTTCATCCGTAACGTGTACACGCTGATCCACCCGAAGAGCGTGACGCCTCAGGTGGCCGCGAGCCCGATGGCTCCGGCGCTCCAGCTCGGGCGAATGGACGTGCCGCCGGAGATCGATGCCGACTTCAACACCTGGTACAACACGATCTACATCCCGAATTACGAGAAGGTGCCCGGCGTGATCCGCGGGCGGCGCTTCCGCGCGGTGACCGGCACGCCGACCTATCTCACGTTCTACGAGTTCCAGAATCCGAAGGTCTCGGAGACACCCGCCTGGCTCGCGCAGCGGGACATCGCGCCCGAGACCCAGCGCATCCGGCCTCACATGAAGCACGCGCCGGGTTCGCCGGGAGTCTACGTCAAGACGTTCGAGCTCGGGGGGTAGCGCCGAGCGGCTGCCGGGAGGACGAGATGCGACTCAAAGACAAGGTCGTCATCGTCACGGGCGGAGCCAAGGGCATCGGGCGCGCGTACTGCCTGGGCATGGCGGCCGAGGGCGCGCGCGTCGTCGTGGCCGACGTCGCGGATCCGAAGGCGACCGTCCAGGATGTCGAGGCGCGCGGGGCGCAGGCGCTGGGCGTCGAGTGCGACGTCTCGCGCGAGGAGGACACGCTGCGCCTCGCCACCGAGACCCTGGCGCGGTTTGGCCGCGTCGACATCCTCGTGAACAACGCCGCCTTGTATGGCCCGCTCAAGCGGCGGCCGTTCATGGAGATCCCCGTCGAGGAGTGGGACCGCGTGATGGCGATCAACCTGCGCGGTCTCTTTCTGTGCTCGCGCGCGGTGTTTCCGGCGATGAAGGCCCAGGGCGCGGGCGCGATCGTCAACATCGCCTCCGGCACGTTCTTCAAAGGCGTTCCGCACTACATCCACTACACGACGTCGAAGGGCGGCGTGGTCGGGTTCACGCGCTCGCTCGCCCGCGAGCTCGGGGATTTTGGAATTCGTGTCAACGCCGTCGCGCCGGGCTTCACCTTGAGCGGCGAGAACGAGAAGAACATGCCGGACGAGGGCAAGGCCGCGAACGTCCGGATGCGGATGCTGAAACGCGCAGAGGTTCCCGAGGACCTCGTCGGCACCGTGATCTTCCTGGCCTCGGACGACAGCCGCTTCATTACGGGCCAGACGATCGTCGTAGACGGCGGCGGCAGCGTGCACTAGCCGGACGTTCGCGTGAGCGGGAAGGAGAGGACGATGAAGACCGCCAGGCTCCGGCGGTGATCCACGCGAGCTAGTTCGCGGGAACCGGCTCCGTCGACACGCGCAAACGAGCGAAGTAGTCCTTGAAGTGCTCGACGTCCGACTCCGAGACCATGTCGGACACGATGAAGCACGCCAGATCGCCCTGGCGCCACACCCAGGCCGAGAACCCGCTGTCGCTCATGAGGGCCGGCCGCCACCGGTTCTGGATCGGGACCCGACGCGACTCCGGGATCGGCAGGCCGGGCGCGGGCAACACGGCATAGGTCACGAGATGACCGTCTCCGTCTCGGTAGTAGAGCGCCATCCCGCGGCGCCCCTCGAGGTACACGGGTTCCGCCCCGACGAACACGAGCCGGTCGTCGCCGACGAAAAACCTGGTCAGGCCGATACCCGACTCCTGGGTGAGCCACGGGAGCGCCGTCGGAACGAGCTCGGGACGCCGGGCCCCCCACATGAGCGCCCGGGTGTGCTCGGCCACCACGGACCGCACGAGCCGCTCGGTCGGGTCGGCGGGCAGGATGCGCGGCAGGAAGGGGATCGACACGAGCACGAGCACAAGGGCCGTCGCGGCGGCCGCCAGGGTGGGCGCGAGCCACGCCGGTCGAACGCGCGGCGGCTGCGATGTCTCGCCGACGGAGCCGCGCAGGTACGCAGGCGCCGTGTAGCGCCTGAGCTCCGTGCGGAGCCGCGCGCCCAGCGCCTCGTCAGAGTCGGGGGAGTGGTTGCTCATTCTTTGGTGTAGTCGCGCAGGAGTCCGCGCAACCGTTCCTTGGCCCGGAAGATCCGCGACTTGACGGTGCCGACCGGGCAGGCCAGCACGCGGGCCACGTCTTCGAGCGCCATCCCTTCCACTTCAGCGAGCAGCAGCACGGTTCGAAATTCCTCGGGTAGGCGCCGCAGAGCACGCTCGAGGTCGGTGTGCGCCTCGACGGCGCCGCTCGACTCCTCGGGCGCGTCGTGAAACATCGGAGCGTCCCAGGAAGGAACACCGTCCTCGGCGAGCGCCGACTCCCGCTCGCGAAGGCGATAGAACGTCAAGAATGTGTTCCTCAAGATTTGAAACAGCCAGGCTCGGAGGTGGGTTCCCGGCTGGAAACGGTGGGAAAACCGGAAGGCGCGGAGGTAGGTTTCCTGGACGAGGTCGTCGGCCTCCGGCGGGTTCCGCGTCAGATACATCGCGAAGTTGTAGAGCGCGTCCAGGTGCTCCAGCGCGGCGCTCTGGAAGTCGTCGGAGGCCACGAGCCCGCTCAGTCGGCGAACCAGCTCGCCGGGTAGTCGCCGGGACGCACGTCGTGCTCGTCCACGAGCTCGTCCAGCAGCTCACGCACGGAGCGGTAGAGGACCGGGTGCTCGAGGTCGGGCGCCAGGTCGGCCAGCGGCTGGAGGACGAAGCCGCGGTCCGCGAGGAGCAGGTGGGGAACGTGGAGGTCGTCGTTCGCGCTCAGCACCTGGTCGCCGTAGAAGAGGATGTCGATGTCCAGGGTCCGCGCCGCGAATCGCTGCGCCTCGGGCGTGCCGGGCGGGCGAGTTCGCCCGAGCGCGGTCTCGATGCCCTGCAGCGCGGCGAGCAGGGCCCGCGGCGAGAGCGACGTCTCGATCGCTATGACGCAGTTGAGAAACCAGCGCTGCTCGCTCGCCGTCCGGCCGGGCTCGGTCTCCCACGGCTCGGAGTCGTAGAGCCGCGACGCCTCGACGAACCGGACCGCCTCGATCTCGTGAAGCCGCCGCACCGCGGACTTGAGGGTGGCGAGCCGGTCGCCCATGTTCGAGCCGAGCGAGAGATAGACGCGCGTCACGACCGGCTCCGCGTCAGCTCGACCGAGGGCGTCCCGACCAGGCCCTCCATCGGCGGCGTGAGCTTGCGGACGCGTACGCGGATCTCCCGTGCTGGAAACTCGCGCAGGAGCGCCTCGACGATCAGGCCCGCCAGGCGCTCGATGAGGTTCACGCGGTTCTTGGTGCCGATCTCGACGATTCGACGGGCCACCAGGCCGTAGTCGACGGTCGCCGTCACCTGGTCGGACACGACCGCCGACGCGAGATCGACGGCCATCTCGACGTCGACCGAGAACCACGCGCCGACGACCTGCTCGGCTCGGGTGAGCCCGTGCTGGCCGTAGAAGCGCACGTCCTCCAGCAGGAGCTTGTCGCCCATCAGAGCTTCACGACCGTGTTCTTCAGGCTGCCGATGCCCTCGATCCGCACCTCGACGCGATCACCGGGCTCGAGCGGCCCTACGCCGGCCGGCGCCCCGGTGGCGATCACGTCGCCAGGCAGGAGCGTCATCACCTGGGCGACCCGCGCCACGATCTCGTCGGTGGGCACGAGGAGCTCCTTCGTCGACGACGACTGCCGCAGCTCGCCGTTGACGAACGTCTCGACCGCCACCGCGTCGGGATCGATGTCGGTCGCGATACACGGGCCGAGCGGGCAGAAGGTGTCGAACCCTTTGGCCCAGAGCCCCAACCCCTTTCCTTGCAGATCGCGCGCCGTGATGTCGTTGAGGCAAGTGTAGCCGAGCACGTACTCGTGCACGCGCTCCACCGGAACGTTGCGGCACCGGCGCTTGATGACGACGGCGAGTCCCGCCCCGTGCTCGACGAGCCCGCTGAGGGTGGGATACACGATCGGATCGTCGGGTCCGACGACCGACGTCGCCGGCTTGATGAAGAAGTGCGGCTCGGTCAGCGCCGTGTGGGCCGCCTCGCCGCGATGGTTGGGCTCGACGCCGATGATCTTGGAGGGCAGGGTCGGCGCCAGCAGCACCGCACGCCTGAGCGGCACGCGGCGTCGGCCGCGCCGGAAGGGCCCCCACGGCGTCCCCGAGTACTCGACGATGACGCTGCCATCGAGCGCGCCGTACGACGTATTGGTGTTGGTCTTGTAGCGAACGATCTGCATGGCGTCCGTCACCCCAGGCCGAGCACGTCCGCCATCGAGTAGAGCCCCGGCGGACGCCCCGCGATGAACCGCGCCGCGCGCAGCGCGCCGCGGGCGTACGTGTCGCGATTGTGGGCTCGGTGCACCAGCTCGAGGCGCTCGCCCAGAGTGCCGAACGACACCGTGTGCTCGCCGACGACGTCTCCCGAGCGGAGCGAGAGGATTCCGATCTCGGGCCGCGTGCGCTCGCCGGGTAGTCCCTGGCGACCGTAGACCGCGACCTGATCGAGATCGCGCCCGAGCGCCTCGGCGATGACCTCCGCCATGCGCAGCGCGGTCCCGCTGGGCGCGTCCTTCTTGAATCGATGGTGAATCTCGGTGATCTCGACGTCGTACTCGTCGCCGAGCGCCTTGGCCATGGTGGCCAGGAGCTTGAAGGCGACGTTGGTGGCGACGGACATGTTAGGCGAGATCAAGATCGCTGTCTGCTTGGCGAGCTCGCCGATCTCGGCGCGCTGCGAAGCCGTGAACCCGGTCGTGCCGATCACCGCCCGCGCTCCGCTGTGCGCGGCCAGACGGAGGTGAGCGAGCGAGGCCTCCGGGACCGAGAACTCGATCAGCACGCGATCGCGCGTGATCTCGGCCGCGGCGTCGGCGCCGACGCTCACCCCGGCCTTGCCGATGCCGGCGAGATCACCGGCGTCGCGCCCGATGGCCGCGTGACCCGGTACCTCGAGCGCGGCGATCAGACGGAGATCGGGCAACCCGGCGAGGCACGCGATGATGCGGTTGCCCATACGACCGGCGGCGCCCGCCACAACGATATCGACCGCCGACGCGCCCCGGCGCCCGACGTTCGGGGATGTCTCCCCGCCGGCAACGCTCATGGGACGCTACTTGATCAGGCCGTAGGGCTTGAGGATCGTGCGGAGCTTCTCGCGATTGGCGTCGCTCATCCGGCACATCGGCAGGCGGAACTCCGGCTCGATCATGCCGGCCATCGCCATCGCTTCCTTGATCGGGATAGGATTGGTCTCGAGGAACGCCGCGCGCGCCAGCGGGAAGAGGCGGTAGTGGAGCTCGCGGGCGCGCTTCCAGTCGCCGTCGAGTGCCGCGTGCACGAGCTCGGCGGTCTCGCGCGGCATGATGTTCGCGATCACGGAGACGACGCCGCTGCCGCCGATCGCCAGGAGCGGGAGCGTGATGTTGTCGTCGCCGGACAGGACCGAGAAGTCCGGTCCGCACGCCGCGATGACCTGGCTCATCTGGTCGAGCGATCCGGAGGCTTCCTTCACGCCGACGATGTTCTTCACGTCGCGGGCGAGGCGCGCCATGGTGTCGGTCTCGACGTTGATCGCCGTCCGGCTCTGGATGTTGTAGACCAGGACCGGGATCGCAACCGACTCGGCGACCGCGCGGAAGTGGCGATAGAGCCCTTCCTGCGTGGGCTTGTTGTAGTAGGGGTTCACGACGAGCGCGCCCGACGCACCGGCGTGCTCCGCGTGCTTCGTCATGTCGATCGCCTCGGCGGTCGAGTTCGAGCCGGTGCCGGAGATCACGCGGATCCGGCCGCGCGCGGCCTCGATGACCACCTCGACCACGCGGCGATGCTCGTCGTGGTTCAGGGTCGGCGACTCGCCGGTGGTCCCGCACGGGATCAGGCCGTCGGTACCGTTCGCGATGTGGAATTCGACCAGCTCCCGGAGCTTCGCCTCGTCGACCTTGCCGTTCCTGAAGGGGGTGACCATCGCGACGAATGAACCCTGGAATGTCTGGCTCATGGGGCAGTCTCCCCCGCCACCAGGTCTTCGTACGTCTCCCGGCGGCGCACGATCGTGTACCGGTTGCCGTCGACAAGCACTTCGGCGGCGCGCGGTCGCGTGTTGTAGTTGGAGGCCATCACGAAGCCGTACGCGCCGGCGCTCATGACGGCGAGCAGGTCCTCTTGCTCGACGCGCGCCAGCTCGCGGTCCTTCGCCAGAAAGTCGCCCGACTCGCAGATCGGGCCCACGACGTCGACGGTTTCGCGGTCGCGAGTCCGGCGGCTCTCGTCGACGGGGACGATCTCGTGGTACGAGCCGTAGAGCGAGGGCCGGATCAGATCGTTCATCGCGCCGTCGATCACCACGAACTTCTTGGCGCCGGTGTCCTTGCGATAGAGGACCCGCGTGACGAGCACCCCGGCGTTGCCGACGATGGATCGGCCCGGCTCGAGCAGGACCGTCACACCCGATTCGCGCAGCGCGGGCATCAGCATGGTCGCGAACTCCGCGTGCGTCGGTGGCGTCTCGTCGCGATAGCGAATGCCGAGCCCGCCGCCGATGTCGATCATGCGGATCTCGATCCGGCGCTCGCGCAGCGTCTTCACCAGCGCGACCACGCGCGCCACCGCGTCGGCGACCGGCGTGGCCTTCGTGAGCTGCGAGCCGATGTGCATGTCCGTGCCGATGACCTCGAGCCCGCGGAGCTTCGCCGCCTCCTCGTACGCCTCGAGCGCTTCGTCGTACGGGATCCCGAACTTGGAGGTCTTGAGCCCGGTCGCGATGTACGGATGCGTTTGCGGGTCGACGTCGGGGTTCACCCGTAGGGCGACCGGGGCGCGCACGCCCATCTCGAGGGCCACCTCGTCGAGGACCCGCAGCTCGGCGCGCGACTCGACGTTGAACATCAGGATGTCGGCCTTGAGCGCTTCGCGCATCTCGTCGCGGCTCTTGCCGACGCCCGAGAAGATGATCTTCTTGGGCGGCATACCGGCCCGCAGCGCGCGATAGAGCTCGCCGCCGGAGACGATGTCGGCCCCCGCGCCGGCCTTCGCCAGCACGGAGAGGACGCCGAGATTCGAGTTGGCCTTGACCGAATAGCACACGACGTGGGGCACGTCGCGGAACGCGCGCTCGTAGCCTTCCAGGCTCTCGAGCAGCGCGGCCTTCGAGTAGACGTAGACCGGTGTGCCGGCGACGGCCGCCAGCGCGCGCAGCGACACGTCTTCGCAGCAGAGCTCGGAATCTCGATACTGGAACGGGCCCATGTATCCGTTGTTCGTAACATCCGAGCCGAATGAAGTCAAGGTTGGGTGACCCTCACCTCGTTCGAGCGCGCGCTCTCGTTCGGTCGCGCCGCGTTGTCCTGCGCGGTGACGACGTAGCGAGAGGTGCCCCGGGGCGCCGTGCGATCCGCATAGGTCGTCCCCGGCGCGTTGATCGCCCCGATCCGCTCGAAACCGCCCCCGACTGGAGCGCGGTAGACGATGTAGCCGGCGACGTCGGGCTCCGGGCTCGGGCTCCAGGACAGGCGTACGACCCCTTCCGACGCGATGGCGACGAGGTTGCCCGGCGCCGACGGCGGCGTGACGTCGCGCGGCGTCGCGGCGAGCCGCGAAGTCGGCCGGCCGTAGATCGTCGTGCCCGCGACCTCCCGTATCGCCCGGACGGCATAGTAGTAAGCGCGCTCGTTCTCCAGCTTGGAGTCGGTCAGCGTCGTTCCTGAAGCTGCCGCGGCCACCGGCGCGAGCTCTGCGTCCTCCGATGGCGCGCGGAGCACCTCGTACGTGAGCGCGTCGGTGATCGCGCTCCCGTCGAGCAGGCGGGTCGGCGCGTTCCAGGTGAGACGCACCTCGCCCTCGTGGGGCTCGGCGACGAGGTTGCCGGGCTCGGCCGGGGCGGCGGCATAGCTCACCGAGACTCGACCAGAGGGTCGCCCGATGCGCCCCTGGGCGTCTCCGGCCAGAATCACGTACGTGTAGCGCCGCCCGTACGAGAGGTTCTTCCGGTCCGTGAACTCGAGATGCGGACCGCGCCGGACCGCGGGCTCGGGCTCGGCGCCCCGGATCGCCGCGACCTCGTCGTAGCCGGCGATCCGTCCGTCCGTGAGCATCGCCGACTTGGGCTGGCCGGTGCCGCTGTCCTCCACTCGAAAGATCCGCATCAGGGCGAAGTCGCGGATGCGCGTGTTGTCGTCCCGACGGCTGGGCGGCGTCCACGAGAGAACGATCGACTCTTCGTGGACGGTGCCGGCCAGGTCGGCGACCGGCTGCGGCGCCCGGTGCTCCGGCGCGACCGGCGGCGTTTTCTTGCCGCACGCGGTGAGCGCCAGCGCGGCGAGCCCGAGGCACGCGGCGAGGCGCCGCCCGCGCCCGATCATGCGCGCGCGATGAGCGTGCGGGCGAGGGCGAGTGAGCGGCGCACGGCGTCGGGCGCTGTCCCACCGGTGGCCGAGCGGGCCCGAAGCGAGGCGTCGACCGTGATGGCATCCTTGGCATCTTCGTCGAAGAGCGCAGAGAAGCGGCGCAGCTCGACGAGGCCCAGGGCGTCGAGGGGCTTGCCCTCGGTCTCGCAGAACCGCACGATCCGCCCGATCACGCCGTGCGCCTGGCGGAACGGCAAACCCTTGCGCACGAGATAGTCGGCCAGATCCGTCGCGGTCGCGAAGTTCTCGGCGGCGGCCCGCCGCATGCGCTCGGTCCGGAACGTCAGCGACGCCAGCATCGGCGGCACGACGGCCAGGATCGCTTCGAGCGTGTCGACCGAATCGAAGAAGGGCTCCTTGTCTTCCTGCATGTCCGAGTTGTAGGCGAGTGGCAGCCCCTTCATCGTGGTGAGCACCGCGACGAGATTGCCGTAGAGGCGGCCGCTCTTGCCGCGCACCAGCTCGGCAACGTCGGGGTTCTTCTTCTGCGGCATGATCGACGAGCCGGTCGCGAAGGCGTCGGAG
>CAYVHH010000438.1:0-2925 GCA_964450175.1 uncultured bacterium | reverse complement strand
GCTCCCCGGGATCCGACTGCTGCTGGCGCGGGGCGACTGAATCCGGGCCGCCTCTCTCGAGTCACGCTCACTACACGGATCCCGGGGAGCATCCCGAGCCCCGGCCCGCCCACCTGGCCGGTTCCACACGAGATCAGTCATCGCTTGACCGTGCGCGAACGGGGGGACATCATGCCCGGGCCCTTTGCGTGGCGCAGCGGGAGATCGTTCGAAGTATCGATCGTCTTGAACCGCGTTGGGAGAGGGATGTGGGCTGGAAGGTGACGGTGTGTTCTTCGGTCGAGGAGGTACGGTTGGCGGTGAGCCCGATCTGGCACTACTTCGGGCGGTCGGCGCCGACTGAGGATCAGGTTGAGCCGCTCGCGCGTGTCCTGCCGGCAGAGCGCGTGCATGCGGCCTGGGATGGCGATCGCGTGATCGGAGGCGCCGGGGCGTTTCCGTTCGAGCTGACCGTGCCCGGCGGACGGATCCGTGCGGCAGGCGTGACCGTCGTCGGTGTGCTGCCGAGTCATCGGCGCCGCGGCGTTCTGCGGGCGATGATGCGGGCCCAGCTCGACGCGTGCCGCGAGCAGGGGGAGTCGGTCGCCTACTTGTGGGCCAGCGAGGACACCATCTACACGCGTTTCGGCTACGGCATGGCGTCGCTCGCGGCGGAGATCGACATCGCGCGCGAGCGGTCGACCTACCACGCCCCGGTCGAGCCGCTCGGGCAGACGCGGCTCGTCCCGCTCGGAGAAGCCGAGCCTCTCGTCGCGGCGGTGTGGGAGCGCGTGGCAGTTGTCACTCCCGGCATGTTTGCGCGCACGTCTGCCTGGTGGCAGGCACGTTCGCTGGCCGACTCCGCCTGGCGGCGGCGTGGCGGGGGCGACCTTCAGTGTGCGGTTCTCGAGGTCCACGGCCGCTCGACGGCCTATGCGCTCTATCGTCTCAACCCGGCGTACGACCGCGGGGTACCGACCGGGACGCTCGACGTCATCGAGGCCATGGGCGACTCGCCCGAGTCGACGCGCGCGATCTGGCGCTTCCTGCTCGACGTCGACTTGATCGCGCGCGTCCGGGCCGGGGTCTTGCCGATCGATCACCCGCTGGTTTTCCTGATGGCCGAGCCGCGTCGCCTCCGGATGAGCCTGCGCGACGGACTGTGGCTTCGCCTCGTCGACGTCGGGGCCGCGCTGGCGGCGCGCGCCTATGCGACGGCCGACTCGGTCGTGATCGAGGTCGCCGACGAGTTCTGTCCGTGGAATCGGGGGCGATGGCGGGTGAAGGCCGGCGCCGTCGAGCGAACGAACGATCCGGCCGACCTCTCCGGCGATGTCGCCGCGCTGGGCTCCGTCTATCTCGGCGGCTTCACCTGGGCGCAGCTCGCACGCGCACTGCGAGTCACCGAGCTCCGGCCGGGCGCGGTCGCGCGCGCCGACGCGCTCTTCCGCCACGACGTCGCGCCCTGGTGTCCTGAAATCTTCTGAGCCGCCGGCACGCCGGGATCAGGGCCGCTCGGCGGCGGGCCGACTGTCGCGATCGAGGAAATAGTTGATCCACGAGCTCGTATCGCGCAGCCGGCGATCGGGGGCCGGCACGTAGATCTTGAGCCCGTCGAGCGCGCTGGCGGCCTTGGCGCGGTCGTACACGGCGACCCAGATGCACGGCTTATCCGGAGTCACCTCGCAGCGTCCCCGATCGGTGCCCCCGCACGGCCCGTTGCGAAGCTGCTTGGGACACGTCTGCGGGCACACGTACTCGAGGTGGCCCAGCACGCAGTTGCCGCAGGCCTGGCAGCCGAAGAGCGGCTTCTTCATCGCGAGCTCCATTCGCTCGACGAGCGCGGCGGCCGGCTTTCGGCGATCCACCCACGCGAACACGCGAGTGAGCGCTCGGCGGAGCCAGGTATCGCGATTCACGGGAAACGCGCGACCGAGCCAGTCGAGCACGCGCGGCAACCGGTCCGCGCGCGACTTCGCGGGACCTGTCGCATCCGACGGATCCCGCGACGGCTTCCGGTCCGGGATGTAGAACCCTGCCGCCTCCCCGTAGCCGAGCTCTGCGGCCAGCGTCTCCCACTGCGGCACCAGCTCGCCGGCCCGACGGATGATCCATGCGATCTGGGTGGCGTCGTGAGTCCCGCCGAGGTAGGCGCCGGCGTAGCCGAGGCCCCGCAGGACCGCCACCGTCCGGGCGGCACGCTCGAGCCGCGCCTGGCGGCCACCATCCTTGGCACGGCTCTCCGTGTGGATCGCGGCCAGGAGCTCCGGCGAGACCCAGCAACCCGGCGGTCGGCCGGTCGCCATCCGATCTGCCGTCTTGGGCCCGAGGACGTAGACGTTCCCGAGCAGGGGAGTGCGTAGCCCGCGCTCGTCGAGATACCGCTTGAGCTCGCCGAACTTCCGAGCGTCCCAGCCGACCTGCGTGACCGCGACGTCCGCGCCGGCCGCGATCTTCTTCTCGAGCTTGACGTACTGGTAGACGCAGTCGGCCTCGGTGTACTTGAAGGGCGAGACGGCGACGGCGATGTGAAAGGGCATGCCGCCCCGGCGGCGCTCGTCGATGAGGCGCACGAGCTGGACAGAGTCGAGGTCGAACACCGGCGGCTGATCACCGGCACCCGGATAATCGCCGGTCAGCGCAAAGACGTTCTCGAGCGACAGCGCGTGCATGTCGTCGAGAATCTTGGCGAGCCCGCGCCGGTCCTGGCTCACGCACGTCAGATGGATGTTGGGCGTCATGCCGCGCGCGCGGGCGGCCGCGGCGACCCGCAACGGATCGTGGCCGATCGCGCCGCCGGCGTAGCTGGTGACGCTGCCGGCGACCACCGCCGGAATTCGAGCGAGGCCCGACGCGGCTTCGAGCAGCCGCGCCTCTCGCGTCAGTGCCGAGGCGACGAGCTCGACGACGTAGCAGAAGCGGCCCGTCGCCAGCGCGTCTCGCAGC
>CAYVHH010000437.1:0-9693 GCA_964450175.1 uncultured bacterium | reverse complement strand
CTCTACGAACACGTCGAAGTAGCGGTCCTGATCGAACACGCCCGTGTCCAGTAACTCGTACTCGAACTCCTGGCGGCTCCGACCGCGGTTGGTCTCGATGAGATTGCCGTACGGATAGGCCGCCTGGGGGTACTTGTAGAGGTATTTCATGTACGAGTGGGTCGGCGTCGAGTCGAGGTAGAAGTAGTACTCCTTCACGTCCTCGCCGTGGTTCGCCTCGCTGTTCGTCAGGCCGAACAACCGCTCCTTGAGGATGGGGTCCTTGCTGTTCCACAGCGCCAGCGCGAAGCAGAGCAGCTGCTGGTCGTCGGAGATTCCCCCGAGCCCGTCCTCGCCCCAGCGATAGGCGCGCGAGCGGGCCTGATCGTGCGTGAAGTAGTCCCACGCGTTGCCCGATTCGCTGTAGTCCTCGCGCACCGTCCCCCACTGCCGCTCCGAGAGGTACGGCCCCCATTTCCGCCACGGCGCTGTCTTGCTTCGGGTCTCTTCCAGGCGACGATGCTCGGCGTCCATCGACAACCTCCGTTGCCTATCCACTTCTATGCCTTCTGTTCAAGTCGCGGGGCCTTGTCGGCGGTCACGCCTCTTGCCATCCCGGCCGTGCCCCGACCCGTCCACCAGTTCAGGGCAGCACAAACTGCGCCAGGCGGCTCGGGCTCATCCTCCGGGACCGAGAGCCCAAGGAAATTGCCCGGATCGGCCTGGCGACCGTGCAGTGGCCCGAGCGCATGTGCCCCAGATGGGGCGGCGCCTCCCCAGGATCCCGCGCGCCGCGGCCCGGCTGACCCCGCCGCGCGGGGGCAAGCGGATTCGAGCCTCAACGTGGCGTCCCAGTACTTCG
Source organism: uncultured bacterium (assembly GCA_964450175.1). Classification (GTDB taxonomy): domain Bacteria; phylum Methylomirabilota; class Methylomirabilia; order Rokubacteriales; family CSP1-6; genus AR31. Next base: position 8,852 of record CAYVHH010000437.1, on the reverse strand, counting down.
CGTCCATGGGACCTTGGTCTTACCATTCAGCGGTTGCCGACCGAAGGCGACCATGCGGCAGCCCGCACCCAGAGCATGCCCCTGCCTTGGTTAGCCTAGCTGTGCGGTCCAGTGCGATCGCCGCCATGCGCGGCGCTCGCGCCGGCGGCGTACGCCTGAATCGGCCGTGATGGCGTCGGCATCTGTAGGAGTGGGAAGGGGAGGCCCAGCATGAGCCAGTCGTCCCGTCCGGTCGTGCACGTCGTCACGCCCGAGCCCGTCGTCGAGGGCGCCGGTGTCCATCTGCGCCGCAGCATCGGCACCCGCCGGCTCGATCATCTCGATCCGTTCCTGCTCCTCGATCATTTCGAGTCGGTCAAGCCGGCCGACTATGAGGCCGGTTTCCCGTATCACCCGCACCGCGGCATCGAGACCGTCACGCTCGTGCGGAAGGGTGAGGTCAAGCACGGTGACTCGCTCGGTCACAAGGGCTCGATCGGCGCCGGTGACATCCAGTGGATGACGTCCGGCAGCGGCATCCTTCACGAAGAGATGCCGCAGGTACGCCCGGAGGGCATCGCCGGCCTGCAGATCTGGCTCAACTTGCCCGCCCGCGACAAGATGAGCCGGCCGAAGTATCGCGACCTGCCGGGCGATCGATTGGCCGAGACGAAGACGGTGGACGGAGCGAGCATCCGCGTGATCGCGGGTGAGGCGCAGGGCGGAAAGTTCGCCGGGCCGGTCGAAGGGCTCGCGGTCGCGCCGAAGTTCATCGACGTCACCTTGCCGCCGGGCGCGACGTTCCGCGAGGAAGTGCCGCGAGGTCACACGGCGTTCGCCTACGTCGACCACGGTGAGGTGCGTTTTGGCGCCGAGAGGAAGGCGGCGTCGGCGCCATCGCTCGTCGTCTTCGGCGACGGTGACGTCATCGAGGCGTCGGCGGGAACAGCGGGGGGCCGCTTTCTCCTGGCCGCCGCGCGGCCGCTCAACGAGCCGATCGCCCGCTACGGTCCCTTCGTGATGAACACCCGCGCGGAGATCGAGCAGACCCTCGACGATCTTCGCAGCGGGCGCTTCGCGCGTACCGAGCCCCGGGACGAGTAAGGCGCGCTGTCTTCACGGTGCTCGACGTAGCGTGTCGAGCACCGCGAAGACGACCTGTTCCGCGAAGGCGTCGCCTTCGACCGCGCACATTGCGCACACCGAGGCGCCGAGGTCGGGCGCGTGAAAGGCGCTGGTCGTGTAGCCCGGCCCGCTGCCGTTGTGACCCCATAGACGACCCCACGATGACTCCGGATCGCCCATGATTCCAAGGCCGTAGCTCGGCCGGCGCCAGCGCGACGCGGACACCGCGGCCGACGGGCTGACCGGTACGAGCGTGGTCATCTCGCGGAGAGATTGCGCCGACAGAAGATCACCGCAGAACAGCGCGCCGAAAAAACGTGCGATGTCCGATGGCGTCGATGCCACCACGCCGTGAGAAACCCATCCGGGATGGTAGTGATCGCGCACCTCGAGAGTCGCGCCGGCGCCCGCCAGAGCTCGAGAAACGCCCGGGTTGAGCGTGGAAAGATCGCGCACCGATTCGGGGACGAACGTGCGGAGGAGCCCGAGCGGTCGCGCGATTCGTTCGCCGATCATCGCTTCGTAGGAGGTTCCCGCCACTTCCTCGGCGATCCGCGTGAGCAGCATGTAGCCGGGGTTCGAATAAGCCCAGCTCGACCCGGGATCGAAGAGCAACCCCTTTTCGAACGTCTCGGCCGCGAAGCGCTCGAAGGGCCACGGCGACGAGGGCGAGGCGCGGACTGCGTCGTGGTACGCGTCGAGCTGGCCGTAGTCGGGAATGCCGGCGGTGTGGTTGAGCAGCTGACGCAGCGAGATTCGATTCGACCGATCGATGCGCGGGAACCACCGGGCGAGTCGATCGTCCAGCGTCAGCCGCTGCTGGTCCCGCAGCTGAAGCACCAGCGCCGCGGTGAATGTCTTCGTGATGCTGTAGGCGAGATAGGCCGGCTCGTCGAGCGCGGATGCCGGCACCCAGACGGCCTCGGCCCGTGCCCCGGCGCCGCTGACGACGGCGAGACCGGCGGCGCCGCGCCCCGCGATCGTCCGGTCGATGATCTCGAGGAGCGCGGGCTTCGACACCGCCATCGGCACCCTCGGCGGCTACGCCGGAGGGAAGGGCACGCCGCGCGCCTCCGGCGATAGCTTGAGGCCGTTGGCGAAGAACGAGACGGAGTGGTAGAAGCCGACCAGCGCGATCAGCTCGAGGATCTGCTCGACGCTGAAGGCGGCCGCGAGCCCGCCCCAGGTCTCGTCGGAGAGACTCGCCGAGTCGTGGAGCTCGTCGACCATGCGGATCAGCAGCTGTTCCTCGTCGCTCCACACGGGATCGTTCGCGTCTCCGTGCACCGTCGCGCGGAGCTGTTCCGGTGTCAGCGCCACCCGCTGGGCGAAGAACGCGACGTGCACGCCCCATTCGTAGGCGCAGCCGCAGCGTGCGCACGTACGGTCGATCACGATCTCGCGGTGGCGGAGCGAGACGGGACCGCGGTCGAGGAGGCTGCCGGCGCGAAAGCGATCCCAGATGCGCGGGACACGCGCCAGGGTGGTGAAGAGCGCCAGCGGTGGCACGCCGGGCGGCATGATCGTGTCGAGCACCTTCTGCAGCTCGGGAGGATATGGCGCCGGAACCGGCTCCACGCGGCTCATCGCTTCGCCGCCTTCGCCGGCGCCGGCATCACCAGATCGAGATCGATCGCCATGCCCATGGCGACGTAGCCGAGGCGATTCGGATGCAGGTGGTCGCCGGCGCCCCCGACGGTCGTGTTGTGCACGAACTCGGGCCTCATGGCGCCCGTGGCCGGATCGACGATGACCTTGTCGAAATCGGCGGCGCCGTCGAACACGCTGCTGGTGCGGATGAATTCGTTGAGCGCCTTGCGCTTCTCGTCCTGCTCCGGAAAGCCGTGGTTGGGGTTGTTGGCGCCTACGGCCGGCGTCAAGGTCGCGCCGATCACGCGCACGCCGGGAATCCGCGCGCGGATTCGGCCGACGCTCTCCTTCATGCCGGCCTGGACCGCCTCGACCGTCGCGTTGCCGTTCTTGGAGAAGTCGTTGATGCCCTCGAGCCAGATCACCCCCGCCACGCCGGAGAGCGACAGCACGTCGCGCTCGAGCCGCGACACCGCCGACGGGCCGCCGGGGAACGGCGCCCGCGGCGAATAGTCCTTGGGCCCGACGACCTGGTTGCCGCCGATTCCGGCGTTCACGACCGCGATGCGATTGCCGAGCGCGGCGCGAAGGCGGCGCGCCAGCACGTCGGGCCAGCGATCGTCACCGTTCAAGGTCGACAGCGTGCCATCGGTGATGGAGTCGCCGAAGGCGACGACCGCGGCCGCGTCACGAGGCATCTTCATGTCGAGCGCGTCGATGAAGTACCAGGACGTCGTGCTGATCGGGAAGGCCGCTTCGCTTTCGTCGGCGCCCTTCGCTCCGGCGCCGGGCATGGACAGATACGAAGTCTGGAGTGCCTTGGCATGCCAGGTCATGGGCCCGCTCTCGCCCGCGACGTGAAAGCTCAGCGCGAGCTTTCGGCCGGCCAGCTCCGCGCCGCCGGGATCGCGCACGAACGGCAAGGGCACGGCATCGCTCCACGTTGAGTCGCCGGCCGGCACCGTGATGCTCCGCTTGCCGCCGAACGTCACGGGGCGATTGGTTCCCGGGACGAGCGCCGAGCTCGTGAGATGCAGGCCGATGTAGACCCCGTCGACCGTGAGGGGCTTCGTGCCAAGCACGTTCGAGAAACGCAGGCGCGCCTCGCGCCCCCAGATCTCGGGCTTGACGATCATCCGGAACGATTGATCGTGCGCGCCCGTCTCGTCCGAGGGAAACGCCAGCTTCATCTCCGGCTGCGCCGACGGATTGCCGATGGGGTAGGGCCCCTGGACGGAGCCGACCCAGGCGACGACCCACTTCGGAGCGGAAGCTCCTGGCGTCGATTGCGCCGCGGCGGTCACCGGCGCGAGCGGTGCGAGCAGCAGAAGGACGAGCAATACGACGAAGCGCATGGCGGTGCTCCTTGTCGGGCCGCGTTCAGAACGTGCTCCGGTTCGAGCCGGCGCAACATCGCCGGGCCGCGGTACCCGTCCAGGGTCGGCCGGCGCTCGACGAGCTGGACGGCGACTCTCGTCACTTCTTGCCCCGGCGCCGGCTCGGCGGCTCGCCCGTGAGGTAGCACATCGCGATGAGCGCGGCGACCAGGACGGCCGTGTACGCGACGAACGAGCCGGGTTGTTGATTCGGCAGGAACACCACGGTGCCCACGGCCAGCAGCGCGAGAAAAACCGCCAGCACGAGCCAGCCTTGCCATGTCCGAGGCGGTCCCCAGCCCCAGCCGTAGCGCTTCGCGGGGAACCAGTACTTCGAGCCCACGGCACTCACTTGACGGTGACCGTGTACGTCGCCACCCGGGACGGCGCGACGTCCTGCTCCCACGGCCGCCGATACTCGAAGCGCAGCTGCTGCTGGCCCGGCTTGAGCGGCGCAAGCTTCCAGATCTCCGTCCCCCCGGCGCCGGCGGCGGCGCCCGTACCCTGCGCTTCATAGCTCGACGGGCCGTCGACTCTGAGCACGGCGTCCTTCGGCTCGACGTAGATCCAGCGATAGCCCGTCGTGGGGTTGCTGGGGAGACGCACGACCAGGTCCTGCCCCGACGCGAGCGCGACGCTCGTCCCCGACTGCTCGGCGCTGACCGTGACGGGCTCGGGCGGCGGCTTCGGACTGCCCTGGAGCATGCTGCACGCCGCGACGGTCGCGACCACGGCCGCCAGGACGCCCGACACCACGATTCGCTGGAGCACGGTCGGCCTCCTCGTTCGTCAGAGTGTACGCCCGGCAAGGTGCCGATCGATGTGTGGCGCCACCTCGTCGGCCCGATCCAGGACAAGGTCGTGCGTTCCGCCCTTGAAGACCATCAGCTCGGCGTTCGGGAACAGCTGCGCGAGCCGTTGCCCGACCGCCACGGGGCTGATCGGATCCGCGTCTCCCCACAAGAGGAGCACGGGGATCGGGATCGTCCGAAGCTCCTCGGTGTAGTCACGGCGCTCGTCGGCAAACCAGCTCGGCAGCGCGAGATTGCTCTCCCGGAGCCTGGGACGCCAGTCCTCGGCGCCGAGCGACGCCACGTCGATGCCACCCGACGTGACGGAGAGCACCAGGTGCCGGACGAGACCGGGCTTCTCGAGCGCGGCTCTGACCGCGATGACGCCGCCCATCGACTGCGCGAGCAAGGCCGCCGGACCCGTGATGTCGTGAGCGACTCGAGCGACTAGATCGTCGATGCCGTTGACGTCCGGCTCCGCCGGCACGCCGCCAAACCCGGGCCAGGTCGCGAAGCGGCGCGCGCCGGGATGGCGGAGCTTTGCGCTGACCGGCTTCCAGAGCTCGACGTTGCCGGACGCGCCCGGCAGGAACACGAGACTCTCCTCGCCCATGTGTTTCTAGCCTCCGAGGTACGCGCGGCGCACGTGATCGTCGTCGAGCAGATCGCGGGCGCGCCCTTCGAGCACGATACGCCCGGTCTCCATCACGTAGGCGCGGTCGGCCATCCGGAGCGCGGCGTAGGCGTTCTGCTCGACCATGAGCACGGTCGTGCCGCGGCGCCGGATGCCGGCGATGATCGCGAAGGTCGTCTCCACGACGGTCGGCGCCAGGCCCAGCGACGGCTCGTCGAACATGATGAGCCGCGGCCGCGCCATCAGCGCGCGGGCGATCGCGAGCATCTGCTGCTCGCCGCCCGACAAGGTGCCGGCCATCTGCCGGCGGCGCTCGACCAGGATCGGGAAATGGTGGCCGACCTCGTCGAGGTCGGCGGCCACCGCGCTCCGATCGGTCCGGACGTACGCGCCCATCGCGAGATTCTCCTCGACGGTCATGTAGGGAAAGACCCGGCGACCCTCGGGGCAGTGCGCGATGCCGACCTCGAGGACAGCGGCCGGCGCCCGGCCCTGGATCTCGCGGCCGTCGAACACGATGCGCCCCTGGGACGGCGACACCAGACCCGAGATCGTGCGCAAGGTCGAGCTCTTCCCCGCGCCGTTGGCGCCGATCAGGCAGACGAGCTCACCCGGCGCGACGGTGAGGTCGAGCCCCCGCAGCGCCGCGATCGGTCCGTAGCCGGCGTGGACGTTCTCGAGGCGGAGCAGCGCCGGCGATTCAGGCCGAGGCAGTGGAGCCTCCGAGATACGCACGGATCACTTCGGGATGCGCCTGGATCGCCGCCGGCGCTCCCTCGGCGATGACGCGGCCGCCGTTCAGAACGATCACGGTGTCCGAGATGCCCATCACCATCTGCATATCGTGCTCGACCAGCAGGACGGTCACGCCCTGCTCGCGCACCCGGCGGATCAGCCCGCTGACGACGATCTTCTCGGAGCCGGTCATGCCGGCACCCGGCTCGTCGAGCAGGAGCAGCCGCGGCCGCGCCGCGAGGGCGACGGCCAGCTCGACCAGCCGCTGCTCGCCGTAGGGCAGCGCGCTGGCGGCTTCGCGGCGACGCTGTGAGAGGCCGACGAACTCGATGATGTCCGCGGCCTCGGCGGCGAGCGCCCGCTCCTCGGCGGCGAGCCGGCGCCCGCCGGCGAGGACGGCGAGGAAGCCCGCGGTGCCACGCAGGTGGAGCCCGGTCAGCACGTTGTCCTGGACGCTCAGCGCCGGAAAGACGCTCGTCTTCTGGAACGTCCGGACGATCCCGCGTCGCGCGATCGACGAGGGGCGGAGCCCGGTCAGCGCGACGCCGTCGTACGTGACGCGCCCGCCGGTGGGTCGAAGGTAGCCGGTGATCGCGTTGAACGCGGTCGTCTTCCCGGCGCCGTTCGGGCCGATGACGCTCGTGATCGAGCCGGGTCGCACCTCGAACGAGACGCTCTCGAGCGCGGTCACGCCGCCGAACCTGACGGCGAGATTCTGGACGGCGAGCATCACCGTCGACCTGGAAACGCCGCAACGAGTCGCGGCACGATGCCGCGGGGCAGGAAGAACACGAGCAGCACCAGCACGAGGCCGTATGCGAGCATCTGCCACTGCCACGACGCGGCGGCGCGCAGCGCTTCGGGAAGCGCCGTGAAGAGCACCGCGCCGACGAGCGGGCCCGCGAGCGTACCCTTGCCGCCGGCGACGACCATGATGACCATCGTCACCGTGTAGGTGAACAGGAACACCTCGGGGCTCACGAACCGGGTGTAGTGGGCGTAGAGGCTTCCGCCCAGTCCCGCCATCGCCGCGCTGACCACCGTGGCCAGCACGAGATAGTGGGTCACATCGACACCGACCGACTCGGCGAGCGGCTCGTTCTCCCGGAGCGCCACGAGGGCTCGGCCGATGCGCGACCGGACGAGCTGCCGGCACACGAAGTACGAGAGCGCGACCGCCGCGAGGACCAGATAGTAGTAGGCGGTCTTCGTGCGGAGAGACCACGGACCGAGCTCGGGCGCCGGCACGCCCGGAAGCCCGAGCGGTCCGTTCGTCAGCTCGATCCAGTTGATGCTGACGAGCGAGACGACACCGGCGAAGCTGATCGTGACCAGCACGAAATAGGCGCCGCGCAGCTTCAACGCGAGCCGGCCGATGAAAAAGCCGGCCACCCCGGCGAGCGCGACGGCGGCCGCGAGCGCCGGCCAGAACGACCAATCGAGCCTGAGCGTGAGCAGCGCCGACGTGTAGGCGCCGATGCCGAAGAACGCGGCATGGCCGAGCGACAGCTGGCCCGCGTAGCCGAGCAGGAGATTGAGCGACATCGCGAGCACGCCGAAGATGCCGGCCATGATCGCGACGTGCACGTGATAGGGGCTCTGGAGCCACAGCGGCACGGTGAGCGCGGCCACCGCCAGGAGCCAGCCGCCGGCCCGGGTCATGCGATGCGTTCTTGGCGCGCGAAGAGTCCGGACGGGCGGAACAGCAGCACGAGGATGATGATGACGAATCCAACCGCGTCACGGTAGCCGGACGAGATGTACCCGGCGCCGAGCTCCTCGGCGATGCCGAGCAGCAATCCGCCGAGGGTCGCGCCCGGCAGGTTACCGAGCCCGCCGAGGATCACGACCGAGAACGCCTTGAGCGAGGCGAGGTCACCCATCGACGGATAGACGAGGAAGATGGGCCCCAGCAGCGCGCCGGCCGCCGCCGCGAGCCCCGAGCCGAAGGCGAACGTCGCGGCGTGAATGCGGCCAATACCGACACCCATGAGCGCGGCGGTGTCGCGGTCCTGGAACGTGGCGCGCATGGCACGGCCGAGCTTCGTTTTCTGGACCAGCAGCCATGAGGCCGTGATGAGGCCCGCGGCCAGGACGAGCACGAAGAGCCGCAGCGGCGCGATCGCGACCGGACCCAGCACGAGCGGCGCGGTCGGGAACGGATGGGGGATCGACTTGGCGACGCCGCCCCAGCCCAGCAGCTCGGCGTTCTGCATGGCGATCCAGACGCCGATCATCACCAGCATCGTGGTGTCGATCGATTCGTTGCGGAGCGGACGCAGGAGCGTGACCTCGCAGAGCCAGCCGACTGCGGCGCCGACGACGATCGCCACCAGCAGCGCCGCGAAGAAATCGACCCCGGCGAGGGCCAGCGCAGCGAACGAGGCGTACGCGCCCAGGGTGTAGAACTCGCCGTGGGCGAAGTTCACGACGTTCATGAGCCCGAAGATCAGGGTGAGGCCGATGCCGAGCAGGGCGTACGTTCCGCCGAGCACCAGGCCGTTCAGCAGGTGCTGAAGAAGCTCAGCCATCCGGGCCGCGCGCCACGGGCTCGCCGCGTTACTTCTTCGCGAGAAAGTCCGGCAGCGCCACCTTGCCGTCGCGGATCTGGACGACGAAGAT
>CAYVHH010000436.1:0-22839 GCA_964450175.1 uncultured bacterium | reverse complement strand
GACCGTGAACGTCTGGCCCGCGATCGTCAGCCGGCCCTGGCGAGCCGGCCCGCTACTGGCCGATACCGTGTAGCCCACAGACCCGGGGCCGGCGCCGCTCGCCCCTGAGGTCACCGTCACCACGCCCGGATCGTTGCTGGCCGCCGTCCACGCGCAGCCGGCGGGCGCCGTCACGGCGACGCTGTCGCTGCCGCCCGCGGGGCCGAAGCCCTGACTCGTCGGCGCGATGGCGAAGGTGCACGTGGGCGTTCCCGATGTTCCCGGGTCGTACAGCTCGGCGCTGCTGGTCGCGTTGCCCGCCGCGTCGGAGCCCCCGGCGACGAGGACCTTCCCACTCGTCAGGGGCGTCGCGGTCTGGCCTTCCCGGCCGAAGATCATCGAGCCGGTCGCGGCGAACGTGTTCGTATCGGGATCGAATAGCTCGGCGCTGCTGGCTGCAACGCTGTCTCCGGATTCCACGGTGTCCCCGCCAGCGACCAGCACCTTTCCACTTTTCAGGAGCGTCGCAGTGTGGTCGTCTCGGAAAATCGTCATGGAACCGGTATCGGTGAACGTGCCCGTCGGCGGATCGTACAGCTCGGCACTGGCCTCGAAAGTCGAGGGATGCCCCGGACTGATCCCGCCGGCGACCAGCACTTTCCCACTTGCCAGGAGCGTCGCCGTGTGGCCGTTCCGGTTCTTGGCCATGGCGCCGGTATCGCCGAACGTGCCCGTCGCCGGGTCGTACAGCTCGGTGTTGACCGCGTTGAAGCCGCTGCCGCCGGCGATCAGCACTTTCCCGTTCTGAAGGAGCGTCGCCGTGTGCCGGTCCCGAGCGATGATCGTGGGGCCGGTCGCGGTGAAGGTGCCCGTCCCCGGGTCGTACAGTTCGGCGCTGGCCGTGGAACCGTCCGGGAGATTTCCGCCGACGATCAGTACCTTCCCGCCGGGGCCGGGCAGGAGCGTTGCCGTGTGGTCGAACCGGGCCGCGACCATCGAGCCGGTCGCCGTGAAGGCGCCGGTCGTCGGATCGTAGAGCTCGGCGCTGGCCACACGATCCCCGGCCGGGCTCGCGCCGCCGGCGAGCAGCACCTTCCCGTCGGGCAGCAAGGTTGCCGTGTGAAGGCGGCGGGCGGTGGTCATCGAGCCCGTCTCGACGAAAAAGCCCGTCGCCTGCTCGTACAGCTCGGCAGTCTCGACATTGCTGACGCCGCCGGCCGCGTCAATGACGAGACCTCCAGCGACCAGGACCTTCCCGCTGGGTAGGAGGAGTGTCGCGGTGTGCTGAACCCGGGCAATGGCCATCGAGCCGGTCGCAGCGAAGCTCGCGGCCGCGGCTGCCTGGGTGGGCGTGAAGGGGGGCACGACACTGCAGAGAGCGACCGCGAGCAACGTGGAAGCGAACCTACGCATGGCGTTCCTCCATGATCATGAGGTCCCGAATTGCGGCCACAGAGCGGCTCCGCCAACGCGCGACCTCCTCGACGACCAGCGTCAGCGGTAGGCTGACCGCGACCATGAAGACGAGCGCTTGCTCGATCACCGCTGTGCCTCCCAGCGCGGATGTCATCTCGCGCGCATGCACCGTAGCGCCGCGCGTTGACGGATCGTGTTCGGATTGGAGAAGAGCTGACTGGAGGCGCGATGCCGCGGGCCCGCGGCGAGCGTGAGGGATGGACAATCGCGCCGGCGCCACAGGGAGATGCGCGGCGGCCGGTTTCGCCGGCGCAGCGGTCAGGACGTCAGGCGGAGGAGGTCGACAGTGCCTTGAGGAGTCCGTCCGTTTCGAGCGAAGGAGTCGTGCCGCGATGAGTCGCGAGGGCGACCCGGCAGCGCCGATAGCTCTCCTCGACCTCGGCCGAGCGTCCGAGCGCGTGGTACGCCTTCATGAGGCTTCGGTATACGTCCTCGGCGCACGGATCCACGCGCAGCGCGCGTTCGTACCAATCCACCACTTGCTGCCGATCGTTCTCCTCGCACTGCCGCGCGGTCCGCACGATTTGTCGCAGCAAGCGGCGGCGAAGCGTGTCGGCGAAGGTGACGGCCTGAGGCAGCTCGACCTCCTGTCCGTCGAGGAAGGCGCCACGGTAGAGCTCGATGGCCTTTCGCAGACTTTCTGTCTGTCCGGCTTCCGCGCGCCCGAGCAGGCGCTCAACGGCCCAGACGTCGACCCAGCAGGATCCTGCGTCGAGGCTCAGCTGTCCTTCCTGCCGGACGATCGCCCGCTCGGAGCCCATCAGAGCTCGCAGTCGATGGAGCGCGCTGGCGAATGCCACGCGAGCGGCGTCGCCGTCGGCATCGGGCCAGAGCGCATCAATCAGGAGCGACTCGCGCACGCTGCGGCCTCCGAAGGCGATCAGCGCTTTGAGTAGGCCCAGGGGCTTGCGCTGGACCTTGCGGGAGAACTGGATCGGCTGCTCGGCCCTGAGCAGCTCGAAGCGGCCCAGCGTCAAGATCTTGATCGGCCACGGCCACGCTTCCGTCGTGACGGACACGCCGTCCGCGACCAGCCGTCGCTTCTGGACGAGGCCGCGCACATAGTCCACCTCGATGCCCGCCTCGAGCGCGCGGGCGCAGAGCCGGGCCATGACCTCCGGAATCCAGACGTGCGACCCGACATAACTGTGCTCGCGGCCGAGCGCCATTGCGGCGACGAGCGCCTGCAGGCCGTCGGCCTCCCGGCCACCGTCGAGATAGAGCTGCGCTTCGACGAGGCGAGCCATGAACTCGATATAGGAGCTGCGAATCGTGTGCGCGATCTCGAGCGCCCGGTCGAGCTGAGCGCGCGCCTCTCGCTCCTGGCCGCGCGCGTGGCGCACGTGAGTGGACAGGAGAAGCGCGACCGCCTCGTCGAGCGGGCGCCCGCTGGCGGTGCTCAGCCGCAGCAGCTCGGGCTCGGCACGCGCCGCGCTCGCCGCATCCTTCCGAATGAGGGCTTCCCACACCACGAACGACTGGTGCCAGAAACGGAACGCCGGGCCCAGGAGGTGCACATCTTTCGCGAGCTCGCGAAGCCACGGAGACGCCGTGTCGAGATCGGCGTCGCTGAGCGCGCCCACGAGACCGGCACTGAGGGCGACGTGCCGCGCGGTGTAGAACATGCCCGTCGTCAGCGTCAGGTCGAGCACCCGCGCGACCGTCTGCCGATAGGAGGGAAGCGCGTTCAGTGATTCCCACCAGATCACGGGGACGCTCGCGTTCACCACGACGACGGGGGAAATATCGCGGGTCGACAGTAGGGCCCGCATCTCGTCGACGACGAGCGCCGCGTCCGAAAGCTCGCCGGCCTCCAGCTGATAGTAGAGCCAGTGAGCGGCGCTGATGGCCTGGAGGTTCCGGTCCGGATGTCGTCGGGCCAGCTCGAAGGCCCGGCGCGCCCATTGCGCCGCTCGGGGATGGTGCGGCTGTCGCCACGCGATCGCCGAGAGCATGGCCACGGCAACCCGCGTTTCCGCTCCCCTGGATGGAAACTCCGGCCCGTTCGGCATCATCTCGTCGAGCACCGCGATCCAGCGATCGAGGGGCAGCGACTCACCTTCGCTCAGGTACGCCAGGACGATCCCCGACCACGACACGAACATCCCGATCGTATCTTCCTGCTGCCGAAACGCCGTGAACGCCTGTTCGAGATCGCGCTGGCACTCGGCGTGGTGCCAGGCCAGCCAGCCGACGCCTCGCCACACGAGCAGCCACGGCTGCTGGGCGAAGAGCGCCGCAGGAATCCGCTCCAGCCACTCCTCGAGGGTCTGGGCCCGGCCCTGCGCCAGCAACTTCTGCGCGTTGCGATGGATGAGCTGCGCGAGCCCGTCCCAGTCCTCGGCGTCGATCAGCAGGTCGGCCGCCGCCTCGACCTGGCCGACGCCGTCGAGGACCGTGGCCGCCGTCCGGCGAATCGTCGTCAAGCGCTCAGCCGGGTATGTGCTGGCGGCCTGCGACAGGAGGAATTCGCGGAGGAGCGGATGGAATTCGTAGATCGGCTCGCGGCCCGACTGCTTGTTGGTGAAGTAGTTCTCCCTGTGGAGATCGGCGAGGATCGCGCCGGCCGTCGCTTGCCCGGTCAGCGACGCGGCCATCGACGGCGTGATCCTGGGAAGGAACGCCGTCTGCAGCAGTACGTCTTGCCTCGCGACGTCCGCCTTCTTGAAGATCTCTGCCGCCAGGTAGTCGAACAGCAAATCCGACGACGGCTCGGCCGGTCCCGCGGACGTCGGCGGCTCCCGACGAAGCTGCTCGAGCCTGAGCACAAGCCCGGCACCCCATCCATCCACCGATTCGTGCAACGAACGGAGCGTTTCACGGGACCAGCGCCCGGGGGCCAGCCGACGAATCAAGTCGCCGGCCTCGGCCGGATTGAAACGGAGCTGAGCCCCGTCGACGACGTCGATCTTCCCGTGGGCCCAGTGACGAGCGAAGGCGGCCGGAGGCTCGCCCCGACTGATGAAGATGAGGCGCCCGCCCGCCGGAATCTCCGGGAGCGCTTCCGCAAAGAGATCGTGAAGGCGCGATTCGGCCGGGACGTCCTGGTAGTTGTCGAAGACTACGGTGAAGCGCGCAGGGAGTCGACCATAGAGCTCGCGGAAGTAATGCCGGGCGAAGATCGAGAGACCGGGACGGAACGGCGAGGTCAGGAGCGGCAGGGGCCGGCGCCGGCGCGGTGCGGCGAGGCCGAGATAGTAGAAGAACGTCGCGACATCGTCGTCGCCTTCGTCCAGCTGGTACCAGAGCGAGCGGACCTTGCGGGCTCGCAGATAGCTCGCGACCAGCGTCGTCTTGCCGGCACCCGGCGGGCCCCAGACCCAGGTGACGGGCCTTCGGCGGGCGCGATCGAGCAGGCGAAAGAGCCGAGGCCTGGCCACCGTGGTGGCCAGTATCGGTTGAGTGGTCTTGGCAAGCGGCATTTGCGCCCGATGATGTCACAGACGGGCGCTCGACCGCAGAACGGGCTAGCGGCGCCGGGCCGCGCCAGTCCTGCCGACTATGGCAATTCGCACCGATCGGTGGCGCGCGCTCAGACGCCGTGCTCGGCCGGAATCGGCATGGCCGACCCGGACGGTCGCCGCAGAAGCATCGCTTCCGGCGCACCGTTCCGATATCGCTTCAGCAAGTCGTCCGGATCGATCTGCACGCCGATCGGATTCTCGGCGAACGCCGCGCCCTGCATGTACGCGTTCGCCTCGTCGGCGGTCGGAAAGCAGTCGACCTGGAACTCGAGCCGATTGCCGTCGGGATCCTTGTAATAGAACGACAGCGTCGGGCCGTGATGGATCGGCCAGTAGGGCTGGATGCCGTCCTGCTTGAGCCGGGTGTACGTCTCCAGCAGATCCCCCACGTTCGCGTAGGTGTAGGCGACGTGATCGACGCCGACGTCCGCCCGCGGCCCCTCCGGCTCGCCGGCGGGCTTGAGCGCGGACAGGTTGATCAGGGCGACGCGATGGTGCTCGTCGTCGTAGGTCAGGAAGGCGAGCACCGGATCCTTGTACTGCACGCGCGCCTCGAACACCTTCGTGTACCAATCGACCATCTCGTCGAAGCGGCGCGTACGGTAGACCACGTGGGCGAACTTCGACGGTCGTGCCATGCGTTGACTCCTTTACGGTGATAGTCCGGTCGGCGCCTACACGCTCACGATACCGCTCGCCGCAAGGCGGGCGGAGCCCTCACTTCTGGCCGATCTCCTGATAATCGACATCGCTGACGATGCTGCGGTCGTCGTACGTGACGACCAGGAGCTTCTGGTAGAACTTCACGTTGACGGGACCGCCGCGGGTCTCGGCGTAGAGGTACACGTCGGCCTGTTCGCTCGGCTTGGGGATCATCGGATAGGCGTACCGGCCCCCGGGACGTCCCATCAGTCGCTGCACGTCGTCGCGGGTCGACACGCCCTTCTTGATCCCCGGCACCTTCGCGGCGTCGAAATCGGTTTGGTCTTCCTTCCACGAGCTGGCGAAGTCGTAGCCGGCGAGCTTGTCGTCCAGGAAATAGAAGCCCTGCCCCCGCGCCGCATTCACGCCCGGCCGGATGGGCGTCCCGCCCATTCCGAACGCGTAGGTCATGGTCTTGAGCTGCTTGCCGTTCTTGGTCACAGTGCCTTCGCGGTAGGGGGAGCCCAGACGCTGCAGGATCTCCTGCCGGGTGGTTTGACCCAGCACGAATCCATCGTCGGGCTGCTTCGAGACACTCGAGCTCGAGCCGGCGCAGCCGCCGAGCACGAGGGCCAGCACCAGCCAGGCCGTGAGACGTGCCGTCATCGCCTTCCCCCTTGTCCGCCGGCATCGAGCACGGCCGGGTTCGCGAAGGGAGCCGGAGGGCCCGTCGGGCTCAGCTCCGGTAACGATAGCGCCCGGCGCGTGAATCCTTGTTGAGCTTACGGCTGAGATGCAGGCCCTCGAGCACGAATTCGAGCGCCGCGGCGGTGCTGGCCGGATCACCCGCGCCGAGCTTCTTCAAGGCCGGCTGGAGCACGCGCATCTCGGCGATCTGACGCACGTACTCCGGCGACGGCATCGAGTCCGCGACGTCGACGCCGAAGCCGCCCTGGAACGCGGCCACCACCGCGTCGAGCTCGCCGCCGGTGAAGCTCCGGTTGAAGACGTTGAGCACGGCCTTCTGCACGAGCTTGCCGAGCACCTTGTCCTCGCCGCCCTCGCCGAGTGTCTCCAGCTCGATCTTGCCGCTGGTCGAGGCGACGATCGCGCCGAGGTCGCTCACCCGCGGGGCCACTTCGCGCTCGTCGAGACGGATGGCGCGCTTGAGCGCGTTGGACAGGAGATTCTCCCAGTTGCAGATGCTCACGCGCACCGACACGCCGGAGCGCTGGCTGATCTCGGGCGCCTTGCGCGCCAGGTGAGTCAGCTCGGCGACGATCTGCTTCATGTACGGCGCCGGCGCGTACTGGAAGCCGGCCGCCGGGAACTGCGTGAGCTCGGCCTCCATGATCGCGATCTCGTCCTCGAGCTTCCGCGGATAGTGCGTACGGATCTGGGAGCCGAAGCGATCCTTGAGGGGCGTGATGATCCGGCCGCGGTTGGTGTAGTCCTCGGGATTGGCGCTGGCCACGACGTAGACGTCGATCGGCAGGCGCACCTTGTAGCCGCGGATCTGGACGTCGCGCTCTTCCATGATGTTGAGCAGGCCGACCTGGATGCGCTCGGCCAGGTCCGGGAGCTCGTTGATCGCGAAGATCCCGCGGTTGGTCCGCGGCACCAGCCCGTAGTGAATCGTCAGCTCGTCGGCCAGGTACCGGCCCTCGGCGACCTTGATCGGGTCGACCTCGCCGATGAGGTCGGCGATCGTGATATCAGGCGTCGCGAGCTTCTCGCCGTAGCGGCGGTCGCGCGGGATCCAGGCGATCTCGGCCTTGTCGCCGCGCTCGGCGATGGCCTGGCGGCAGGCCTGACAGATCGGCGCGAACGGATCGTCGTTGATCTCGCAGCCGGCCATACCCGGCATCTCGGCGTCGAGCAGCTCGGTCAAGAGACGCGCCATCCGCGTCTTGGCCTGGCCGCGCTCGCCCAGGAAGACGATGTCCTGGCCGGAGAGGATCGCGTTCTCGATCTGCGGCAGCACGCTCTCCTCGTAGCCGACGATGCCGGGAAAGAGCCCGGTGCCCTTCTTGAGCCGCGCGATCAGATTGTCGCGCAGCTCCTGCTTCACCGTCTTCGACTGATACCCGCTCGCTCGTAGCTCGCCGATCGTCCGCGGTTTGCTCATAGCGGCACTATGTGGCCTGCTCCCACTCGCTGTCAATCAGACGCCCGCGACCGGCGCGACACCGACGAGCGTGCGCACCAGCTCGATCTCGCCGGCGTGGGTCATGCCGTGCGAGAGGCAGGTCTGGCCGAGCGCGCGGATGCCCGGCATGTCGCCCAGCGGCTTCACGGTGATGACGACGTCGAGCGCCGCCGGGTCCGTCTTGGCGATGAAGTCGTCGGTGCTGGCCCAGACCTTCTGCGTGTAGTCCCGGAACAGCGCGACGTCCTTCAGGCGCAGCGCCTGCGCGTCCGTCGTCGACATGCCCGTGCCCTGGGCCACTGGCGGCAGGCCGAGCTTCTCGGCATACCCGCCTTCCGCCCACACGGTCGCGCGGCGATTCTGCAGCACGAAGCGCACGACGTTGTCTTCCGTCCGCGCATAGTGCCAGAAGATCCACGCGAGCGTGTTCGCTTTGGGGTGGTTCGCGGGTACCGCGTGCAGCTGCGCGGGCGTCAGGTCACCGATCGCCTTGTCCAGCATTCCGTGCAGGCGCTTCAGCTCGGCGTGGATGAACTCGAGGGCGGTCATCGTGCAATTCTCCTCCTGGAGCAGCGTGATCGCGTTTTCCGTCGACGAGCGTGGGCGGCTCGCGCGGCGTCAGCAGGAGGCTAGACGGGGGCGGGGCTGGCCGTCAAGCATGGACGCGAGCGAGCAACTTCCGGGACGCGTCGCCCGGACGGACGCGACGATCGAGAGAATGAGACGGGATCGCGCGGCGGCCACGGTCGACCGCCGCGCGGGAGCCGTTCAGGGTGTCTGATGACCGGGCGTTGTCGGAACCGTGCCGACTCGACCCATTCCGGGCGCCACGCCACTTCCCGGTTGAGCCTTTCCGGGGGTGGGGGTGGAAAGTTGCTGGCTAGCCGTCGAGGAGCGGTGCTGGCTACCAGGCGCGGTCAATGCGGTACCGCGGCCAGCCCCGGTCGTGATGCCATTCGGCGTCCCAGCACCGCCCTCCATACCATGGCCGGCTCCGTTGCCGCCGCCGGCCGAGGCTGCAGCGCCGTTGCCATTGCCATTGCCGTTTCCGCCGCCAGCAGCTCCGCCGCCAGCAGCCCCGCCGCCACCGCCACCACCGCCACCGCCTCCACCCTTGGCCAGAGCCGGAGTCACCACGAGCGCACTGACTGACACGGCGAGCACGAAAGCGAGAAACGTTCGCATCGGTGTTCGGCCTCCTTCCGGGGCGCTGGCGCCAGCCGCCCCCTCTGCAAACTCAGCATCGCCTATGCCACTCCGCGAGCATGCCGCGACCGCAACGTAAACAGGGGTTTGGATCGGCGGCGACTATCGCGGCGTCACCTCGACGACACTTTCTCGCGACACGTGTAATCGTTGCCGCTCGCCGGGCATGGTGTCGAGAAGCGCGCTAATCTACGCGGGGAAGACACATGGGCGACTGGTTTCCGAAGCGGACTCTCGGGTCCCTGCCCGATCACGCCGCACGGCGCTGGGGGGCGCGCGAAGCCCTCTACTTCAACGGACGGCGCTGGAGCTTCGCCGAGCTGTCGGCCTCCGTCGACCGGCTGGCCCGCGGGCTCATCGCGCTCGGCGTTCGCCCCGGCGAGAAAGTCGCGCTCTGGATGGTGAACCGCCCGGAGTTCATCGAGGCGATGTTCGCGGTGATCAAGATCGGCGCCGTGCTCGTGCCGATCAACACACGCCTGCGCACGGAGGACATCGCCTACATCCTCGGCCAGTCCGATGCCTCGGCTCTGCTCCTCGCCGATCGCTCCGGCCCCGTCGACTACCTCGGCATGGTGAAGGAGCTGGCGCCGTCCCTCCGTGCCGGCAGCGTGCGCGAAGAGCGGTTCACGCACCTTCGCCTGGTCGTCTCGGCCGGCGACGAGCGGCACGCTGAAACCTTGCACTGGTCCGCCGCCCACGCGGCGGGCGACCCGGTCGGCACCGCCGCGCTCCGGGCCCGAGCCGCCGAGGTGGACCCGGACGCCACCGCCTTTTTCATGTACACCTCTGGCACGACCGGCTTCCCCAAGGGCGCGATGCACGATCACGCGATCATTCGGAACCTGGTCGATCGAGCGTTTCGCATGGCCGTGACGCCGGCGGACACGATCATGATGTACTTGCCGCTGTTCCACCTGTTCGGCTTCTCGGACGGCGCACTCATGTCCATGTTGACGGGGGCCCGTCAGGTGCTCACCGAGACCTTCGACCCCGCGGAAAGCCTGGCGCTCATCGAGCAGGAGCGGGCGACGATCCTCCACGGCTTCGACACCCACTTCAAGGAACTGATGGAGGCGCACGAGCGTTTCCCCCGAGACGTGTCCAGCGTCCGGACCGGGATCCTCGCCACTGGCATGTCGAGCTCGGTGCCGATTGCCCGCAAAGCGCGCAAGGTGCTCGGCCGCTTTCTCTCGGGGTACGGGATGAGTGAATTCGGTGTCGGCGCCGCGCTCAGCGCGCTGGACTCGACGGAGGAGCAGTGCTGCGAGGCATCCGGATTTCCGGCGCCCGGCTACGAGATCCGGGTCGTCGATCCCGCGACGGGCGCCGATCAGCCGCCGGGCACGCCCGGCGAGATCCTCGTGCGCAGCTACATGACCATGCAGGGCTACTACGGCAAGCCCGCGGAGACCGCCCAGGCGCTCGACCGCGACGGCTGGCTGCACTCGGGCGACATGGGCATCATCCGGAGCGACGGGCATCTGCGCTTCATGGGCCGGTACAAGGACATGCTCAAGATCGGCGGCGAGAACGTCGACCCCA
This sequence comes from uncultured bacterium, assembly GCA_964450175.1. GTDB lineage: Bacteria > Methylomirabilota > Methylomirabilia > Rokubacteriales > CSP1-6 > AR31. Next base: position 12,378 of record CAYVHH010000436.1, on the reverse strand, counting down.
TGGAGGTCGAAGCGTTCCTGATGAGCCTCGCCGGCATCAACCTGGCGGCGGTGGTGAGCTTTCCCGACGCTCGGCTGTCCGAGGTGGGGGTCGCATTCGTCAGGCGCGAGCCGGGACATCCCGTCACCGACGGCGAGGTGCTCGCGCAATGCAAGGGCCGGATCGCCAGCTTCAAGATCCCGCGTCACGTCATCTTCGTGGACGACTTTCCGATGACGAGCTCGGGCAAGATCCAGAAGGTGAAACTGCGCGAAGAGGCGCTGAGACGCATCGCGCCCGCGTAGGGTATGATGCGCCCCGTTCCGGCCATCCGGCACGGGACATTCGAATTCCAGAGGAGCGAGCCATGCCAAGGATCATCAAGGGAATAGCGCTCGTCGTGGGGGCGCTCGTCGCGCTCACGCTGACCCAAGCCGCCCATGCACAGAAGAAGACGCTGGTCGTCGCGCTCAACCAGGACCCCGACATTCTCGATCCGACCCTCGCCCGCACCTACGTGGGCCGGATCATCTTCTCCCAGATGTGCGAGAAGCTCTACGAGATCGATGAGGGGCTGCGAATCCATCCGCAGCTCGCCGCCGCCATGCCCGCGATCACCGACGGCGGCCGGACGGTCACGATCAAGCTGCGCTCGGGCGTGAAGTTCAACGACGGCACGCCGATGGACGCGGAATCGGTCCGCTTCTCACTGGACCGCCACCGCACCATGAAGGGCTCGAATCGGGCCAGCGAGCTGGCGCCGGTGGAGGCGGTCGAGGTGGTCGACCCTCTCACGGTGCGCCTGCGCCTGAAGGCGCCGTTCTCGCCGCTGGTCGCTCAGCTCACGGACCGCGCCGGCATGCCGCTGTCGCCGACGGCGGTCAACAAGCTCGGCGAGAAGTTCGGCACCGCGCCGGTGTGCGTGGGGCCGTGGCAGTTCGCCGAACGCGTCGCGCAGGATCGCATCGTCGTCGAGAAATCCACCCACTACTTCGATCCGGGGCAGGCGAAGTTCGACAAGATCATCTTCCGGATCATCCCCGATGACAATGTGCGCCTGGCCAATCTGCGCTCGGGCGATATCGACGTGATGCACCAGGTCTCACCGACCGACGCGACCGGCATCAAGCGCGAGGGCAAGTTCGAGCTGTCGAACGTGACCGGGCTCGGCTATCAGGGCATCACGATCAACCTCCGCAACAAGACCGGCAAGCACAATCCACCTGGCGATCTCGGCACGCCGCTGGCCAACGACCCGCGCGTGCGCGAGGCCTTCGAGCTCAGCATCGACCGGGAGGCCCTGAACCAGGTGGCGTGGGATGGCCTGTTCACGCCGGGCTGCACGCCGATCCCGCCGATCAGCGTCTTCTTCGACAAGAGCCGCAAGTGCCCCGGCCGCGACGTGGCGCGGGCCAAGAAGCTGCTGGCCGACGCCGGGCTGGCCGGCGGCTACAGCTTCGAGCTGACGGTCGTCAACAACCCCCGCGAGCGGCGCGTCGCCGAGGTGATCCAGCAAATGGCCCGCGAGGCCGGCTTCAACATCTCGCTGCGCGCCCAGGAGTTCGCCTCCGCGCTGACCGACGACGACGACGGCAAGCTCCAGGCGTTCCAGATCGGCTGGAGCGGGCGGGTCGATCCCGACGGCAACATCCACCAGGGTCAGACGTGCAAGGGGAGCCTGAACACGACGCTCGCGTGCGACGAGAAGATCGACGCGCTCCTGAACCGGGCCCGCGAGGTGAGCGACGTCGATCAGCGCCGAGGTCTCTACCGCGAGGCCATCGATCTCTTCACGGCCCGGCGCAACATCATCTACATCTACCATCCGAACTACATCATCGCCTTCCCCAAGAATCTGAAAGGCTACAAGGCCGTCCCCGACGGCTTGATCCGGATCAAGGGTACGTCCTGGAACTGACCCGGTAGTCGGCGGCGCCGGTGTTCGACTTCCTGATCCAGAGGGCCGCGATCTCGGTCGTGACCCTCGTCGTCATCAGCATGGTCGTCTTCACCGGCGTCCGCATGATCCCCGGCGATCCGGCGCGGGTCCTGGCCGGAACCGACGCCGACGCCGCCGGCATCGAGGCGATCCGCGAGAAGTACGGGCTCGGCGACCCGATCCCGATCCAGTATCTCCGCTGGGTGGGCCTGGCGGTGCGCGGCGACCTCGGGCACTCGATCCGCACGCGGGAGTCGGTGGTCACCACGGTCGCGACCAAGCTGCCGATCACGATCGAACTGGCTTTCCTGTCGCTGCTCATCGCTGTCGGCATCGCCATCCCGGCGGGCGTGCTGGCGGCGGTGCGGCGCAACACGATCTGGGACATGCTGGCCAGCGGCGCGTCGCTGGGCGGGGTCTCGGTCCCGAACTTCTGGCTGGGCATCATGCTGATCCTGTTCTTCTCGGTGCAGCTGGGCTGGCTGCCGGCGTCCGGCTTCGTCCCGATCTGGGAGAGTCCGCTCGACAACCTGCGCCGGATGATCATGCCGGCGTTCGTGCTCGGCACCGCGCTCGCCGCGGTCCTGATGCGGCAGACGCGCAACAGCATGATCGAGGTCCTGAGCGCGGACTACATCCGCACGGCGTACAGTAAGGGGCTGGCCGGCCGCGTCGTCGTCTTCCGCCACGCGATCCGCAACAGCCTGATCCCCGTCGTCACGATTCTCGGCCTGCAGATGGGCGCGCTCATGAGCGGGGCGGTCGTCACCGAGCAGATCTTCGTCGTGCCCGGATTCGGTCGCCTCATCGTCGAGTCCGTGTTCACGCGCGACTATCCGCTGGTGCAGGGCGTGGTGCTCATCACCGCCAGCTCGTACGTGCTGATCAATCTCCTGGTCGACCTGTCCTACTCGCTCCTGAATCCTCGCATCCGCATCGGCGAGTCGCCCCGTGGCTCCTAGCACGACCGCGACGACCGCGATGCTGGAGCGGGCGGCCTCGCCGGAGCCGGACCGGCTGGCCCGGGCGTGGCGGCAGGCTCGCCGGCGGCCGGCATCGGTGGCGGGTGCTGCGATCGTGCTCCTCTTCGTGGCCGCCGCGATCGCCGCGCCGTGGATCGTCGGCGCCGACCCGATGCAGACCGACTGGAAGCTGATCCGCAAGGCGCCGAGCCTCGCGCATCCGTTCGGCACCGACGATCTCGGACGCGACACCTTCGCGCGCGTCGTCTGGGGCTCCCGCATCTCGATGCAGGCCGGCGTGTTCTCGATACTCCTGGCGATCGCCGTCGGCGTACCACTCGGCCTCGTCGCGGGCTTCTATCGCGGCGTGCTCGACCAGGCGATCATGCGGCTGACCGACGCGTGGCTCGCGTTCCCGTTCCTGATCCTGGCCATCGGGCTCGTGACGATCATGGGGCCCTCGCTCACGAACGCCACGGTCGCGATCGGGCTCGGCGCGACGCCGACCTACATCCGCCTCACGCGCGGCCTCGTGCTCTCGACCGCCGCCGAGGACTACGTGCAGGGCGCCCGCGCGCTCGGCGCCGGCGATCTCCGACTCATGAGCCGTCACGTCCTGCCGAACATCGTGAGCTCGCTCCTGGTCCAGGCGACGATCTCGATCCCGATCGCGATCATCGCCGAGGCCGTGCTCTCGTTTCTCGGCCTCGGCGTGCAGCCGCCCGCCCCGAGCTGGGGAACCATGCTGAACACCGCCCAGCAGTTCCTGGACACGGCTCCGTGGATGGCCTGGTGGCCGGGGCTGGCGATCTTCTCCCTCGCCCTGTCGTTCAATCTGGCCGGCGACGGCCTGCGCGATCTGCTGGATCCCCGAGACTACTGAGCCGACGCCGGACCGCGGCCGTCGTACGACCTCGATCCGCCGGATATAATCTCCGCGTGCGCCCGACCCTCGTTCTCCTGGTCCGCCACGGGCAGACGCCGACGACCGGCAAGGTGCTCCCGGGGCAGGCGCCGGGTCTGCACCTGGCCGAAGAAGGCCAGCGCCAGGCAAACGTCGTGGCGGCGCGGATCGACAAGCTGCCCAAGCTCGCGGCCGTCTACGCCTCGCAGCTCGAGCGCGCGCGAGAGACCGCGCTGCCGATCGCGCGCACGCACGGCCTCGCGGTGCGTGTCGATCGAGACCTGGCCGACGGCGACGTCGGCGAGTGGACGGGCCAGAAGCTCTCGCAGCTCGCCCGCAAGCCCGAGTGGCAGACCGTGCAGCGCCATCCGAGCGGGTTTCGCTTCCCGGGCGGCGAGTCGTTCATCGAGATGCAGACCCGCGTCGTCTCGGCGCTGGCCCGGATCGTCGAGCGCCATCCCGGCGCCACGGTGGTCGCCGTGTCGCACGCCGACCCGATCAAGGCGGCGGTGGCGCACGCGCTGGGCATCCACCTCGATCTCTTCCAGCGCATCATGATCGCGCCGTGCTCCGTCACCGCGATCGGGTACCATCGCCATGGACCGGTCGTGCTCACCGTGAATTCCGTCGACGGGGACCTCGGCTGGCTGGGAGGCAAATGAGCGAGTCGTTCGAGTTCGTCGCCCCCGATCACTTCACGGCCGGCGCCGTCGGGCCGCCGGGCCAGCGCGTCTTTTATCTGCAGTCCCGCGAGAAGGGCAACCTCGTCACGCTGAAGAGCGAGAAGGAACAGGTGCGGGCGCTCGCCCAGTACCTGGCGAGCCTGCTCGAGAAGCTGCCGGCCGTCGGCGAGCTGGTCCCGCGCAACCCCTCGCTCCTCGAGCCCCTCGACGCGGCCTGGATCGTCGCCTCGATCGCCGTCGGCTACGACGAGGCGCGCGACCGCATCCTGGTCGTCGCCAACGAGCTCCTGGAGGAAGAGGAAGGCGGGGATCCGGCATCGGCGCGCGTCCTGCTCACGCGCGCCCAGGCGGCTGCGTTCGTCAAGCAGGCGGACGTTCTGATGAAGGGCAGCCGCCAGATCTGCCCGTGGTGCAGCCAGCCCAAGGATCCCGGCGGGCACACCTGCCCGCGGAGCAACGGCCACGTCGTCCACTGAGACGCTGGACGTCCTCGCCCGCGGCGAGGTGACCCTGAAGGGTCGCATGCCGTGGGCGTCCAACGCGACGTTCCTCGTCGAGCTGGCCCTCGCCGGCGTGACGACTCGCGCGGTGTACAAGCCGGAGCGCGGCGAGCGGCCGCTGTGGGATTTCCCGCGCGGGCTCTACAAGCGTGAGCTCGCCGCGTGGCATCTGTCCGAAGCGTTCGGCTGGGGGCTCGTGCCGCTCACGATCGAGCGCGACGGCCCGTACGGCGAGGGATCGTTCCAGCTCTTCATCGAGGCCGATTTCGAGCAGCACTATTTCACCCTGCGCGAGAAGCCGGAGCATCGCCCCCAGCTCCAGCGGATGTGTCTCTTCGATCTCGTCGCCAACAACGCCGACCGCAAGAGCGGCCACTGCCTGCTCGGCCCGGACGGCATCTACGGCGTCGACAACGGTCTGTGCTTCCACGTCGAGCCGAAGCTGCGCACGGTCATCTGGGACTTCGGCGGCGAGCCGATTCCGTCCGAGATGCGGACGGACGTCCGGCGCTTCGCTCGCGCGAAGCTCCCGAAGGAGCTGGCCGCGCTCCTGGATCAGGACGAGCAGAAGGCGCTGCGCGCACGCACGTCCGCGCTCGCCAACTCCGAATGCTTCCCCGTCGACGCCAGCGGCCACCGCTACCCCTGGCCGCTCGTGTAGCCGCTGCGCGGTCCGCCGCCTCAGGCGTTGACGACCCGCACTTCCTGCCGCGCGAGTCCGAGGTCGATGTGGCGAGCCCTGAACTCCTCGACGAGGGCGCGGTGGATTTCCGCGTCAGCCGCGATGACATCGACGACGCGGACCCAGGGCTCGATACGGATCTTGATAACGGATTCGGTGATCTGCGCGACCCCGATGATCGGCGGGGGATCCTTCAGCACACGAGCGTTCCGGCCCACGACATCACCGACCGCTCCCAGCACGTTGGCCAGGTCCGAGTCGTGGGAAACGGCGACGGCCAGGTGGAGCTGGCGCATGGCGCCGTAGTTGTGCAGGATCTCGCCGACGATTCGCCGGTTCGGGATGACGACGCGCGACCGGTCGGGATGCAGGAGCGTGGTCGAGAACAGCTCGATCGTGGAGACATCGCCGTGGACACCCAGGAGCTCGATGTACTCGCCCACCCGGTACGGCTTGGTGAAAATGATCGTGAACCCGGCCATGAGGTTACCGAGCACCCCCTGCAGCGCGATGCCGATCCCGAGGCCGGCCACCCCGATCCCGGCGACCAGCGGCGCGATCTGAAAGCCGAACTTGTCGAGCGCCACCACCACGGCAAAGAGCATCACGACGATCTTGGTGGCGCGGACGATCAGCAGCCGCATCGGCGGCTCCATCGCCTGCTTCTGGAGCCGCTGATCGATGAGCTGCCCGATCCATCGCGCCACGACCGCACCGACGGCCAGGACGACCAGGGCTCCGAGCACCTGGAACCCGTAGCGGATCGCGAGATCCAGGACGATGTCTTGGACGGCCATGGCCACCTCCTTGGGAAGGCGAGCTGAGCTACGCTGTTCGGAGAGTATACCGAGATGCCTGAGCTGCCCGACGTCGCCGTCTACATCGAGGCGCTCGAGGCGCGCATCGCGGGCGCGACCCTCGAGCGCCTGCGGCTGGCGAGCCCATTCCTGCTCCGCTCGGTCGATCCGCCCATCGGCGAGGTGACCAGCCGCCGCGTCACCGGGCTCCGCCGACTCGGCAAGCGCATCGTGATCGGCCTCGAGGGCGATCTCTTCGTGATGCTGCACCTCATGATCGCCGGCCGGTTGCACTGGAAGCCCGCGGGCGCCAGGCTGCCCGGCAAGATCGGTCTGGCCGCATTCGATTTCTCGTCGGGAACGCTCGTGCTCACCGAGGCGGGCTCGAAGCGGCGTGCGGCGCTCTATCTCGTGCGCGGCGAGGCCGGGCTTGCCGAGCACGACCCGGGCGGGCTCGAGGTGCTCGGCACGGACGCGGCGACGTTCCATGCCGCGCTGACGCGCGAGAACCACACGCTCAAGCGCGCGCTGACCGATCCGGGAATCCTGAGCGGGATCGGCAACGCGTACTCCGACGAGATCCTGCATCGCGCGAAGCTCTCGCCCGTGAAGCAGACCCGCCAGCTCTCGGCTGAAGAGAGCGCGCGACTCCTCGAGGCGACGCAGGCCACGCTCCTCGACTGGTGCGAGCGGATTCGCGCGGAGGCGGCCGGCGAGTTCCCGGAGGGGGTCACGGCGTTCCGCGAGGGCATGGCCGTGCACGGGCGGTACGGCAAGCCGTGTCCGGTGTGCGGATCGCCGGTGCAGCGGATCGCCTACGCCGACAACGAGACGAACTACTGCGCGGTCTGTCAGACCGGCGGCCGGCTCCTGGCCGACCGCGCGCTGTCACGTCTCCTCAAGCAGGACTGGCCGCGAACGCTCGAGGAGCTGGAGGAGCGCCGTCAGGCCGGCCGGCGAGGCGTCAGCGCGCGCAGCACCTCGGCGAGCGAGGGGGTCGGGCCGTCCTTGTAGCTCTCCATGCGGCGATAGATCTCCGCGGCGGCCTGGTGAAAGCCGTCGGGCAGCCCGGCCGCGGCGAACGTCGCGGCGATCTCCTCCATCTCGCCGACGAAGCGCCACGCCTTCTTGGCGTTCGACTTCGCGGCGCCCTCGGCCCGGGCCGAGAGATCGGGCTGCGAGATCTTCCACTCGCGCACGAGCGAGTCCTCGACGCCCTCGGCGCTGGCGAGCGCGCAGACGGCCAGGAGCAGCGCGGAGCTGCCCTTGGTCCAGGACGCGTACGCCATCTTCAGCGCGGAGGCCGCGCCCGGTCCTCCGGGAACCACTGGGGCCTCGAGGGCGCCGGCGGTGAGGAGCCTGGAGATGCGCTCGGCGCTCGCGCCGGAGACATAGAAGCGCGTGGTGCCCGGCTTCACGGGCGGCGGCCCGACGATGCCGCCGTCCACGAAGGTGGCGCCGCCCTTCTCGACGATTCCGCCGATCTCGCGCGCCGTGGCCGGCGAGACCGCGTTGCCGTCGACATAGGTGCCGGCAAAACGCAGCGCGGCCACCTGTGTCGCGAGGTCGACGGCCGCGTGGGGCGGACAGACCGAGAGGATCACCTCGCTGGCGCGAACCACCGCCGCCACCGAGCCCGCGTCCTCGAGTCCGGCGTCGCTCGCGCGCTTGCGCGTCGCGCCGCTGCGCCCCTCGCCGGCCCACAGGACCCGGGCTCCCCCGGACCGCACCACGGCGCCCACCATGCTGCCCATCTCACCCGGATTCAGGAGCCCAATCGTGGTCATGTCCTCACCCTCCCTGACGAGCCGGCCTTGAGAGGCCGATCGTACGTCCCACTTGCGGCGGCCGCGGCAGCGCGTCGTGCGCTTCCTGGATTCGCGTGAGCCGTGCGAGGATCTCCGCGGCCATCGGCGCGCTCCGGCGCGTGGCCTGGCTCACGTGCAGCGACATCAGCTCGTTGGTCGCCGCCAGATATCCGTCCTTCGCATGATACATCTGATGAATGTAGTGGATGCGCTTCGCGTCGTGGCCGAGCAGCAGGGTCGTGAAGCGCAGTGGATCGCCCTCCCGGACCTCCTGGTGATAGGTGACGTGCGCCTCGAGACAGAATGTCGTCACGTGCTTCGAGCGGCGGTGCGCGTCGTCGAGGCCGACCCAGCGAAAGAACTCGTCGGTCGCGAAGTCGAAGACCACCAGGTAGTAGCCGACGTTCATGTGCCGGTTGTGGTCGATCCACTCGGGTCGCACCACGTCCCGATATCGGTCGAGCGGAGCCTCGATCACGCCGGCGTCGACCTTGGATTGTTTGCGAGCGGGAGCGTAAGCAATCCGGGCTAGAGCGCCAGCTCGGCCATGAGTCGGATGGCCTCGGGCTTGCCGCGGACGCCGAGCGTGGTCACACCGGCAGCCTTCCACTCGGCGAGACGTTCGCGGATGCGCTCCCGAGGGCCGCAGAGCGTGACTTCATCGACGAGCGCATCGGGCACGGCGGCTTCGGCTTCCGCCTTGCGGCCCGCCAGGTAGAGATCCTGGATCTTCGTCGCCGCCTCCTCGTACCCGTAGCGGCGCACGACCTCGTTGTAGAAGTTACGGCTTCGGGCGCCCATACCGCCGACGTAGAGAGCGATGTTCGGTTTGTGCGTGGCCAGACAGGCCCTGACGTCGTCGCCGACGATCACCGGGCACGACGGCATGATGTCGAACTTCGCCGGGGCCCCGCCACGCGTGCGAAAGCCCTCCTCGAGCCAGGCACGAAAGAGCGACACGCGATAGGGCGAGAAGATCGTCGGGATCCAGCCGTCTGCCACCTCGGCTGTCAAGGTCACGTTCTTGGGCCCGATCGCGGCCAGGTAAATCGGTAGATCCGCCCGGCCGTGCAGGATGGAGCGCAGCGGCTTGCCCAGGCCCGTGGCGTCGCGGCCGGCGTACGGGATCTGATAATACTCGCCGCTGAACTCGAGGGCCTTCTCGCGCCGCAGGATCGACCGGACGATGGCCACGTACTCACGCGTCTTCCTGAGCGGCTTGCCGAACGGCTGGCCGTGCCAGCCCTCGACGACCTGCGGCCCGGACACTCCCAGACCCAGGCGGAATCGGCCGCCCGACAGCGAGTCGAGCGTCATGGCGGTCATCGCGGTCGCGGCCGGAGTTCGACCCGCCATCTGCATGATCGCGGTGCCGACGTGCATGCGCTGCGTGCGGGCCGCGATCCACGTGGCGGTGGTCACGGCGTCGGAGCCGTACGACTCCGACGTCCAGACCGAGTCGTAGCCGAGCCGCTCCGCCTCGAGCACCTTCTCGATATCGCCCGACAGGCTTGCCGCACCCGACAGTCCTTGATTCAGGGCGAGCTTCATCGCGCCGTCTCCATGTTGTTCGGCTGAGTGGGGCGACCCCCCTCAGACTCCCCCGGCACCTCTAACGCCAAACGCTCGGACTCCGGGCGCTCCGATTCACGCGGCGCCGGCACTCAGGAACTTCGGCATGACTTCGCGGCTCCACAGCGCGAGCGAGCGGCTCGCCTGCTCGTACGACAGGTTGCCGTACATGAAGCGGCCGACGAAATAGTTGCTGCCGGTGGCTGAGAGGTGGCGCTCGACCTCGGCGCGCACCGTCGCCGGCGAGCCGACGATCGCCGCGTCGATCGTGAGGGCGCGCTCGAGCGTCTCGGCGAATCGCATGGGCACGGTGTTGAACTGACGCCATAGACTCGTCAGGCTGTCGTACCAGGTCTGGTAGGCGACGCGCGCGCCGGCGGTCGCCTCGGCGTCCGTCTCGGCGACGAACACGTGACGCTGGATGCCGACCATCGGGGCCGTCTCGCCCGGCTTCTTGCTCCACGTCTCGAAGTAGCGCTCGACCACTTCCTTCATCCGCGTGTTCGGCGCGGTCCCCACGATGTTGATGCCGCGCGCGGCGGCCGCGGCGGCGCCCTCGGGCGAGGTGACGCCCTGCCAGAGCGGCGGATGCGGACGCTGCACCGGCGTCAGCTCGATGGGCACGTCGAGGTAGCGATAGTAGCGGCCGCGATGGGTCAGTCGCCCGCCGCGGAGCCCCGCCAGGACGACGTCGAGCGCCTCCGCGAACATCGCCGGCGCCTCGAGGAAATCGACGCCGCAGTACGCGAGCTCGTACGGCGAGATTCCCCGGCCGACGCCCAGCTCGAAGCGCCCGCCGCTCATCTGGTCGAGCATCGCAATCTCCTCGATCAGCCGCAGCGGCGTGTAGAGCGGCAGCAGGTAGACGAGCGGGCCGAACCGGATCCGGCGCGTCCGCTGCGCCACCGCGGCGAGAAAGATCCCGGGCGACGGCGCCATCCCCAGGCGCGTGGCGTGATGCTCGGCGACGTGGTAGCTCCTGAAGCCCGCGGCCTCGGCGGCCTCGACGAGCTTCAATCGCTGCTCGTAGAGCGTGCCGATCGGCTCGTCCGAGCGATCGACGTGATCGAAGATTCCGAAAGCCGCCGCGGGCATGGCCCGGGCAGCATACAATAGCCGCCACCATGAACAACAGCGACCTCTGCTGGATGTCCGCGTCCGATCTGGCCGGCGCGATCGCGAAGAAAACGGTCTCCCCCGTCGAGATCGTCGACGCGGTATTCGCACGCATCGACACGTTGAAGCAGCTGAACGCGTACGTCACGCTCGACGCCGATCGGGCGCGTCAGGCCGCCAAGGCCGCGGAGCGCGCGGTGATGCGGCGCGGCGCCAAGCTCGGCGCGCTTCACGGCGTGCCCTTCTCGGTGAAGGACCTCGTCATCACCAAGGACGTGCGCACCACGTTCGGGTCGCCGATCTACCGTGACAACGTCCCGACCGAGGATGCGCCCTCGGTCGAGCGCCTGAAGGCCGCCGGCGCGATCATGCTCGGCAAGACCAACACCCCGACCCTGGGCTGGGTCGGCGTGACCGACAATCTCCTCTTCGGCGCGACGCGCAACCCGTGGAGCCTCGGTCACACGCCGGGCGGCTCTTCCGGCGGGGCCGGTGCCGCGGTTGCGGCGGGTCTGGCGCCGCTGGCGATCGGCACCGATGGCGGCGGGTCGATTCGCAAGCCGGCCGCCTGGTGCGGCATCTACGGTTTCAAGGCCTCGTGGGGACGGATTGCCGTCTATCCGTTCAGCGCGGCGTGGAGCCTCTCGCACGTCGGACCGATGACGCGCACCGTGAAGGACGCGGCGCTCATGATGAACGCGTGCGCCGGGCCAGACGAGCGCGATCAGTATTCGCTGCCGGCGACCGCGATCGATTACGTGAAGGCGCTCAAGGGAAGCCTCAAGGGGCTGCGGGTGGCGTGGAGCGAGAAGCTCGGCGTGGCGCCGGCGGTCGATCCGGAGGTGAGCGCCGCCACCGCGAAGGCCGCGCGGGCGTTCCGCGAGCTCGGCTGCAAGGTCGAGAGCACCGAGCCCACGTGGCCGTCGCCGTACGATTGCTGGCGCACGATCTTCCTCGGCGGCATCGGCACGCGGCTGGCGCCCTATCTCGACCGCCGCGACCAGATCGACCCGGGCCTCTTGCCGATCGTCGAGGAGGCCACGAAGATCCCGCCGACGAAGTACGTGCAGGCGTGGTTCGATCGGCTCGCCTGGTGGCAGCACGCGCGGGCCTTCTTCGAGCGCTACGATCTCTTGCTCACGCCGACGGTCGCCTGCCCGGCGCTCCCCATCGGCCAGTTCTACCCGGACGAGATCGGCGGCGTGAAGGTCGGGCGCGAGGCCGCGAGCGCGTTCACCTACATCTTCAACATGACCGGCCAGCCGGCGGCGACGGTGCCCTGCGGCTTCACGAAGGCGGGGCTGCCGATCGGCCTTCAGATCGTCGGCCGCCGCTACGACGACGTGACCGTCCTGCGCGCCTCGGCGGCGTTCGAGGCGCTGCGCCCGTGGGCGCGGCACCGCCCCGACCTCGGCGCCCGATGAAGATCGGCGTCA
>CAYVHH010000435.1:0-8311 GCA_964450175.1 uncultured bacterium | reverse complement strand
TCGCGCGGCGGCTGGTAGAAGTGTCCGTGGATGACGATCGCGCGGTTCAAAATTCCTCGAGGCCGCGGAGAAACTCACGGCGGCCTCCGCGGGGCACGACCACCAGCCCGGAGGCGTCGACGTGATACGAGCGCCGGTCGGTGGCCAGGTCGTGACCGATCTCGGCGCCGGCCGGGATGATGTTGAACCGGTCGATGATGGCGCGCCGCAGGCGAGCGCCCTTGCCGACGGTGGTGTGGTCCATCACGATCGAGTCCTCGATCACGGCGCCCTCGTTGACCCACACGGACCGACCGAGGATCGAATTGCGGATCGTCGCACGCTTGACCAGCGATGACTCGCCGATCTGCGCGTTGTCGATGTCCGCGGCGATGAACCGGGCCGCGGGCCCGGCGTGATGCTCGCTGCGGATTGGCCACAGCCGGTTGTCGAGGTCGAAGCGCGGAGACTCGCCCAGGAGGTCCATGTGGGCTTCCCAGTAGGAGGAGATCGTGCCGACGTCGCGCCAGTACGCCTGCTCCTCGTACGGCTTCTCGCCCGGCACCTCGTTCTTCTGGAAGTCGTACGCGAAGACTTTGCCGGTCGGCACGAGCTCCGGGATGATCGAACGGCCGAAGTCGTGGTCGGTCGATCGCCGCGCGTCGGCCACCAGGGCGTCGACGAGCGGCTGGCGGGAGAAGATGTAGTTCCCCATCGACACGAGCGCGCGCTCGGGATCGTCCGGCAGCGGCGTCGGGTTCGCGGGCTTCTCGTCGAACTGGACGACGCGACCCACGCGGTCCACGGCGAGCACGCCGAACTGGCGCGCGTCTGCCAGCGGCACCGGCCGGGCCGCGATGGTCGCGTCGGCGCCAGACTCCTGGTGGAACGCGAGCATCTGGTTCACGTCCATGCGATAGACGTGGTCGGAGCCGAAGACCGCGACGACGTTGGCGTTGAAGTCGTCGATCAGGTTCAGGTTTTGCAGGACGGCGTCGGCGGTGCCGCGGTACCAGGCGGCGCCGACGCGCATCTGCGGGGGGACGACGGTGACGAAGAAGTCCGGCAGCATGCCGCTCGTCCGCCAGGCCAGGCGCAGGTGCTCGATCAGCGATTGCGCCTTGTACTGCACGAGGACGTAGAGCGACGGCATGTCCGAGTTCATGAAGTTCGACAGGACGAAATCGATCAGCCGGTAGCGGCCCCCGAAGGGCACTGCCGACTTCGAGCGCTCGCGCGTCAGGGGCTGGAGGCGATCGCCCCGGCCGCCGGCCATGACCATCGCGAGCAGACGCGCGCGCCGCGGCATTCGGCTCAGCTCGCGGTGGACGCCCCGAGACCCCAGCCGGGGTCGAGGTCCGGGAAGCAGAAGTCGTCGCGCTCGAGCCGCCCGAGCGAGTGCGCCGCGTCGGGCGAGAGGCTGTCACCGGCCTCGAGCGCGCGCGCCATCTCGCAAAGGCGCTTGAACTCAGCGTAGTGCTCGGCGACCCGGCGCTCGGCATAGTCTGACGCGGCCCCGGTCGTGATCAGGAACTGCCAGTCGGAGGACTGGAGCAGCAGGAGCTCGCGCGTGGCTTGCGTGATCACGCGGCGGAGCTCGGGGCGCCCGTCGAGCCGGCCGAGATGGCCGACCCACTCGGCTTCGGCACTGTAGATACGGTCCCAGGTCCACTCGGTGCCGCGGTTGAGCCACACCCGATGGTCGCCGCCCTCGCCCCACGAGCCCTCCGGGAGCGACACGGTCGTGCGCGCCGGCACCGACTCGAGCGACTCGCCGAGCGTCATGCGCGGAACGCCGCGGCGCTCCATCTCGCGCGCGACGTGCTCGAGCCACAGGGGGCCTTCGAACCACCAGTGCCCGAAGAGCTCCGCGTCGTACGGCGAGCACACCAGAGACGGTCCCTTGCCGGTGCGCGCCAGTGTGTCCATCACGAGATCGACGAAATGGGCTGCGTGGAGCCCGACCCTCTGGGTCGCGATGTCCGGATCGTAGACGGCCTTGGTGCCGAGATCGCCCTGGTTGTCGGTGATTCGCCAGAACCGCAGACCTCCCGGGAAGTGCTTCTTGTGGAACTCGAGGTAGGCGTAGTCCCCGGGGTAGCCGTGCTCGCGGCTCCACACCTGAACCGTGGTCTTGGGGTCGCGGAAGAAGGCCACGGCCTGCCCATGCCCGCCTCTCGAGGTGACTCGATAGGGCAGGTAGGGGGACTTTGCCTGACTCGTGGACATCGCCGGGGGGGCATCGCTCTTGGCAATTTTCCCGGCCGGGAGGAAGTCGCGATAGAGGAACAGCGGCTGGCTCGCCGAGATCAGGTGGGCGTCGGCGACGAAGTACTCGAGGCCGTATTTCGCGAGCATCTCCTCGATGCCCGGCCGGACGCGCCGCTCCCGGCCGGTGTCCGGTCCGGTCGGGGGCGTCCATTCGTAGCGCGGGCGGTAGGCGCATTCGGGCAGCCAGATGCCCCGGGGGGCGCGGCCAAAATGCCGGCGATGGGTCTCGACGGCGGTCCGAAGCTGCAGGTGGATCGACTCGTCCCGCGCGAGCAGCGGCAGGTAGCCGTGGGTCGCCGCGCAGGTGATGATCTCCAGGTGGCCTGCCCGCTGGAGATCGGCGAAGGTGCCGGGAATATCCCCCCCGATTCTCCGGTGCATCTCCCACATACGCTCGAAGAACTCTTCCCAGAAGTGGGTCAGCCGGACGATTTCCTTCTGCCCAGCCTTCGTGAAGTGCTCCCGCGACTCGGCGCAGGCGCGTCGGACGTTATCGTGGTAAAAAGATAATTCCTTCTGAAATTCAGGCGAGGCGAGTTGCTCGGTCAGCACCGGCGACAGGTTGATCGTCCACTTGGGGGAGATCCCATCGGCGACCAGGCGGTGCGCCGTCTCGAGCAGCGGCAGGTAGCACTCGAAGGTCGCCTCGCAGAGCCAGTCGCTGCCATGGGGCCAGCGGCCGTGATTGACCACCATCGGAAGATGGGTGTGAAGTACCAGGGCAAATGGTGAGGCCATGGGGTCTTCATTGGACCGTATGAGCGCGCTCGGTGCAAGCCTTCTCGCGAACGGTGTCACTTTTAGGGTCTGGGCGCCCCGATGCCGATCGGTCGACGTGGTCGTCGACGGCCGGGCCATCGAGGCGCTCGCGGCGCGCGAGGGCGGACTGTTCGACGTGACCCTCGAGGGGCTGGCCGAGGGCGCGCGCTACAAGTACCGGCTCGACGCGGCCCGCTACCGGCCGGATCCGGCGTCGCGGTTTCAGCCGGAAGGCGTCCACGGTCCATCGGTCGTCGTCGATCCGAACCGCTTCGTATGGACGGATCAGGAATTCTCCGGTCACACGCTCGGCGAGCTCGTCTTCTACGAGCTCCATGTGGGGGCGTTCACGCCGGCCGGCACGTTCGAGGCGATCATTCCGCACCTGGCGCGCCTGGTCGAGCTCGGCGTCACCGCGGTCGAGCTGATGCCGATCGCGGAGTTCCCCGGCTCGCGCAACTGGGGCTACGACGGCGTCCATCTGTGGGCGCCGCAATCGACCTACGGCGGGCCGCGCGGCCTTCGGCGCTTCGTGGACGCCTGCCACGCGCGCGGCCTCTCGATTTTCCTCGACGTCGTGTACAACCACCTCGGTCCGGAGGGGAACTACCTGTCCGAGTTCGGCCCGTACTTCGCCGACCGCACGCAGACCGCCTGGGGCCCTGCGGTCAACTACGACGGCCCCGGCTCCGAGGGCGTGCGCCGGCATGTGATCGAGAACGGACGCATGTGGGTCAGCGAATTCCACATCGACGGGTTCCGCCTCGACGCGATCCACGCGATCTACGACACGAGCCCCGTGCACGTGCTGACCGAGTTCGCTGACGCGGTCCGCGGCGAGGCCGCGCGCGTGGGCCGCCGAGTCCACGTGATCGCCGAGTCGCACGACAACGATCGCCGCATCGTGCTGCCGTCGAGCGCGGGCGGCCTCGGGCTCGACGCGGTGTGGTCGGACGACTTCCATCACGCGCTCCACCGTCAGCTCACCGGTGAGACGTCGAGCTATTACATCGATTTCGGCTCCGAGCAGCACCTGGACCGCGCGATCGCCCAGGGATTCGCCTACCAGGGCGAGCCGTCCGAGTACTTCGGGCGGCCGCGCGGCTCGGCGAGCGCCGATCTGGCGGGCGAGCACTTCGTCATCTTCGTGCAGAACCACGACCAGGTCGGCAATCGGCCCCAGGGCGATCGGCTCGGCACGCTCGTGTCCTTCGACGCGGTGAAGCTCGCGGCCGGGCTCATGTTCGTGACCCCGTCCATTCCGCTGCTCTTCATGGGCGAGGAGTACGGCGAGACGGCACGCTTTCAGTTCTTCTGCTCGTTCCTCGACAAGAATCTGTCGGACGCCGTCCGCAAGGGGCGTACGGAGGACATGAGCCGCTGGGAATCGCGGGGGCCGATCGCCGATCCCAACGCGCCCAACACGTTCGTCAGCTCGCGGCTCAATCATTCGCTCGCCGGCGCGCCCCGTCATCGCGGGCTCCGGGAATACTATCGGCGCTGGCTGGCGCTCAGGCGGACGCACCCCGCGCTCGGCGCGAGCCACAAGGAGCTGACGCAGGTCACGCGGGACGCCGAGGGCGCCGTGCTCATCGTGACCCGCGCGACGCCGGCGGGCGACGAGCTCAAGCTCGTCGCGAACCTGTCGCCGAAGACGCAGGCGTTGAGCCTGGACGCGCCCGGCTGGCGTGTTCTCATCGACAGCGACGCCGAGAGCTTCGGCGGCACGGGCACCGCGGTCCCGCTGGCGCCCTACCAGTGCTTGCTGTACGAGGCGAGGCGGTGATAGCGTCCGCCTCGTGACGCGCGGCCCCGATCTCGTCGACCAGATCCTCGCCCTCGATCCCGGCCACCGCGATATCGCCGCGTTCTCGACCCCAGGCGCCGCCGTCAAGGCCGCGCGCGCGCTCCGCGGCGCGAAGCGCGTCCTGATCGTCACCGGCTTCACCGTTGAGCCCGACATGCCCGAGACCGACGGGCCACCCGGCGCTGCCGTCCTCGGCCGCGCGCTGCGTCGCCTGGGCGCGCGCGTCCGGTACGTCACCGACACGACCAACGTGCCGCTCGTGGAAGCGGCGCTGAAGATCCTGGATGAGCCGTCCGACGTCGTCATCTTTCCGGGCGGAGCCGACGGCGCCCACCGGCTGCTCGCGACGGAGAAGCCGACGCACCTCGTGGCGATCGAGCGCCCCGGACGCAACCGTGACGGCGACTACCTGAACATGCGCGGGGTCTCGGTGGCGGCGTGGAATCCGCCGATCGACGAGCTTTTTGTCGGCCGCGGAACGCGTCGACCCGTGACGGTCGGCATCGGCGACGGCGGTAACGAGATCGGCATGGGCTCGGTGCGGTGGAGGATCGCGCGGCTCGACGCGCTGCGCGCCCGCATCGCCGCGGTCGTTCGGGTCGACCACCTCGTCGTCGCCGGGGTGTCCAACTGGGGCGGCTACGGTGTCGTCGCCGCGCTCGGCCGGCTCACCGGCCTCGACCTGCTTCACAGCCCCGAGACCGAGCGTCGGCTGATCGAGGCCTGCGTGGCGGTTGGCGCGTGCGACGGGGTGACGCGCCGGCGCGAGCCGACCGTCGACAGCCTGGCCGCCGAGACGCACGGGGCGGTCGTCGATTTACTCCGGCTGGCAGCGCGTTCTCGTGTCACGCGCGCCGGGCGGATGCTCAACCGGTAGGCGATCGGTCGACGCCACCGTTCGTTTTCTGAGACACGCCTCCTTCTGAAATCCGCACTTACGCACTGATCACGCTTGGCTCGATGGTTGCCCGCTGTCCCTGAGGTGTCATCGACATGAGCGCCTACGCTTTCGATCTCGTCTGCATCGGGAGGGGCCTGGCCGGACTCGCACAGCGGCGATCCGGCCGAGACCTTGAAGAACATCGTCGGACTCATCCAGCGGCGCTTCGCGACCGACGTGTGCTCGGTGTACCTGCTCGAGCCCGACCGCACGACCCTCGTCCTGGCAGCGACCATCGGCCTGCGAACCGAGAGCGTCGGGCGGGTGCGCATGCGCCTGGTGGGCCTTGTCGGCGAAGCGCTGCGGCCGCAGGTCGTTGAAGATGCGGCCCGGCATCCGCGCTTCAAATACTTCCGGGAAGCCGGCGAGGATCCTACCACTCGTTCCTGGGCGTACCCCTGCTCGACCGCGGGCTCCTTCAGGGGGTGCTCGTTGTCCAGACCATCGAGCCACGTGTGTTCGACCGCGACGAAGTGCGGCTCATGATGACCGCCAGAGTTCTGTTCCTCGAGGACTACGACGTGAATCTCGGGCGCGACTCTCGTCCAGGGCGTCGACGTGTGGCTCAACACGCCGCGCCGCCCGCTGGAGGCCTCGGGCACGAGCGGTCAGAAAGTGGTGCTCAACGGCGGACTGAATCTCTCGGTCCTCGACGGCTGGTGGGCGGAGGCCTACGACGGATCGAACGGCTTCGCGATCGGCGCGGGCGAGACTCACTCCTCGACGGAGATCCACGACGCGCGCGACGCGGAGGCGCTCCTGCGGGTCCTGCGGGACGAGGTCGTTCCGATCTACTACGATCGCGACCGCGACGGCCTGCCGCGCAGCTGGGTCGCGCGGATGAAGCGCGCCATCAGAACGCTCGGCTGGCGCTTCAGCGCCGACCGCATGGTCATGGACTACGTCCTCAAGTGCTACATTCCGGCGGCCGAGGGCACCAGCAGCGAGATGACCGCCGGCTGAGCCCCGGGCTCCCCGCGGAGCCCTTCTCCCGCGACCTGCGTCGATTCATGTCACGTTCCGGTATCATGGTGGCGGCATGCCCAGGAGAGGAGTTCCTCGATGACGATCCACGACGAGTACCGCGCAAAGCACACCAAATCGGCCGCGCTGTGGGAGCGCGCGCGGCATTCGATTCCCGGCGGCATCACGCACGACATCCGCCACCTGGCTCCGTTCCCGACCTACGTCGAGCGCGCGGCCGGCACGCGCAAGTGGGACGTCGACGGCAACGAGTACGTCGACTACTGGATGGGGCACGGTGCCCTTTTTCTCGGCCACTGCCACCCGGCCGTCGTTCGGGCGGTGCAGGAGCAGGTGGCGCGCGGCACACACCTGGGCGCCTGTCACGAGCTCGAGGTGCGCTGGGCCGAGCTGGTCGCGCGGCTGGTGCCGTGCGCCGAGCTGGTGCGCTTCACGATGTCGGGCACCGAGGCGACGCACCTGGCGATGCGCGTGGCGCGGGCGTTCACCGGGCGCTCGCGGATCGTGAAGTTCACGGGCCACTTCCACGGCTGGCACGACGGCGCGGTGGTCGGCGTCAATCCGCCGTACGACGTGCCGATGTCCTCCGGCGTGCCCGGCGCGACGCTCGACCAGGTGGTGATCTGCCCGCCGAACGACATCAAGGCGGTGCAGGTGGCGCTGGAGCGCGGTGACGTCGCGGCGGTCATCCTCGAGCCGGCCGGCGGCCAGTCGGGAACGACGCCGACGATTCCCGGCTATCTTCAAGAATTGCGCGCGCTGACGACGCGTCACGGCGTGGTGCTGATCTTCGACGAGGTGATCACCGGCTTCCGCTATTCGCCCGGCGGCGCCCAGGCCTACTTCGGCGTCACCCCCGATCTGACCACGCTCGCCAAGATCGTGTCGGGGGGACTGCCCGGCGGTGCCCTCTGCGGACGCCGCCCGCTGATGTCGCTCCTCGCGTTCCGCGGTGATCCCGACTGGGACCGGAGCCAGCGCGTCGCGCACGCCGGCACGTTCAACGCGAACCCGCTCTGCGCCTCCGCCGCCATCGCCACGCTCGAGCTGTGCGCCGACGCTTCGCTCCAGGCGCGCGCGAACAAGGCCGGCGAGGAGCTCCGGCGCGGTCTCTCGGAGGTGATGAAGCGAGTGAGTGTGCCGGGCACGTGCTACGGGGAGGCCTCGATCTTCCACGTCTCGTTCGAGGGCAAGCCCGGCCTGGCGGGCCCGGACCGGCCGCGCCGCTCCGGCCTCTACCACCTCCTCAGATGCGCGCTCATGAACAACGGTGTCGACTCGTCGATGAACCACGGATGGATCTCCGCCGTCCACGGCGACGAGGACCTCGAGCGCACGGTACACGCATACGAGCGCGCCTTCGCGGCGATGGCCGCCGAGGGTGCGTTCAAGGGCGCATGACGCCAGGACGACGACGCCGCGCCGTCGGCCCGACGACGGCCTCGCGGATGCTGCTCCTGCTCGTCGGTGGCTTGTTCCTGGGCGGCTGCGTGTACTATCCGACCGTCGAGGACGTGGGCGGCGTGCGGCTCGTGCCCGAGCACGGCCGGATCGTTCGCAACGGCAACGGC
>CAYVHH010000434.1:0-3946 GCA_964450175.1 uncultured bacterium | reverse complement strand
CCGGAGCGCCCGCGCCAGGGTGCGCATCGAGCTGCCGTGATACCCGCGCTCGCGGAAGAGGATCATCGCGGCGCGGAGGATGCGCTCCGCGGCCGTGGCGCGCTCGTGCGTGGCGACGATCGTGGCGGCCATACCTAACGTACGTTCGTTATGTAACCGCCACGCCGCGGGCTGTCAAGCGGACGCGTGATAGGCTGAGCCACGCTGCATGAGCGACGCGCGTGCTTCCCGCCTCGTGATGGACGCCGATCGCCGCCTGGCCGAGCGGATCCGCGCGCTGGCCGGCCGGCGCATGGTCTTCTTCGCCGGCCTGCCGGGCACGGGCAAGAGTCTCCTCGCTCACCAGCTCGTCCACGTGGCCGGCGGCGTCGGACGCCGGCTTCACCTGTTGCAGTGGGACGTGGCTCGTCCGGTCTTCGAGGCCAGCCCGGCCGGCCGGCGCTATCCACTGCACGACGGCGTGACCCACGCGGTGATCAGGCGGGCCGCCGGCCTCTGGGTCCGCGATGCGGTGGCCCGGTGGAGCGCGCGACATCCCGAGCCCGAGCACCTCCTCGTCGGCGAGACGCCCTTCGTCGGCCACCGCTTCGTCGAGCTGGCTCGGCGGATCGACGACCGGGCCGAAGTCTCGCTGGCGTCGTCGTCGTGCCGGTTCGTGATCGCCACGCCGTCGCGCGAGGTGCGGAGCTTTCTCGAAGCGCAGCGCGAGCGGCGGTCCGCGCAGCCTCTCCACCCTCGCGAGCGCGAGGACGCGCCGCCGCACGTGCTCCGCGACCTCTGGCAGAGCCTGGCCACGATCGCGGGCGGAGGCGCCGGGCCGAGCCCCTACGATCCCGCCGTCTACGCTTCCGTCTACGAGCGCGTGCTGCGCCACCGGAACACCGAGGTGGTCGGCCTCGACGTGATCCTGCCGACCGAGCGGCTCTCGGTCTACGACTTCGCGGTCTCCCCGCGCGATCTGGTCCCGTCGGCGGACGACGCCGAGCGGTTCATCGACGAGGTCGAGCGCCGATACGCGGATCTTCGCGCGCTCGACGGCGAGATCGCCCGATGGTGGGAGACGTGAGGCGCCCGTTACACGGGCCGTGCCGTCGCGGCGAGTCGCGCGCCGGTCGTCCGAACGGCCGCGATCAGCGCCGCGAGGTCGGATTCCGTCGTCGCGTAGTGCAGGATGCACGCGCGCAGCGCGAAGCGGTCGCGAAGCGTGGTCTGCGTCAGGAACGCCGCCCCGGAAGCCTGTACCTCCTCCATGACGCGCTTGTTGAGCGCATCGAGGGCGCGATCGTCTCCCTTCCAGCTCGCCGGCGCGTAGCGGAAGCAGACGATCGAAAGCTCGACGTGGCCGAGCCGCTCGAGATCCGGCGCCGCGTCCACGAGCCCGGCCAGATGCTGGGCGAGCGCCAGATGGCGCGCGACCAGATCGCGTACGCCGTCACCGCCGAGGTGCTTGAGCGTCATCCAGAGCTTGAGCGCGCGAAAGCCCCGAGTCTGCTGGATGCCGTACTCCGAGTACCACGGCATGCCGCCGAAGCCGCGGTCGGCTTCGGTACGGAGGTAATCGGGAACCAGGCTGAACGCTTCGCGCAACAGCCGGCCGTCGCGGACGAGGACCGCTCCACACTCCACCGGCACCGACAACCATTTGTGCGGATCGAGCGCGACCGAGTCGGCGCGCTCGAGGCCGCTGTAGCGAGCGCGATGGCTCGGGAGCACGGCGCCCACCGCGCCGTAGGCGCCGTCGATGTGGAGCCACAAGCGCTCGGTGGCACACAGGTCGGCGATCTCTCCGAGCGGATCGATCGCGCCGGTGCCCACGGTGCCCGCGCTGGCGGCCACGCAGAACGGCCGGCGGCCCTCGGCGCGGTCGGCGGCGACCGCGGCGCGCAGCGAGGCGACATCCATCCGGTTGCGCTCGTCCGCGGCGACCTTGTGCATCGCGTGAACCCCGAGCCCGAGAATCTCGGCCGCCTTCTGGATGCAGCTATGACCGTCCGGGGAGACATAGAGACGGAGCGCTGGGCGGGCGCGCTGCAGGCCATCGGTGCGTACGTTCCAGCCGTCCTGGAGCGCGGCGCGGTGGCGGGCCGCGGCGAGCGCGATCAGGGTCGCCGCCGATCCGCCGCTCACCAGCAGCCCCATGCTGTCCTCGGTCGGAAACCCGATCAGCTCCATGAGCCAGCGCACGGCGGCCCGCTCGACATAGACCGCGGCGTGGTCGCCGCCCGCGCAGCTCGGGTTCATCGCGGCGGCGAGGAAGTCGGCGACGATGCCGATGGGTGCCGGCGGGGAGTTCACCCAGCCGAAGAACCGAGGCTGGCCGTTGCCCATCGCGTGCGGCAGGACGGCTGCGCGAAAGCGCTCGAGCAGGGCTTCCGGCGCCGCGCCGCCGGCGTCGAGCGGCTCCTGCATCAAGGTGGTTCGCTCGCCGGGAGTCATCGGCCGGAAGACGGGCGCCGCGCCAACCCCGGCGAGATAGTCCGCGACGAGATCGACCGCCTCGTGCGCGAGGCGACGGAAGTGGTCGGGGTCCAGAGCGAGCGGCGCGCTCTTGTCGGGGCGCGGGATCATCGCGTTGTTCTCCTGCCGCCCCGTCTCCGGCGGCGCGCACGTTGTGGAGCGCGATGGTGGCCCAGCTCCATCGCCAGGTAGTACACGCAGAGCCCGCGTCCGCCGTTGGCGAACGCGTGGCGGCAGTCGCCGGCGTAGTAGATGCTGTCGCCCGCGCGAAGCACGTGCTCCACGCCGTCGAGCGTCAGGCGCAGGGTGCCGCGCTCCATGGCGAGATACTCGCGGGAGCCCGGGGCGTGCGGGTCGAACTCGCCGGCATCGACACCGCCGGGGATGGTCGTGCGCATGAGCTCGAACTCGACGCCGGGCAGCACCGGCGAGAGGATTCGACGCTCCCAGCCCGACGGGTCGTGCGCCGTATCGTGCTCGCCGCGCCGCAACACCACCACGCGCGCGGCGCGCTCCTCGCCGAGCAGCCGCGCGATGCTCGTGTCGAGCCCGGTGGCGATGCGATCCAGCACCAGGACGGTCGGCACCTTGCTCCCCCTCTCCACCTCCGAGAGCATGCTGCGGCTCACGCCCGTCCGCGTCTCCAGATCCTGAAGCGAGAGGTGGCGGCGAAGCCGTTCGAGGCGAAGGCGGGCGCCGAGCCCGGCCATGTCGAGCCCCGAGGACAGCCGCGGCGGGCCGTTCGGCGGATCCGCCATAGAGAACATAATACTCTATGGTGGAATCGGCCGCTCGGCCCGGCGGACAAAAAAGCGGGGAGAGCGACTTCGCTCCCCCCGCGCGGGATCGCAGGACTGCGCGGCGCGGCGCCGCGCGGCGGTTACAGGCCGGAGGTGCCGACCCAGCCGGTCTCGGAAACGTCGACCGTCACACCGTCGGGCCCGGTGTACTTCACCTCGACGTTGCCGTACCGATGACCGTGCTGGCCGACGCCGAGAGCCTTGTTGATGTCTTCGCGCGGCTCGGATCCGGCATTCTTCAGCCGCTCGGTGATCGCTTCCAGGCTCTCGACCTGGAACCCGATGTGATGGATACCGCTCCAGCCCGCGCCGCGCTCGACGCCGGCGACCGCATCGTTCTTGAAGTTCAGGATCGCCAGGTTGAGATCGCCGTCGCTCAGGTAGTAACCCCGCGCGCCCGGGCTGTCGATCTTGGCGATTTCCTTCATGCCGAACACGTCGATGTAGAACTTCGCGGTCTTGTCCACGTCCTGGGTCGAGAGGGCGATGTGCTTGATCTTCGGCATGCCGTTTCTCCTGTGCAGGTGGTTCGAGCCCGGTCCCACTACCTGTCCAGGCAGGTTACGCCAGGGGTCCCCGAAAATCCAGGACATTTGCGCCGCTTGATTCCCGGCCGGAAGGGCGCGATAAGGTGAGGCATGAACCTCCTGCGCCCGATCGATCGCACGTTCACCGTCAAGGGTCTCCGG
>CAYVHH010000433.1:0-20949 GCA_964450175.1 uncultured bacterium | reverse complement strand
CGGTGCCCACCGACACCTGGCACCGGCTCGCGGCCTCACCCGTCGTCAAGTAACGCAATCAGGACCTCAAAACGACGCAATACAAGACAAATGGAGCAATTCCAGTTGTAACAGACCCTTTTTACCCAAATTGATCTTTTTGGCAGATTGATCGATCCGAGGGAAAAAGCGAGGGGACGAGCGAGGCTCGTCCCCTTGGAAATCAGGCAGTTACCGCGCGCAGTCCCGAGCTAGCTCGTGAAGCCCTTGCCCTCGTTCGCCAGCCGGTCCAGCAGCGGCGCCGGAGTCCAGAACGCATCGCCGCTCTGTTTCTTGAACTCGAGCAGTCTGTCGCGCACGGACTTGACCCCGAGCGAGTCGGCCCAGAACATCGGCCCCCCGCGGTACACCGGCCAGCCGTAGCCGTAGACCCAGATCACGTCGATGTCGCTGGCACGGATCGCGATCTTCTCCTCGAGGATCTTGGCGCCCTCGTTGACCATGGGAAAGAGCAGCCGCTGCAAGATCTCGTCGTCGCCGATGGGGCGCCGGGTGATGCCCATCGACGTCGCGACGTCGACGATGATCTTCTCGACCTCCGGATCGGGAATCGGCGTCCGGTCGCCCTTCTCGTACTTGAAGTAGCCCGCGCCCGTCTTCTGTCCGAATCGACCGAGCTCGCAGATGCGATCGGCGACCGGTGCCTTGGTCCCGCGTCCTTTGCGGATGCGCCAGCCGACGTCGAGACCGGCGAGGTCACCCATTGCGAACGGCCCCATCGGGAAGCCGAAGTCGGTGAGCACGCGGTCGACCTGGTGCGGCGCGGCGCCCTCGAGGATGAGCTTCTCGGCCTGCAGGCCGCGCTGGTGGAGCATGCGGTTGCCGACGAAGCCGTAGCAGACGCCCACCAGCACCGGCACCTTGCCGATCCGGCGGCCGACGGTCATCGCGGTGGCGATCGTGGTCTTCGACGACTTCTTGCCGCGCACGTTCTCCAGGAGCCGCATCACGTTGGCCGGGCTGAAGAAGTGGGTGCCGATCACGCTCTCGGGTCGCTTCGTGGCCGAGGCGATCTCGTCGACGTCGAGCGTGGACGTGTTGGTCGCCAGGACCGCGTCGGGCTTGCAGACGGCGTCGAGCTTGGCGAAGACTTCCTTCTTGATCGGCATCTCTTCGAACACCGCCTCGATGACGATGTCGGCGTCGGCGGCGGCCTTGAAATCGACGCTCCCGCTGATGAGCCCCATCCGCTTCTCGACGTCCGCCTGGGTCAGCCGCCCGCGCGACGCGGTCGCCTCGTAATTCTTCCGCACGATGCCGAGGCCCCGGTCGAGCGCCTCCTTCGCCACTTCGACGACGGTGACCGGAATCCCCGCGTTGGCGAAGTTCATCGCGATACCGCCGCCCATGGTGCCGGCGCCGATCACCGCCGCCTTCTTGATCTCCTTGGCCGGCGTGTCCGCCGCCACGTCGGGGATCTTGGCCGCCACGCGCTCGGCGAAGAAAAAGTAGCGCTGGGCCTTCGACTCCGGCGAATTCAAGAGCTCGACGAAGAGCTCGCGCTCGCGCTTGATGCCCTCGGCGAACGGCAGGTTCACCGCCGCCTCGATCGCCTTGATGCAGTTCTCCGGCGCGCGGAAGCCGCGGGTCTGACGCGCCACGCTCTTCCTGAACTCGGCGAAGATCTCCGGCTTGCCCCGCGCCGGCGCGATCTTGTCGTCGAGGTCGCGGATCTTCTTGAGCGGCCGCTTCTCGTTCAGCGCCTTCTCGGCGAACGCGACGCCGGCCGCGGTGAGGTCACCGTCCACGATCTCGTCGATCAAGCCCACCTTGAGCGCCTCGTCGGCGCCGATCGGGTCGCCGCTCACGATCATCTGCAGCGCCTTCTGCGGACCGACGACGCGCGGGAGCCGCTGCGTGCCGCCCGCGCCCGGGAGGATGCCCAGCTTCACCTCGGGCAGGCCGAAGCGGGCGCTCTTCACGCCGACGCGATAGTGACACGCGAGCGTGACCTCGAGCCCTCCGCCGAGCGCGGTGCCGTGGATCGCCGACACGACGGGCTTCGGCGAGCTCTCGATCATGTCGAGCACCGTGTGGAGCCCCGGCTCCACCGGCGGCTTGCCGAACTCGGTGATGTCGGCGCCCGCGATGAACGTGCGCCCGGAGCAGACGATCACGATCGCCTGCACCGCGCTATCGGCGATCGCCTGCTTGATCCCGTCGTGCAGCCCTTTGCGCACGTGCTGGCTCAGGGCGTTGACGGGCGGGTTGTCGACGGTCAGCACCGCCACGCGGCCGCGGCTGCCGAGGTCTACGGACTGGGTGATCTTCGCCATGTGCGGCTCCTCCGAAGCGCTCGCCTCGCGGCGCGACGCCGCTCGGCTCGCAAAAGTGGCGCCTATGATACCCCGCGGCGGCCAGGCGAGGCTCAGCAGCCCAGCCGGGCCGCGAGGTCGACGAAATCGCTCGCGACGACGTCCCAGTCGCGCGCGGGCTTCACGTCCTTCGCCTGTCCGGGTCCGTGCTCGTTCGGCCGCGGCACGAACGCCGTGCGCAGGCCGACCGCGCTCGCGGCGGCGAGGTCTCCGTTGTGCGCGGCGACCATCATGCACTCGCCCGGCTGGAGCCCGAGGAGCGACGCGGTCGTCAGGTACGCCTCGGGCTGGGGCTTGTAGTGGCGCGCGACCTCGGCGCCGAGCACGGTGTCCCACGGCAGCCCGCCGTACTTGGCCATGTTCACGATCAGCGCGACGTTGCCGTTCGAGAGCGTCGCGAGCACGAACTTCTTCTTGAGTCGCGTGAGGCCCGGCACGGAATCAGGCCATGGATCGAGGCGATGCCACGCCCGGTTCAGATGATCGATCTCCGGCTCCGAGAGGCCCTTGATGCCGAACTGGACCAGGAGCTTGTCGAGACTCTCGCGATGGAGGTCGTCGAGCTTCGTCCACGGGCGACGACCGCCGCGCACCTCGTCCATCGCGGGCTGATAGAGCCCGCGCCAGGCGTCGGCGAACTTGGCCCAGTCGACGCCGAGCCCCTTCTTCTTGCCGAGCGCCTCGCCCTCGCGAATGAGGCTCGATCGCCAGTCCACGACGGTGCCGAAGACGTCGAACGTGAGCGCCTTGACGTGCTCGATGGCCATGACCACTCCGATCTAGGCGGTGAGGAGTTTGTTGCGCTCGAGGATCGCCAGGAGCTCGGCCCGCGTGACGTCGTCCAGGCTCGGGCCGGGCGGCCGGACATAGCTCGACCGGATCGCGCCGCGCAGACGCAGCACTTCCTTGCGGAGCGCGAGGCCGATCCCCTGCTGCCCCTCGTAGCGGATATAGGAAGCGTACCGGTCGTACGTCGCGGCGGCGCCGGCGACGTCGCCGGCACGGAACAGGTCGTAGATCCGCACGAGCACGTCGGGCACGGCGACACCCGTCATGATGCCGACCGCGCCGCGCGAAAGCTCTTCGAAGAAGAACATGCCGTTCATGCCGCCGAAGATCCGGAGCCGATCGCCGCCGGGCAGCCGTCGGAGCGCGGTGATCTTGGTGGGCGTGGGCGGCTCCTCGAGCTTGACGTAGCGGCACGCCGGCAGCTCGTTCGCGATGCGGGCCAGGAGCTCGGGCGACATGATCACGCCGGTCGTGACCGGCTCGTCCTGCACCACGATGGGCACCGAGACCACGGCCGCCACCGCCCGGTAGTGCGCGACGATCGCGCCGTCGCCCCTGAGGCCCGGGGGTGGCGCGACCATGAGCGCCGTCGCACCGGCCGCCTCGGCGGTCTGCGAGAGCTCGACGCAGGCTCCGGTCCCGGCGTGAGAGGTGCCGACGACGATCGGGAACCGGCCGGCCGCGCTCTTGATGAAGACCTCGGCCACGCGGCGGCGCTCGGACTCCGTCAGCTTGTGGAACTCGCCCATGATGCCCAGGACGTTGAGGCCGTGCACCCCGCAGCGGGCCTCGAACTCGACGAGCGAGACGATGCTCTCCTCGTCGACTCGTCCGGTCGAATCGAATGGGGTCGCGGTGATCGGAATCACTCCGGCCAGATCGGTCATGGGGCCCTCACGCGTGGCGATGGTCGGCGCGCCGGTAGTGGGCGCGCAGCGGGTCCACGCCGAAGTCGTTCCGCGGATCGTGCCAGACCGAGTGGACATGGTTCGCGCGGTTCTGCGAGTTGTCGTACTCGATGAGGAAAGTCGGGCCGTGCAGCCGATAGTAGTGCGGCTGCCGCGGGTCGATCGGCCCGGCCCACGCGAAGCGCACGTTCTCGACTCCGGACTCGCGCATCCGGCGAAGCTCGTCGTCGGCGATGTCGGTTCGCATGTTGCGTGCGTACGTCTCGACCAGGCGCAGCGCCAGGGCCCGCTGCTCGGCCCCGAGCTCGCCGAGCGGGATACCGGCCGGCGTCTTCAGGCTGTCGGCGCGGCCGGGGCCGCTGACGATGTCGCCCGGGGACTCGGCGGCGATCACGAGACGGCCGCGCAGACCCGGATCGACGCCGCGCACGAGCGTGAACGCGAGGTCCTGCTCGTCGGCGAGCGTCCGCTGCCCGCGCTGCGGACCCGAGGGCACCTCGGCCGGATTGGCGCCGAAGAACGCGGGGGTCACGGAGATGGCACGGCCCGGCACGAGCGTGAAGTTGAGCGAGAGATGGTGTCCCTCGAGGCGCCAGCCCCACGGCCCCGCCGCATCCGGCGTGCCGAACACGCTCACGTAGTATTTTTCGGGGTCGCGCATGAGTCCGCCGAACGTCTCCAGCTGGCGCAGGACGTCTTCGAGCTTCATCACGTTGACCGCCTTCGTGTAGCCGACTCCGGAGAGCGAGGTCTTGATCAGCTCGTGCGCCGCCGCGCGGCCGGCGGCGGACATCTCCTTGAATACGACGCCGGATCGCGAGCGCGGCACGTAGTGCCAGTTCATACGCTCGTCCTGAGCGAACGGGAACGTGGCAGCACGGCGCTGTCCCGATTCGAGCGCGGCGAGGAACGCGCCGGCCGCGCGCGCCATGGCCGCGCGCGTCGAGTCGCCGCTCTGGGCCGATACCGGTCCGGCGGCGGCGAGGGCGGCCGCGGCCAGGGTCCCGTGAAGAAGCTCCCGGCGGTCGATCGGGCGCATGGCCCCTCAATGCTACACTCCGCCGCACGCCGAGTCTCGTGATGCGCAGGTCCTCCTCATGCGGCACGCCCCTGACGCTGCCGCCGCTCGACTCAAAGTGCTACACTCCGCGCCACGGATCGGGCGGACGCGGGCTGTGTCACCCTTCAGGTGACGCGCCGGCGACGCGCGCGTGGATCAAGGCCAGGCTCGACGCGGCTCGACAAGGAGGTCGCCATGGCGGAGCGAAGCCACGAACTGTCCGGACGGAAACACACGGTCAGCCGGCGCGCGGTTCTCAAGGCCGGCGGGGTCGCGGGGCTCGCCTCCGCCACCGGGGCCCTGCACGTCAATATCGCCCGCGCCCAGTCGCGAGCCCTCAAGATCGGCTTCATCGGCGCCCAGTCCGGCGTGCGCGCGAACTTCGGTGAGACGACGCCGTGGATGATCGAGCGCATCCGCACGGCCGTGAAGGACGGACTGAAGATCGGGGGCAAGTCCTACGCGGTCGAGCTCGTCGTCAAGGACAACCAGTCCGACCCGAATCGCTCCAGCGTGGTCGGCAGCGAGCTGGTGCTCCGCGAGAAGTGCGATCTCGTCGTCGCGTTCGATTCCGACGCGGCGCTCGCGGTCGGCGAGCTGGCCGACGCCCGGAGCGTGCCGACCATCTCGACGATGGTGCCGTGGACGGGCTGGAAGTTCTCTCGCGGCGCCACTCCCGACGACCTCCTCGAGAAGAGCTTCCCCTACACGTTTCATTTCTTCTGGGGCGCCTCCGAGGTCGTCAAGAACTTCGTCGCGATGTGGAACAGCGTGAAGACCAACAAGCAGGTCGGCACGTTCTACAGCGACACGCCGACCGGGCGGGCGTTCGGCAACGCGAAGACCGGACTGCCGAGCGGGATGACGCCGCAGGGCTACAAGGAAGTTCCGGGCGGCTTCTACAAGATGGCCACCGACGACTTCACGAATCAGGTGACCGCCTTCAAGAGCGGCAACGCCGAGATCGTCTCGGGGCTCGTGCTGCCGAGTCACTGGGCCACCTTCTGGAACCAGGCGGCGCAGGCCGGCTACAAGCCTCAGGTCTGCACGGTGGCGGCGGCGTTCCTGTTCGCCAGCACCGTCACGGCGCTCGGGCCGCGCGGTGACGGCATGTCGACCGAGGTGTGGTGGACGCCGAAGTTCCCGTACAAGTCGTCGATCACCGGACAGACGGCTCGCGAGATCGCAACCGACTGGGAGAACTCGACGGGCAAGCAGTGGACGCAGCCCATCGGCTACTCGCACGCCGTCTGGGAGGTGGCGCTCGCCGCGCTCAGCAGCGCCGCCGATCCCAAGGACAAGGAGTCGGTGAAGCACGCGGTCGCCAACCTGTCGGTCGACACGATCGTCGGCCCCGTGCGCTTCAAGGACACGCCGATCAAGAACGTCGCGGTCACGAGCATGGCCGGCGGCCAGTGGCGCAAGACCAAGAACGGCCGCTTCCCGTTCGAGCTGCTGATCGTCTACAACGCCACGGCGCCCCAGATTCCGATCGAAGCGGAGCTGAAGCTCCTCTCGCAGCTGGGCTGAGCCGATCCTCGCCGCCCCGCCCCGCCTTCCGGCGGGGCGGCTAGGCAAAGATGCCAGCACTCCTCGACGTGGCGGGCCTGCAGAAGCGATTCGGCGCGATCGTCGTCGCCGACGACGTGACCTTCTCGCTCGAGTCGGGGCATTGTCTGGGCATGATCGGCCCCAACGGCGCCGGCAAGAGCTCCGTCTTCAACCTGATCGCCGGCACGATCGCGCCTGACGGCGGAACCATTCGTTTCGAGGGCCGGGAGCTCGGCCGCGTGCCGGCTCATTTGCGGGCGCGGCGCGGCATCGTGCGCGCCTTCCAGATCCCGCAGCCGTTCCCCCATCTCACGGTCTACGAGAACGTGCTCGCGGCGGCGTCCTTCGGGGCGGGACGGTCGGGTTCGGCGGCGGCATCGGCGGCGCTCGAGGTGCTGGCCACGATGGGGCTCACCGCGAAAGCCGGGATGCTGGCCGGACAGCTGCCGCTCCTGGATCGAAAGCGCCTCGAGCTCGGCAAAGCCGTCGCGTCGCGCGCGAAGGTGTTGCTGCTCGACGAGATCGCCGCCGGACTCACCGAGCCCGAGGTCGAGGAGCTCGTCGCCCTCGTGAAGAGCCTGAAGGCGAGCCACGCGATCATCTGGATCGAGCACATCCCCCACGCGCTGCGCGCCGTGGCCGATCGGATCATGGTGCTCCACTTTGGCAAGAACGTGCTGGAGGGGCCGCCGGCCGAGGTGATGACGAATCGGCTCGTGCGGGAGATCTACATGGGGTTCCGCACCGATGACGTTGCTTGAGGTGCGGGCGCTCGACGCGTTCTACGGCGATTTCCAGGCGCTCTTCGGCGTCACGCTCCGCGTCGACGCGGGCGAGACCGTGGCGCTCATCGGGGCGAACGGCGCGGGCAAGACCACGTTCCTCAAGAGCCTGGTCGGGCTGATCGACCGCCGGCGCGGTGAGATCCGCTTCGCGGGCGAGCCGATCACCGCGGAGCCGGCCGAGCGCATCTCACGACTCGGATTGTCCCTCGTGCCCGAGGGACGCTTGCTCTTTCCGTCGCTGAACGTCGAGGAGAACCTCCTCATGGGCGCGCTCAATCGGCGGCCCGGCGCGTGGAATTTGACGCGCGTCTACGAGCTCTTCCCGGTGCTGCGCGAGCGCCGACGGCAATCGCCCGACGCGCTCTCGGGCGGCCAGCAGCACATGGTGGCGATCGGCCGCGCCCTCATGTCGAACCCGAAGCTCTTACTGTGCGACGAGATCTCGCTCGGGCTGGCACCGCTCGTCGTCGATCAGATCTACGAGTCGCTCGCGCACATCCGGGCCGAGGGGGCCTCGATCGTCCTGGTCGAGCAAGACGTCAAGCGCGCGGCCGGCGCGGCCGACCGTGTGTATTGCCTGCTCAAGGGACGCGTGACCCTGCACGGGCAAGCGCGCGGCCTGGGTCTCGAGCAGCTCTCGCGGGCCTACTTCGGGACATGAGCGCACGGGGATGAGAGCACCATGATCTGGGTCGAGACGATCATCAACGGCATTCTCTACGGCGGGCTCTACGGGCTGCTCGGCGTTGGGCTGGCGCTGATCGTCGGCGTGATGCGCGTGGTCAATCTCTCGCACGGTGAATTCATCGTGCTGAGCGCGTTCCTGGGCGTGTCGCTCGTCGGGGTCTTCCCGTGGCTCCATCCGCTCGCCCTCCTGCTACCCGTCGCGGTGATCGCGTTCGGCCTGGGCGTGGCACTCCAGGCCGTCCTGATCAACCGGGTCGTCACGCGGCCCGACCCGTTTGCCGCGATCTTGTTGACCTTCGGCGTGGCAGTGGTGATGCGCAACCTCATGGTCGAGGTGTACGGCGCCGATCTCCGTCACCTTCAGGCGGGCCAGCTGGCTCAGGCCAGCACCGGCATCGGTGGTCTGCACGTCGGCGTGCTGCCGCTCCTGATCCTGGCGCTCTCGGTCGCCCTGTTCACGGCGCTCCAGCTCCTCTTGACGCGAACACGCTTCGGCCGGATCGTCAGGGCCACTGCCGACCATCGCGACGTCGTGCGCCTGATGGGCGTGAATCCCGGGCGCGTCTACAACCTCGTCATGGGCCTGTCGCTCGCGCTGGCGAGCGTGGCGGGCATGCTGCTCGCGATCCGCGCGTCCTTCAGCCCGTACTCCGGCGTCGAGCGTCTTCTGGTGGCGTTCGAAGTCGTCGTGCTCGGCGGCCTCGGGACGTTCTGGGGCGCGATGCTCGGCGGCATCACGCTGGGGGTTGCCGAATTGGTCGGGCTCCGGCTCGATCCGAACGCTGGGCCGCTCTACGCGCATCTTCTGTTTCTCGTCGGTGTCCTGTTGAGGCCCAACGGGCTGTTCCGGGTGCGAACGTGACCGGCGGGCGGGCGGGCGCGCCGCAAGCCGTGCCGGGGCGTGGGTCCGGCCGGCCGGGGCGCGCCTACGTGCCGTGGTCGATCGTGGCGCTCGGCGGCCTCACGCTCGTCGCGGCGCCGTGGCTGATCGGCGAGGGCGCGCAGCGCTTCCTGTCCGAGGCGATGTTGATGCTCGCCATGGCGCAGATGTGGAATCTGCTGGCCGGCTACGCGGGCCTCGTGTCCATGGGACAGCAGGTGTTCATCGGCCTCGGCGCCTACGCGCTGTTCTTCGCCTCGATCTCGCTGAAGGTCGCGCCGTTCTGGGTGCTGCCGGTAGCGCCGCTCGTGTGCGCGGCGGTCGCCGCGGTCGTGGCGCTCTTCATGTTCCGGCTTCGCGAAGCGTACTTCGCGATCGGCACCTGGGTGTTCTCGGAGGTCGTCTCCTTACTCGTCTCGAAGACCGACCGGCTGGGCGGCGAGCGCGGCGTCGGGCTGCCGACCGCGCGCCTGGTCGATCCGCGCTGGCTCGAGCCGCTGACCTTCTGGATCAGCGCCGCCATCGCCGTCGCGTCGGTGTTCGGCACCTACGCGTTGCTGCGCTCGCGCGTCGGCCTGGGCCTGATGACGGTGCGCGACAACGACGTGGCGGCGGCCAGCATCGGCGTCGACGTGTGGCGCAATCGCTTCATCGCGTTCGTGATCGCGGCGGCGGGATGCGGCCTGGCCGGCGCCGTCAGCTTCACGGCGACGCTCTACGTCGCCCCGGGCTTCGCGTTCGACCCGAACTGGGTGGTCGCGATGATGATCATCGTGATCATCGGCGGCATCGGAACGCTCGAAGGGCCGATCCTCGGCGTCATCATCTATTTCGCGCTCCGCGAGATCCTGACGGTGGTGTTCGGGCTCTCGGCGGGCTGGTACCTGATCGGCCTCGGCATGGTCGCGATCGCGGCAATCCTGTTCGAGCCCGACGGCCTCTGGCCGCTGGTCCGCGGCCGCCTCGGCGGCGACTGGCTCAGTGTTCGCCGCGAGCCTCCCGCGCCGGCGAGGCTCGTGGCGGCAAGCCCGGCCGCCGAAGGCGTGCGATCGTCCGCCTCAGGCCTCGGCGCAACCCCGGGCGACCGCTGACCCGCCGGCGCCCCGCGCGCAGCTAGCGCGCGATACCGAACGCGGCGGCCTTCCAGCGCGGATCGGCCGACGCATCGAGCCGGTCGCGAACTCGCCGGAGCAGCCGTCCCGCTCCCGTCTCCCCCCAGAACCACCGCGCGACCTCCTCGCCGCCCGCGGCCGCCTTCATCGCCAGGCGGCCCTCGAAATACAGCGACTTGAGGTCGTCCGCGCAGTAGCGAATGAAGTTCGGCAACGGGAGATCCGACGGGCGCTCGGGCATGTCGGCCTCCCGACCGTCGGCGAATTCTTCCAGGAAGCGCACGACGCCGCGGAAGCGGGTCGCCGGGATCCCCGTGAGACCGAAATGGGTACGGCCGCCGCTCGTCTCGAGCCATCGCTCGTGATACCGGCGCATCTGCGTCGTCTCCATCGCCACGTCGTCCGGCACGCGCTCGGCCGGCGCGATCCCCGACGCCTGGGGTGGCGCAGCCGGCTGGTCGCCCGGCTCGGTGTCCTCCGGGAAGTCGCGCAGCACCGGCCCGATCGGCTCGGCCAGCAGCTCGAGCGCGGCCCGCAGAACGCGATGCTGCAGCTCCGGATCGTTGGGGCGCCCGAACGCCATTCCGAAGGGGAACGGCACGAAGAGCGCCCGCGGCGGTTTCACCTTCTCGGTGTGCTCGCGGACGAGACTGATCGACGTCGTGGCAACACCCGCATGCTCCAGCGCTCGGGCCAGCACACCCCCGGTGTGGGTGCAGTTCGGTCAGGTCGGGGTGATCAGGGCCACGTCGACGCCCTCCTCGCCCAGCCGGCGGCCGACCTCGGGCCCGGTCTCGTTCTCGATCCGCGCGACCTCGCGCTGAGCGCCCATGAACGAATAGCAGCTCGGCCCGAGCGCGCCGAGCTCGCCCCGCGCGGCCAGCTCACGCAGGCGATCGATCGGGAACGAGATGTTCACGTCCCGCATCGTCGGCACGCGATCGAAGCCGATGCTCGTGTGGCTCTGGATGATCTCGACGGTCGGGGTCCCGGAGGGAATCACGCGGTACGTCTGATCTCCCGGCGTGAAGAGTCGATCGCCTCGGCGATGGAGGCCGGCCGTCGTGACGATCGCGAGCCGGCACGCGGACAGCGGCTTCGCCGGGTGCACGAACGGCGCCGTGTCGTTGACCTGGGCCGGAAAGGTCAGGAGGTTGGTACGGGAGATCTGGGGCAGCCGATCGAGCCGTGGCATCGAGACTCACCTCTCCTGGTAGCGTTCCTGATATAAGGACACAGCGGAGATCGCTCTGGAAGCGAAGAATCTCGAGATCCCGGACACGGGCCTCACCCTGCGGCAGTACTACATCATGGTGGGGCTCGGCGCCTTCGTCACGACCATCGCCCAGCCCGGCGTCATCGGACGGCTCCCGCTCCAGCTTCTCCTGAAGACCCAGCTACACTTCACGGCCCAGACGCTCGCGGGGTTCATGGTCATCGCGACCTTCGCGTGGAACGTGAAGCCGCTCGCCGGCATCATGTCCGACGCGTTTCCGCTCTTTGGAACCCGGCGCCGACACTACATGCTGCTCGGCGCCGGCATGGCGGCGGTCTGCTGGTTCTTGATGGGCGTGGTTCCCCGAAGCTATCTGCCGCTGCTCCTCACGGCCTTCGGCGCCAACGCGTTCATGGTCATCGCGAGCACTGTGATGGGCGGCCTCATGGTCGAGGCGGGTCAAAAGTACGGGATCTCCGGGCGCGTGACCTCGATCCGCCAGGCGCTGCAGAGCATGGTGTCCCTGGGCAACGGAATCCTCGGAGGCTACCTCGCCGCGACGGCCTTCGGGTGGACGGTCGGCATCGCGACGGCGCTGCTGCTCGCACTGGCTCTCACGACGTTCTTCGTCCTCACCGAACGGGCCGTGGCGGTTCGCGACCGAAATGTGCTGGCCAACTCGCGTCGCGAGCTGACCACGCTGTTCAGATCCAGGACTCTCTGGGCGAGCGGGAGCTTTCTCGCCCTCGTCTACATCTCGCCGGGCTTCACGACACCGCTCCTGTTCCTGCAGACCGACACGCTGCACTTCAGCGCGCCCTACATCGGCTTGATGGAGAGTATCGAGGGCGCCGCCGGGCTCGCGGGCGCGCTGATCTACGGTGTCATCTGCCGCCGGTTCAATCTCCGCCAGCTCCTGACGGCGGCGATCGCGCTGAACGTGACGGTAACGCTCCTCTACCTCCGGTACAGCCACGACAACGCCCCGTTCATCCACGCGATCGTCGGCTTCGCGGTGATCTGCTCGGAGCTGGCGCTCATGGACCTGGCAGTCCGATCGACGCCCCCGGGATGCGAGAGCCTCGGGTTCGCCCTGATGATGAGCGCGCGCAACTTCGCGCTCGGCGGCTCGGACGTGATCGGCTCCTGGCTGATCGACAGCCGTCACTGGGTCTTTCACGAGCTCGTCTGGCTCAACGCCGGGACGACCGCGCTGATCCTCCTCTTCATTCCGCTGCTGCCGCGCGCCATCATGAGCCGCAAGGACGGCGACGTCGCCCCTGGCCCCGCCCGCCTCCCACCCCCCGAGCCCGCTCCGGCGCGCTCGGCCTAGTCGCTTGACCCCGCCCGCCGCGGCCACTAAGCTGCGCGGCACGGTGATGCGCGTCGCAGACCGTCGCGGGGCCGGGGCCCCTCGACCGAGGCGCGCGGATAAATTCATGACGACATTCCTGATGTTGCCCCCCCAGACACCGACGACGCGCGGCTGGGCCTCCCGGCTCGCGTCCGCGCTGCCCCAGCTTTCCGTCGTGGTGGCCGAGACCGAGGCCGAGGCCGCGCGCGCCGTCGGCGAGGCCGAGGCGGCGTTCGGGACCATGCCCGACGCGTTGATCCGCGAGGCTCGGCACCTGCGCTGGATCCAGGCGCCGCAGGCGGCGCCGCCGGCCGGCTACTACTCGCCGGCGCTCATCGGACACACGGCGACGGTGACGAACTTCCGCGAGATCTACAACGATCACATCGGCGCCCACATCATGGCGTTCGTCCTGGCGTTCGCCCGTGGATTCCACCACTACCTGCCGCGACAGCTCCGGCGGGAGTGGCGGCGGGAGCCGATGGACGGCGGCGTGATCCATTTGCCGGAGGCCACCGCGCTGATCGTCGGGGTCGGCGGCATCGGCAGCGAGGCGGCGCGGCTCGCGGCCTCGTTCGGCATGCACGTCATGGGCATCGACGCGCGGCGCCGCGACGCGCCCCCCGGCGTGGTGAAGCTCGACGGGCCGGACGCGCTCGACTCGCTCCTCCCGCTGGCGGATTTCGTCATCCTGACCGTGCCCCACACGCCGGCGACCGAGCACTTCATGCACCGCGCGCGCTTCCAGCTCATGAAGCGCACGGCGTTCTTCATCAACATCGGGCGCGGCATGACGACGCGGCTCGACGACCTGGTGGCCGCGCTCCGCGCGGGCGAGATCGCCGGCGCCGGGCTCGACGTCTTCGAGCAAGAGCCGCTGCCAGCCGATCACCCGCTGTGGACGATGCCCGGCGTCCTCATCACGCCCCACACCGCCGGCCATGGCCCGCACCTGGACGAGCGCCGCTTCGAGATCCTGCTCGACAACTCCCGTCGCTTCCTGTCCGACCTGCCCCTGCGCAACGTGGTGGACAAGGCCAACTGGTTCTGAGCGGGCTCCCCCCTCGGCCCGGCCGTTTGGGTGTGTTATATCTTCCGTGAGTCCGTAACGCGGGAGGAAGGGCGATGGTCCAGGTCGAACGCCTCGGGTCGCAGATCGGCGCGGAGATCCACGGAGTCGATGTCAGGAAGCTCGATGACGCGACCTTCGCGGACATCTATCGCGCGTGGCTCGGCCACAACGTCGTCGTGGTGCCCGGTCAGGAGCTCGAGATCGACGACTTCCTGACATACAGCCGGCGCTTCGGCTTCGTGACCCCGCACCCGTCGAAATCGACGCGACATCCCGACCATCCCGAGATCACCCTGCTCGGCGTCAACAAGTTCGGCGCGGACGGTGCGCTCGACATGGCGATCTATCGGCGCGGTGCCGAGGGATGGCACACCGACGGCGCCTACGACCAGGAGCCATTCAAGGCGACGCAGCTCTACGCGCTGGCCGTGCCGAGCCGCGGCGGCGACACGCTCTTTGCCAGCATGTATGCGGCCTACGATGCGCTGCCGCAGCGGCTCAAGGATCGTCTCGAAGGGCGGGTCGGCGCCTTCACCTACGGCGGGCGACGGAAGGCGACGGCGCTCCTCAACGAGGAGGATCGCGACTGGAAGCCGGTCTTCCATCCGATCATTCGCACGCATCCCGAGACCGGACGCAAGGCGCTCTACTTCGATCCCGGCAAGATCTTGCGCATCGAGGGACTCGACGCGGCGGAGAGTGACGCGGTGATCGACGAGCTGACCGGCTCCATGATCCAGCCCGACGGGCAGTATCGCCACAAGTGGCGCAAGGGCGACATCGTGATCTGGGACAACCGCTGCTCCTACCACAAGGCGGCCGGGGACTATCCGCCCGAAGAAGATCGGATCCACTGGCGTGTGTCGATCAAGGAGCGCGCGTGACGATCGACGCCCGCATGCTCACGCTCGAGCAGGACGGCATTCCCGGTTACGCCGCGCGTCCGGAGGGCCCCGGCCCGCGGCCGGGCATCCTGATGGTGCACCACGCGCACGGCGTCACGGCCGACTACAAGATCGACGCCTACCGGCTCGCCCAGCTCGGCTTCAACGTGCTGGCGCCGAGCCTGTTCAACATGTTCGGCATTCCCGGGACGAATCAGATCGGCCACGGCGCCGACCTGCAGGCCAAGCACTCCGACGGCGAGTTCCTCGGCAAGATGACCGAGGCCTGGCAATATCTCGTCGAGCGGATGGGCTCCGATCCGGCGCGAACGGCGGCGATCGGGCATTGCATGGGCGGCCGGCTGCTCATTCCCTTCGCGGCCGACACGCCCAAACTGCGCGCGATCGTCCTCTACTACCCGTCCGTGCGCGACGAGCCGGAGACCTCTCATCGGCCTCGCCATGCGTTCAAGCTCGCGAGGACGCTCACGTGCGCGTCGCTGGTCTTCTGTGGCGGCAAGGACTACATCGCGACCCCGGCGATCCAGGGTCCGCTCTGGCAGAGCTTCATCGCGAACGGCCGGCCGGTCGAGTGGCATTTCTTCTCGGACGCGAACCACGGCTTCCGCCACCCCGACAACGACGGCTTCCAGCCCCATTACGCCGATCTCGCCTGGCCGATCGTGACCGACTTCTTGCTGCGCAGGGTGTGATCGCGGTCGGCGGCGTGCCTCGCGCGCTGCCGGCGGTTGACCGACGATGAGGGCTGGCGTGTTCGGGTGGCTCGGTGTGGCGATCCTGTTCGCGCTCGTCTCGGCCCCGGTTCCCGCGCTCGCCGGGCCGTCGGAGTCGCTCGCGGCCGGCATCGAAGCCTTGATCGCGGACGCCGGTAAGAGTCCCGACGCGGAGCGGCTCCACCGGCTGTTTCAGATCCACACCGACTACGTCATGCATGAGTTCCCGGAATACGCCACCTACCTCGGTGTCCCCGGTCAGAACGACCGGTGGACGGATCACGCCCCGGAAGCGATCGCGCGGCGCAGGGCCGCCCTCGAGCTGCCTGCGAAGGCGCTCGCGTCGATCGATCGTGCGGCGCTCTCGCCCGCCGACCGACTGAACTACGATCTCTTCCGGCAGCAGGTGCAGGAGCGGCTCGAGTGGCGCCGGTTCCCCTGGGAGCTGATGCCCGTGAACCAGCTCGGTGGGATCCAGCAGAGCGTGCCGCAAATGCTCGGCGAGCAAATGCCGGCGAGCACCGAAGCGGACTACGAGGCCATTCTGAGCCGCCTGCGTAGGGCGCCTGCGTTGGTCGATCAGACGATCACGCTCCTGAAGGAGGGTCTCCGGCGCGGGGTCACGCCGCCGAGAATCACCCTGCGCGATGTTCCGGCTCAGGTCGGCGCGATCCTCATCGAGGATCCCGCGCAGAGCCCGTTCCTGGCCGCGTTCCGCGCGATGCCCGCGGCGATTCCAGCGGATCGGCGTGATGCCCTGAAGGCCGACGCGGCGAAGGTGCTCTCTGCGCAGGTGGTGCCGGCCTTCCGCCGGTTCCGCGACTTCCTCGCGACCGAGTACGTGCCCCACTGTCGCGACTCGCTGGCGACTACCGCCCTGCCTGACGGCCAGGCCTGGTACGCCCTTGCCGTTGCGTCCTCGACCACCACGCGGCTGACGCCGAAGCAGATTCACGAGATCGGCCTCGACGAGGTCAAGACGATCCGCGCCGAGATGGAGCGGGTCATGCGCTCGACGGGCTTCGACCGTGACCTCGCCGCGTTCTTCGCGTTCCTGCGCAGCGATCCCCGGTTTTTCTACTCGCGGCCCGAAGACCTCCTGGCCGGCTATCGAGAAATCGCCAAGCGTGCCGACCCCGGAGTGATCAAGCTCTTCGGCCGGCTCCCGCGACTACCCTACGGTGTGATCGCGATGCCCGAGCCGGGCGCCGCATCCCGGACCGCGGGCGCCTACGAGGGCGGATCGCTGGCCGCGGGCCGGCCCGGATACTTCTACGCGAACCTGTCCGCCGTGGGCACGCGCCCCAAGTGGGAGATGGAAGCCCTGGTGCTCCACGAAGCCGTCCCCGGCCATCATCT
Source organism: uncultured bacterium (assembly GCA_964450175.1). Taxonomy (GTDB): domain Bacteria; phylum Methylomirabilota; class Methylomirabilia; order Rokubacteriales; family CSP1-6; genus AR31. The sequence continues at coordinate 4,204 of CAYVHH010000433.1, read as the reverse complement.
GCAGGTCGCCCTGGCGCAGGAGCAGACGGATCTCCCTGACTTCAGGAGGCACGGCGCCTACGGCGCGTTCGTCGAAGGATGGGGGCTCTACGCGGAGACGCTCGGCTACGACATGGGCTTTTACGCGGACCCGTACGCGCACTTCGGCGCGCTCAGCTACCAGATGTGGCGGGCGATCCGGCTCGTCGTCGACACCGGCATCCATGCCTTCGGCTGGAGCCGGCAACAGGCGATCGACTACTTCAAGGCCAACTCCGCCAAGTCGGAGCGCGAGATCGTCGTCGAGGTCGACCGCTACATCGTCTCGCCCGGCCAGGCGCTCTCCTACAAGATCGGCCAGCGGAAGTTTCTCGAGCTTCGCGCGCGGGCCGCGCGCCAGCTCGGCGCGAGCTTCGACCTGCGCCTCTTCCACGACGCCGTGCTGGCCGACGGCGCCCTGCCGCTCGACGTGCTGGACGCGCGCATCGACGAATGGATCGCGCAGCGCAAGGCGCAGACGACCCGAAACTGACGCGGTCCGCGTCAGCCTTTGATCCCGAGCAGCCTCGCCGCCGTTCCGCCGAGCATCGCCACGCGCTCGGCATCGCTCAAGCCGGGCGTGCCGAGGATGTGGTCGACCGAGGTCTTCGTCCACGGGTACGGGTAGTCCGTACCCATCACGATCTGGTCCGAGCCCGTCTGAGCCGCCAGGTGTCGCAGCGCCTCGGGTGTGAAGACGAGCGAGTCGAAGTAGAGCTGCCGAAGGTACTCGGTCGGCTTCTTCTTGAGCGGCGTGGTGCATCGGTTGGGGAACGTGACGCAGATCGCGTCGGAGCGGTCCGCGTAGGACGGCAGGTAGCCGCCGCCGTGCGCCGCGCAGATCTTCAGCCCGGGAAAGTGGTCGAGCGTGCCCTCGAAGATCAGATGCGAGAGCGCAATCGTCGTCTCGAGTGGGTTGCCGATGGCGTTGTCGAGCCCACCGCTGCCCTTCAGCCGGCTCCGCAGATCGGACGCCGCGCCCTCGGCCTGCGGGTGAATGAAGACCAGCACGCCCAGCTGCTCGGCCCTGGCCCAGAACGGATGGAACTTCGGGTCGGACAGATCCTCGCCGTTGACGCTGCCGCCGATCCCGGCGCCCCGCAGGCCGTACTTCTTGACGCCTTCTTCCAGCTGCTCGGCGGCCAGCTCGGGATGCTGCAGCGCCACCGAGGCGAACGCGACGAACCGCTCGGGGTTTGCCGCGCAGGCCTCGGCGAGCTTCTCGTTCTGGATCCGGATCAGCTCGCGCGCGACGTCACGGTCGACCTTGTACCAGTAGGGATTGATGCTCAGCGCCTCGACGTCGATGCCCTGCTCGTCCATCGCCTGGATCCGATCGGTGGGCCGCGACATCAGCAAGGTCTGCGGCTCGACCTTCCGCCCCATCAGCGCCATCGCCTCGGGGACGGCGCAGTGCGCGTGCACGTCGACCGTCTTGACCCGGCGGCCGTTGACGACGACCTCGCGGCGCCGCGCCTGCGCCTGGGCCGGTGTGGCGGCGGCGAGATTGCAGCCGACGAAGGCGATGCCGGCCACCCCGCCAGCGGTCCCCTCGACGAACTCACGGCGAGTGCTCATGGTGCCCTCCAGGAGTTTGCGCACGCGGCGCGCGCGTCGGAAACCGCGCTCCGAAACCCGCGCGCAGGGTATCACACGGGCCGGAGCGAGCGCCGCGCCCGGTGCACTCGGATTCGCGCGCCGTCCCGCCCAAGTCCCTGGGCCAAGGTCCCATGGTGGACACCTCGACGTGGTCTTACCGTCAGCCCGCACGAGCTCCACGAATGGAGGTCACCATGGGACTTCTCGGTCAGCTGCTTGGTAGTCTCACCGGCCAGCCCTCGGGCAGCCAGCAGGGCAGCGCGCTCCTGGATCTCGCCACCGCCCTCATCCAGGGCCATCCCGGCGGGCTCGCCGGACTGGTCAAGCAGTTCACCGACGCGGGACTCGGTCGCGAGGCCAGCTCGTGGGTGAGCACCGGCCAGAACCTGCCGATCTCGGCCGAGCAGCTCTCGAAGGTGCTCGGTCAGGACAACGTGCGCACGCTCGGCCAGACCTTCAACGTGAGCCCGGAGTCGGCATCGTCGGGACTGGCGAGCCTGCTTCCGGCGCTGATCGACCATCTCACGCCGAAGGGGCAGGTCGACTCCGAGACGCCGTTGACCGCGGCGCTCAGTCAGCTCCGCGGACGCTTCAACGTGTAGCGACTAGAAGAGGGGGCTGTTCGACTCGAGCCCGAGCACGGTGCGCCCCACCGCCTCGTAGTTCACGAACTGCAGCTGGTTGTGGCGGGTGACCACCTCGGCGTCGCGCGCGTAGCGCTCGAGCGGGCTCGAGGTGAAGATCGACGTCGTGCCGGCGGTCGCGCAGACCATGTGGGTGGCCGCGGCCGCGCTCTGCGCCGCGTGCGTCATCGCCAGGCGCAGATCCGCGCGCTGGCGCTCGGTGATCGGGCGCGCGGCGACCGCGGTCTGCCACATCTCGCCGACGACGTCGAACAGCAGCGCGCGGCCCGACCTCAAGATGGCTTCCGCCTCGCCGATCTTGGCCTGCACGAGCGCGCGATCGCGCAGGAGCTCCGACGACGAGCGCGGCACCTTGATCTGCGCCAGCTCGACGAACGCGTCGATCGCGGCGCGGGCGACGCCGAGCCCCACACAGCAGAAGCCGCACCCGGCCAGATCGAACCCGTGCATGCGATTCATCGGACCGGTGACCCGTGCGCGCAGATCGAGGGCCGAGAACGTCCGCTCCTCGGGCACGAAGAGGTCCTCGACCTCGATGTCGTGACTGCCGGTGCCCCGTAGACCGCTCACGTCCCAGGTGTCGACGATCCGCGCCAAGGTCTTCGGATAGAAATAGGCGATCCGGATCTCCTGATCACCGTTGGGCCGCAGGCGCGGCTTGTCGCCGTCGAAGACCTTGCACGCGCCGTGGAGCGCCGAGGAGTGCATGCAGCCGCTGGCGAAGAACCAGTGGCCGGTGACGCGATAGCCGCCGGGCGCAGCGACGGCGCGCCCGCGCGGATTCGCCGACCCGGCCGAGATGCCGATCGGGTCGCTGAAGAAGATCTCGCGGCGCACCTCGGGCGCGAACTGCGCGCTCTGCCGCAAGGTGTTGATCCCCATCGCCAGACACCAGCCCGTGGAGCCGTCGGCGCGCGCGACCTCTTCGATGACGCGCAGGGTCGTGAGGACGTCGGCGCCGAGCCCGCCTTCGGCTTCCGGCAGGGCGACCCTGAAGAGTCGGGCGTTGGCGAGCTCGAGAACCAGCTCGCGCGGAAGCTGCCGCGTGGCTTCGATCTCCGCGGCGCGCTCGCGGATGCGCGGCGCGAGCGCGCGGGCAATCGCCAGCGGCGTGGTCGCTTCCGGCACCGTGTCGGTGATCATGGCGTGGGCGAGCGGCGAGGCCCCGCTCGCATCGCGCCATCCTGCGCCAGTCGCGGGTGCGCCGTCAAGATGCCGGCTCGGGACCGACGACCACCCGCTCGTGGAGCGCCGAGAGCATCTCGTCGACGGCGGCGCTCGCCCACATCCGGAAGAACGGCGATTCCTCCTGGAGCGCGCGCCAGTCGCGGATGAAGCGATCCCAGGCCTGCTCGCGGCTCTCGCCCGGCTTGGCCACCTGCATCGCCTCGGCCACGCGCATCTTGTGATAGATCGCCGGGAACTCGAAGTAGCGGTAGAGCGCCTCGAAGTCCCTGGTGAGGAACGCGGCGGCCGGGACGGATTGGAACGTCTGCCCGTTCTTCGCGTTGAGCAGCTCGTTCACGATGTCGGCATTTGGCGATTCGGCGGGATCCGACCTCGGACTCTGGCTGAACTTCTGGCCGTCGCGCTGGAAGATGCGCAGCTCCAGGCCGCCGGCCTCGGCCAGGCGCGCCAGCATGGGAACGTCCCGGCGGCAGTCCGACGACCACTCCTCCGAGATCACCAGGATCTTCGTGGGACCTTCGGGCTGTGCGACAAGCCAGCGGATCGCGGCCGTCTGCGCCTCGCTCACCCGCGCTTGCTCGTACCACGTGCGGAGAAGGCCGCTGAAGTCCTGGCGCTGGCGGCCCAGCCACCAGCCGGCCTCGCGGGCGAGGTTCTCGGGAGTCCCGGTGTACGCGACGTACTGCGCGAAGGTCATGCCCTGCGCGAACCGCTTCGCCGTCACGATGCTCTGTCCGCGATTCACGGCCGTGAGC
>CAYVHH010000432.1:0-6187 GCA_964450175.1 uncultured bacterium | reverse complement strand
GGGCGGTTCACCACCCGGCACCCGGGTCGTATGCCCGAGCCCCGTGACCAGGCCTCGATCCGGTCGCCGGAGACCCCTCCCCTCACCTGGGATGCCCGGCGGCCGGGGCGACGACCAGGTCAGGCCGGCGGCCGGAGATGCAGCGCCGCCAGACTGAACCCCGGGACCCGAGGCGGCGCGGCGCCCGGCCTCCCGGCCGGCGTTCATCGGATGGCCTGCTCACGGCGCAGGCTGCGCGGCGGCGAAGGTCGGTCGCGCGACGCGTGGACAGATTCTTTGCCGCGATGGCGATGCCGTTGCGAGTCGCGATCCGTGTCGGCGAGACGAACACCCATCCGAAAATCGGTGTGGAGCACGCGACGGATCATTAGGTTGCCCCGTCGGACACCCGAGCCAACCGCACTCATCGTGCGGGAATCGCGGAGGACGCGTGGCAGAATCGATCGCGATGTCGTCCGATGTTGGTCCCGGAGTTTTGCTCGAGCCGCTCACTGGGCGCGGCTGCAGCCCGTCGGGGCTCTTACCTGAAGTTTTGCAAAGGATGTCGTTCTATCGCGGCCAGGGCGTTGGTCCGGGCGACCGGGTGTTCATCCACTACGGCAATTGCCTCGAATTCTTCGCCGACCTTCTCGCGATCTGGGATCTGGGCGCCTCGGCTGTTCCGCTCGATCCGACGCTGACGGCGTTCCAGATCGTCAACCTCGTGCGCGCGGCGAAACCTCGCGTCTCGCTCTGGCACCCGACGGTCGATGCGGCCACCGCCGGCGATCTCGCCGCGATGGGCGTCGCCTGCGTCGTCTCGCCGACCGTCGGCGCCGTACCGACCACGAGCGAGCGCGGCGTCGCGGCCCACTTCCAGCTCGACGACGAGGCGCTGATCCTCTTCACCTCGGGGACGACGGGAAATCCCAAGGGCGTGGTGCATACCCATCGTTCGCTGCTGGCCCGCTGGACGGGTCTGCGGCAAGCGCTGGGGCTGGAGAAATTTCAGCGAACGCTGTGCCTGTTGCCGACGCACTTCGGTCACGGACTCATTTGCAATGCGCTCTTTCCGTGGCTCTCCGGCCAGACCTTGCTCGTGGTGCCGCCCTTCCAGGCGCGCCTCCTGCCCCAGCTCGGAATGCTCATCGACGAGCACCAGATCACGTGCATGTCGTCGGTGCCGTCCCTCTGGACGCTGGCTCTTCGGGTCGCGGCGCCGCCACGCGCGCAGACGCTCACCCGTGTGCTGTGCGGCTCGGCACCGCTCTCCGCTGCGCTCTGGCGCTCGATCCAGACGTGGACGGGCACGTCGGAGGTCATCAACGCGTATGGGCTGACCGAGACCGGAAGCTGGGTCGCCGGCACCACCGTGCCGGGCTTCGTTCCCGAGGACGGGCTCATCGGGGAGCCCTGGGGCGCCACGATCCGCATTCTGCGCGAAGGAAGCACGCACGGCGGCGTCGCGGCCGCCACCGACTGCGCGCCGGGAGACGAAGGCCACGTCTGGATCAAGACTCCCGCGCTCATGCGTGAGTACCTCGGACGCGAGGACCTCACCCGCGGCGCGGTCGCCGCGGGCTGGCTCCTCACCGGCGATATCGGCTACCTGGACGATCGAGGCCGGCTCTACCTGCGCGGCCGCGAGCGCGAGGAGATCAACAAGGGCGGAATCAAGATTCATCCCGCCGATATCGAAGCGGCGGTGCAGGCGCTCGCGGGCACCCTGGACGCGTGCAGCTTCGCCTACGACGATCCGCTCTACGGCCAAAACGTCGCGCTCGCGCTGGTCGTGGATCCCGCGAACGTCGCAGCCGTTCAGGAGATCTACCGCGCGCTGACGGCGCGGCTCGCCCCCCATCAAATCCCCGCGCGCTGGTACGCCGTGTCGGGCATCGCCCGCACGGCGAACGGCAAGATCGATCGGCAGGAGACGGCCCGACGCTGCGCCACCCTCACCCCGCTCGATACGAAAAAGCTGAAGTGAGCTCCGTCGCCGAGGAGCGGATCGCGCTGCACGATCGCCTCGTCGCCTTTCTCGAAGCGCAAGAGACCGACGTGGTGAAACCGCTGACCGACCGAACATCGCTGATCAAGTCGGGCCTGCTCGACTCACTGGCCGTGTTCAATCTGACCACATGGGTCGAGCGCGAGACCGGCCGCGAAATCGATCCGACGACGTTCGACCTCGCCGCGGAGTGGGACACGATCGATCAGATCGTCAGCTTCATCGCGCGCCGGAGCACGCGGCCCGGTGTGCAGGAGACGGCACGTCTGCGCTACGAGATCGTGCCCTACTCGGGCGGCTTCAAGTCGCAAGTGGCCGAGCTTCAGCGCTATCTCTGGAGCTCGGATCCGCGCCTCAACCGCCAGTATTTCGAGTGGAAGTACGAGCGCAATCCCTACCTGCAGCCTCCGCTCCTCTTCCTGGCGCTGAGCGGCCACGAGGTCGTCGGCATGCGCGGGGTGATCGGTTCGCGATGGGAGCTGGGCACGCCGGCGCGGTCGATCGTGTTGCCGTACGCGACGGATCTGGTCACGCGGCCCGATCACCGGAACCGAGGCTTGATCACGACGATCCTGAAGTCACCGTTCAGGGAGCTCGCCGCGCGCGGCTATCAGTACGCCATCAACCTGAGCGCGAGCCCCATGACCCTGGCGGTCTCGCTTCGGCTCGGCTGGCGGAGCGCGGGCGACGCCGGGCTGATGGTCCGGCGCGGGTGGGGCTGGTCGCGCGAGCTCCAGGCGCATCGGCTCCTGCACCGGATTCCGGGCCTCTGGCGTCTCGCGGATCGATTGGCGCCCATCGTCGCTGGTGTCCGCGGCCGGCCGTTCCGCACGCTCGACGCGAAATCCTGGATCCGGCGGGGACAGCCGGCACGGGTGATCGTCGCCCAGGCTCCGCGCCCGGACGCCATGGCTGCGCTCGTCCGCCGGCTCGGCCACGATGGACGCCTCCGACATGTGCGGGACGTCGAGTACTTCAGCTGGCGGTTTCAGAATCCGCTGGCGACGTACCGCTTTCTCTTTCACGGCGGTGAGCAGCCGGATGGCTATCTGGTCCTGGAGGCGTCGACCTCGGATCTCAGTGATCGCAACACCGTCACGATCGTGGACTGGGAAGGGGTCGACGACGACGTCAAGGCGAAGCTGCTGGACGCGGCGCTGACGTGGGGCGGCTTCGTCGCAATCAACAGCTGGTCGAGCACCTTGTCCGACTCGAGCCGTAATTGCTTGGCGAACGCCGGCTTCGTTCAGCCCGAGGACGCCGGTCGATTCGGACGCCGACGCCCGGCGGTGCTGATCAAACCCGTTCAGGAGAACGTGAACGGGGGCAACTGGCTCCTCGAGGGCTCTCGGCTCCTGGATCTCGAGAGCTGGGATCTTCGTCCGCTCGCGGGTCTGCTCTAGTCGCGCCTTCTATTCGGCTGTCATTCGAGACGCTGGGCGGTGAGCGCCCAGACTCGCGTGAACGGGCGCCGTGGGCCGACGTAATACGTGAGCCACTTCTCGAGGTCCACGTGCCCCTGGCGATGGTCCTCATCGGTCTGCGCGTACGGCTCGCCCCGGCGCCAGTGCACGCGGTACTCGTGGGGGCCGTCGTTCCCCTCGCTCCACGTCACGATGACGCGCGCGCCTTCGGGCAAGGTTCGGATCTCCCTCGTCGAGAGGGGCGGATAGGTCGGCTCAGGTGTCATCATTCCACCAGCTCTGTCAAAAGCACGCCGAGGGCGCGGGCCATTCGACTGTCCGAATGTGGCGCGGTGCGTCCCTGTATGGTCGGCTTACGGTCGGCTGAGCGACGGGCGACATCCGCGACCAATCGCGGAACGCCCGAGAAATTGGTGGTGACCCCGGCGGGATTCGAACCCGCGATCTCGACCTTGAAAGGGTCGCGTCCTGGGCCAGGCTAGACGACGGGGTCAGCGACCGCCAGTATACCCGAGCTACGGCTGCACTCTCAGATTCGGGTGTCGCAGCCAGAAGTAGCTGCCCATCGCCGTCGCCGCCAGTAGATTGGCCACCAGGATCGCCGGCCACGCGAGGGCTCGCAGCACGGGCTCGGCGAACAGCATCGCGGCCGCGATGAACCCGAACTCGAACAGCACGAACAGCATCAGGATGCCGAAGCCCGCGTTGGGCTGCCGCTCGGCGACCGCCAGCAGGCGCGCGACGATGCCGCCGACCACGATGAACGCGAGGCCGTGGACCCACGTGAACATCAGGACCATCTCGAGATTCGGCACTGCGTCGAGCCACGGCGCGGCGCCCCGATGGAAGAGCGCGGCGCCGAGCACCGTCGGCGTGTAGAGCGGACGGCCCTGGATCGAGTCGATGATCAGGAACCAGAGGGCAACCGTGGCGGCGCCGACGAGGCCGGCGATCAAGCCCTCCTGGTAGAGCCGCGTGACGTCACGCGAAGACTCCTCGGTCTGGGAAGGACGCTCGGTGGTCGCGCCGGTCTGAGCGGTCATCACCCTCTCCTTTCTGGGTGGCGAACCGACCCGTTCGACGGATGACTGATTATACCGCCGGGCGTCTGTCGTCTGCTCGAGCGTCGGCGAGGCGCGGCGGGAGGCCGCGAGGATCAGGGCGACTCGCGGCTGAAGGCGAAGCGGAAGCTGTTGATGCCGACGCGGAATCCAGTCGCACCGGGGACGACCGGCACGCGGGCCTTGAAGGGAGCGTTACCCCGAGCGGGCACCGTGCCGACAAACGGGATGCCTTGCGCCAGCACCTTGCCCGACTGATCGATCGCGGAGACGTTCACGTAGACGTCGATCACATCGATCGAGCCGTCGTTGTAGACGTGGCCCGAAATCTCGGTCGAGGTTGGTCCCGTCTTGTCGACCGTATGCACCACGCGCAAGCTCGCCGGAGATTGCGCGTCGACCGGAGTCGCCGCCGCGACGACGGTGAACACACAGAGAAAAAAGCGGCGCCACGCTGCGCGCGTCACGATACGAAACATCTTACGTGAGAACAGTCCCCTCCGGCGCGGCGAGCGCGCCCGCCGCATGATAGCGCAGGTCGCCCTGCGATCAACGTGGTACGCTGAGCGAGAAGCGGTTCGTGCTGTCGTGCGGGGAGAGCATCGATGGCCAACGAAGAACCGGAAGTTCTGATGCCGTCGGACGACCGGGCCGCCGGCGAGTTCGTCTCTCAGCCGGCGAAGCTCCTGCGAATCGCCGCCATGATCCGCGAGCTCCTCGAAGAAGTGCGCAAATCCTCGCCGGACGAAGCGGGGCGCAAGCGGCTGCGCTCGATCTACGACAAGTCGTTGACCTCGCTGAAGGACGGCCTGTCGCCGGATCTTCAAAAAGAGCTCGAGATGCTCACCCTGCCGCTCGATGGCACCTCCAGCGAATCGGAGATTCGCCTCGCACAGGCCCAGCTGGTCGGCTGGCTCGAAGGATTATTCCACGGCATCCAGGCCGCGCTGTGGGCGCAACACGCGCAAGCGCGCGCCGGCCTCGAGGAGATGCGCCGCCGTGGTCTTCCGCCCGGCGCACCCGAGGGGCCCGGCGAAGAGCGGCGCGGAACCGGGCAATACCTGTAGTTCGTCCGTAGGAAAGCCGCCTTCCCGTGATCTTCCTCGGCGTCCCTATCTGGAGGTGCCATGACGAAGAACAAAGCCGTACTCGTGATCGGTCTGGAGCCAACACTGATCGACTTCTCACACCCCGACTATGCCTCCACGGGCCTGCGCCTGGACGCCACCAAGGTACGAGCCGGCCTCAAGTCCTCGGAGGACGAATTGACTCGCCTCGGCTATGACGTGCAAATGTGTTTGACCGACTTCGGTGAGACTGCGGAGGCAGTTGTTCGCAGCCAACTCCAGCAGAAGCGATTTGATTGCGTCCTCATCGGGGCCGGCGTCCGCACGATCCCAAGCAATTTTCTGCTCTTCGAGAAGTTGGTCAACGTCGTGCACGAACACGCTCCGCATGCCCGGATGTGCTTCAATACGAAGCCGAGCGATACGGCGGAGGCGGTCCGGCGCTGGCTCTGAGGCCGAGACCCGTCAGTGCTCGACCCACGCGGTCGGCTCCTGCGGGCAGAGGGAGGAGATCAACGATGAAGATGCATCTTGCTCTAGCGATTGCCGCGGTGTTCGCGATGTCTCCGATTGGTGGAGTCGCCGAAGAAAAGCAGCTTGCAGACGTCAAGGAGCTCGCGGGGAGTTGGCGGGGCTGGGTCACAGCGG
>CAYVHH010000431.1:0-5157 GCA_964450175.1 uncultured bacterium | reverse complement strand
GCCGCCGCGACCACCGCCATGCCCGCGCTGGCCAGGACCGCGGTCTGGGAGAAGCCCGACGGCAGGCCGACCAGCAGGCCGAGGCCGGCGAGGGCGAGGCAGGCCGCGACAGACGCGCGCCGACCGACCGGGCGCCCGGTGACCCGGTACACGCCGAGCACGATGACGGGGGCGGTGCCGATGGTGACCAGGGTGGCCAGGGCCACCGAGGTCAGCGCCACCGCGGTGAAGTAGCAGCTCTGGTACAGCGCGGCCAAGATCAGGAACACGACGAGGAGTGCCAACACGAAGGTGGGCAACGGACTCGGTGCGGTGGACTCCTGGTAGGAAAGGGCCGTCCAGGCATAGCTGTAATCGGACGGCAGCGTCGCGCGCGCGACTTCCTCGAGCGCTTTCATGGCCTGGCCCGAGCTGTAGCCGGGCGCCGCGCTGCCGGTGACTTCGGCCGTGCGAAATAGGTTGTAGCGATTGACGAATTCGGGGCCCGAGACGCGCTCGATCTTCACGAACGAGGAAAGCGGGACCATCCGGCCTCCAGCCCCACCCGCACGCACCCAGAAGTCGTCGATTTGCTTGGCGTTGACGCGATATTCCGGCGCGGCTGCCAGGTACACCTGCCAGGTTCGACCGAAACGGTTGAACTCATTGATGTACGCGTTTCCCATGAACGCCTGCAGCGTTGAGTACACGTCACCGATCGAAATGCCCTGCTTGAGTACCTTGTCTCGATCGACCTTCGCGAAGATCTGTGGGACGTCGCCGCGAAAGCTCGTTGACACCAGCCCGATCTCGGGGCGCTTCTTGGCCGCTGCGATGAAGCGGGCGGTCTGATCGGCCAGATCCTTCGGCGTCCCGGTGCCGGACCGGTCTTGCAGCATGAGGTCGAACCCGCCGGCGGTGCCGATGCCCTGGATGGGCGGAGGGCCGAAGGCGAACACTGTCGCCGGAACGATGCCATGAAACCGCTCGTTGAGCGCTTTGACGATTCCGTCGGCGGTTTCCTGTCGCCCTTTTCGCTCGTCCCACGGCTTGAGGCCCACGAAGAAGAGCGCGCTGTACGTACTTGCCGATTGCGCGAGCAGGTTGAAGCCCGCGATGCTGTTGTAGCGCGCGACGCCGGGCGCCGTCGCGAGAATGTCGTCCACTTCCCGGACGAGTGCCTCGGTTCGTTGCAGCGAGGCCGCGTCCTGCAATTGCGCCTGGACGAAGAGGTACCCTTGATCTTCACTGGGCACAAATCCGCTTCGAAGGCCGGCGCCCGTGAAGAAGATGGCCACGCCCATCGCCGCGATTAGGCCAATTACGATCAGCATCTTTCGCGTCAGCAGCGTTGCGACCCGGACGTAGCCGTGGCGAGTGCGATCGAAACCTCGATTGAACCGGGCGAAGAAACGCGACAACAGCCCCCTCGGTTGCCGGCGGGGCCGGAGGAGCAAGGCACACAGTGCGGGGCTCAGCGAAAGCGCGTTAAAGGCCGAAATCAAGACCGACCCGGCGATCGTGAGCGCGAACTGCTGGTAGAGCAGTCCCGTGATTCCCGGGATCATCCCCACCGGGATGAAGACGGCCGACATGCTGAGCGCGATCGCGACGACCGGTCCACTCACCTCGCCCATCGCCCGAATCGTCGCGTCCATGGGCGTCAGGCCCTGGTCGACATAGCGTTCGACTGCCTCGACGACGACGATCGCGTCGTCGACGACGAAGCCGACGGCGAGCACCAGACCGAAGAGCGACAGCGTATTGATCGAGAAGCCGAGGGGCGGGAAGAACACGAACACGCCGGTGAGCGACACCGGGACGGTGAGGATGGGGATCAGCGTGGCCCGCCAGGTCTGGAGGAACAGGTAGACGACGAGGACCACGAGGACGAAGGCCTCGCCCAGCGTTTTCAGGATGTCTCGCACCCCGGCGGTGATGGGCAGGGTCGTGTCGAGCGAGACGGCGTACTCGATGTCCGACGGGAAGCGCTTCTTCAGCTCCGACATTTCCTTCTTGGCCCCGTCGGCGACCGCGAGGGCGTTGGACCCGGGGATCTGATAGACAGCGATGACGGCGGCGGGCTTGCCGTTGTAGCTCGCGGCTTCCGTGTAGGTCTGCGCCCCGAGCTCGATCCGCGCCACGTCCTTCAATCGCACCGCGGAGCCGTCCGGGTTCTCGCGAACGACGATGTCGCCGAACTCCTCGGGAGTGATGAGCCGACCCTGCGCCCGGATCGCATACGTGAACTCCTGGCCACGCGGAGCGGGTTCGGCGCCGACCTGGCCTCCCGGGTTCGCCGTGCTCTGCTGCAACACGGCGGTACGGAGATCGCTGAACGTGAGCCCCAGCGTCTGCAGCTTGTCCGGTTGCACCCAGACGCGCATCGCGTAATTCGACGCGCCGAATATCTGTACCTGACCGAGACCGGTCACGCGGAGGAGCGCATCGTTGATGTTGATGGTCGCGTAGTTGCTGAGGAAGTCCGCGTCGAACGTGCGATTGGGCGAATAGAGAGAGAAGACGAGGAGTGGCGAAGACACCGACTTCTGCACGGTGAGGCCGAGCGTCTGCACTTCCGAGGGCAGGAGCGGTGTCGCCTGGGTGACGCGGTTCTGCACGAGGATGTTGGCCGTGTTGATGTCCGTTCCGACCTTGAAATCGACGCGCATCGCGAACGTGCCGTCACTCGCGTTCGTCGAGCGGACATAGAGCATGTTGTCGACGCCGTTCGTCTGTTGCTCCACCGGCGCCGCAACCGCCTGCTCGACGGTGACCGCGTCCGCACCCGGATAGGTCGCCCGGACCAGGATCTCCGGCGGAACGATGTTCGGATACTGGGCGATGGGGAGGCCAGGAATGATGGCGCCGCCAATGAGGATCAGCAAAATGGCGATGACGATCGCCATCACCGGCCGTTGAGCGAAAAACCTCCCCATCGCCAATCACCTGGCGGACGGCGTCGCGCTCGGCTGCGGTGCCGTCACCCCGCCCGGGGAGGAGGGACGGCCGCCGTCGCCCCGCTCCGGCGGGGCGCTCTCCAGCTTCAAGCTCGACGTGTCGGCGGGCTGCGGACTCACCGCCTGGCCCGCCTGGACCTTTCCGACGCCGTTGATGACGACCCGCTCCTCGGCCTTCAGCCCATTTTCGATGACGACGTAGGCTCCCGAGGTCGGACCGAGCTTCACGGGGCGCATCTCGATCTTGTCGCCGGCGCCGACGATCGCGACTTGGTCCTGGCCCTGCGTCTGCGTCACGGCGCGCTGGGGCACGATGACGGCTTGCTTGACATCCTCGTTGATCCGCACGCGCGCGAACTGCCCGGGTCGCAGGAGCTCCCCCGGATTCGGGAAAAGCGCCTGCACGGTCAGCGTGCCGGTCGCCGGATCAACCCGGCTCCCCACGATGGCAAAGCGCCCGGCTTGGGGGAACACGCTACCATCCGCGAGGATCAGTTGAATCGGGGGTACGTCGAGATGCTGCCCGCCTTGGGCCTCGATCCGCTCGAACTCGGCGATCTTCTCGGCCAAGCGGAGGTAGTCTCGCTCGGCGAGAGACATGACAACACGGATCGGGTCCACCTCCGAGACCGTGGTCAGCAAGGTCGGCTCGCCCTGGCCCACGAGGTTGCCGATACGCACCTGGGTGATCCCGGCAATCCCGTCGATAGGCGAGGTGACGCGGGTGTAGCCGAGGTTGAGGACGGCGGTCTTGAGCTGCCCCTCGGCGGCAGCGACCTGTCCCGTGGCCGAGGCCCGGTCTGCGATCGCGTGATCGAGGTCCTGCTGACTCACGGCTTGTTTGGCGACGAGCGGAGTGTCGCGAGCGACGTCGGCCTCGGCCTTCGCCAGGGCCGCTTTGGCCTGGGCCAGCTGACCCTCCGCCTGCAGCTTGGCCGCCTCATACGGCTTGGGATCAATCAAGAAGAGGAGATCGCCGGCCTTGACCTCGCCCCCCTCCGTGTAGTGCTGCTGGAGCAATACCCCCTGAACACGGGCTCGTGCATCGGCGTTCACGTATGCGTCGAGGGTCCCGACGATGTCGTTGTGAATGGGAACGTCTCGCCGAACGACGGGAGCAACGGACACGGCGGGCGGCGGCGGTGAGATCGGTGCGTGTCGACTTCCGCAGCTCGCCGACACGAACACCGAGCCCATCCCGATAAGTGCTCGCGCTCGGCGGCGCGCAGCCCAGCCCCACATCGCGAGGGTCCATAAATGCCCTTGAGCCCTCGTCAAGCGAGCGGTGCCGGAACAGACTGTGCACGTCCCTTGATCATGGCATCGCGCAGTGACAGCCGACATGCCCGCGTCCTCGTCGTCGGCGGGGGATACGGAGGAGGACGCCTCGTATACGATCTCGAGCGACTCTCTCGTGGTGGACCCAAGGTCGAGGTCACGCTCTCATACCCGGCTGGGCTCGGCGCCTTCACATTCTGATTGACTGGACCTTCGCACTGTTCTTCCGTCCCGACATCGTGAAGGTCGATGCGGTCACCGAGGCCAACCTACCACTCCGTGAAGGCGCAGCCGGGGCGACCTCCGGAGCCGCAGAGCAGACTCCGGACGTGCATGCCAGCCGGCCCCAGGATGAGGCTCGCCGCGGTGACCACGTCAGCGCAGCCGGTTAGATACGAATCGTCGGCAGTTTGCGCGCTGCCGGTTTGCTCGCGGTCATCGGCGGGCACCGCCCCTGCATCGAACCGCCGCACAGATCGCCGATACGACTGGAGGTTGTCATGAGTTCGTCCGCCGATACATCGATTCCCGAAAAGATGAAGGCCGAGGTGATTGACCATTTCGGTCCGCCCGACGTCATGCATGCGGCCGTCATCCCCGTGCCCAATCTCGACGCAAATGACGTTCTCATTCGGGTCGCGACGGCCGGCGTTGGCGTCTGGGATCCCTACCTGTGCGCGGGAGTACTCGACACCGGCACCGGCTTCCCGCGTGTGCTCGGATCGGATGGCGCGGGCACCGTGGCTGCCGTGGGCGCTGCCGTCCGCCGCTTCCGCGCGGGCGACTCCGTTTACGCATGGGGATTTCTCAACCCCAAGGGCGGCCTCTTTGCCGAGTATGCCGCCGTTCCCGAAGACGAGGTATCGCCCCTGCCGGGCACGCTCTCGTTCGAGCAAGCCGGCGCGATGGCCATCGACGGACTCACCGCGCTGGCGGGCCT
>CAYVHH010000430.1:0-14407 GCA_964450175.1 uncultured bacterium | reverse complement strand
AGGATGGAGCGCTGGTGGCGGCCGCCGTGCTGTCGCACCGCTATATCGGCGACCGGTTCCTGCCCGACAAGGCGATCGACCTGGTCGACGAGGCCGCCGCGCGCATCCGGATGCAGATCGACTCGATGCCGCAGGAGATCGACGAGATCGAGCGCCGGGTGATGCAGCTCCAGATCGAGCGCGTGTCGGTGGCGCGTGAAGACGATGCCGCCTCGCGCGAACGCCTGGCCAAGATCGACGCCGAGCTCGCCGAGCTCCGCGAGAAGGGCGACGCCCTCAAGGCGCGGTGGCAGGCCGAGAAGCAGGGCATCACGCAGATCGGCAAGATCAAGGAAGAGATCGAGACGACCCGTCACGCGATGGCCGACGCCGAGCGGCGCGGCGATCTGAACCGTGCGGCTGAGCTCCGCTACGGCACCTTGATGACGCTCGAGAAGCAGCTAAAGGACTTCGACGCGCAGCTCGCCAGCCAGCACGCGCAGGGTCGCATGCTGCGCGAGGAGGTCGACGAGGAAGACATCGCCGCCACCGTCGCGAAGTGGACGGGTATCCCGGTCACGCGGCTGCTCGAGGGCGAGATCCAGAAGCTCGTCAGCATGGAGGAGCGGCTCAGCCGCCGCGTCGTCGGCCAGGATGACGCGATCCACGCCGTGGCGAACGCGGTCCGGCGCGCGCGGTCGGGGCTGGCCGATCCCAATCGGCCCATCGGCTCGTTCTTGTTCCTCGGGCCGACCGGCGTCGGCAAGACCGAGCTGGCGCGGGCGCTCGCCGAGTTCATGTTCGACGACGAGCGCGCGATGATCCGCATCGACATGTCCGAGTACATGGAGAAGCACACGGTGGCTCGTCTGATCGGGGCCCCGCCCGGCTACGTCGGCTACGACGAGGGCGGGCAGCTCACCGAAGCGGTGCGCCGCCGGCCGTACTCGGTGATTCTCTTCGACGAGATCGAGAAGGCGCACGCCGACGTCTTCAACGTCCTGCTGCAGCTGCTCGACGACGGGCGGCTGACGGACGGCCACGGCCGCACGGTGGACTTCCGCAACACGGTCGTGATCATGACGTCGAACCTCGGGAGTCACATCTTCCGCGAATACGAGAAGCCCGAGAAGGTGCGGCCGCTCCTGATGCAGGAGCTGCGCAACACGCTCCGGCCGGAGTTCCTCAACCGGATCGACGAGGTGGTGATCTTCTCGCCGCTGGGGCGCGACGAGATCGCCCGGATCGTGGACATCCAGCTCGGCCATCTGCGGCGCCGCCTGGCGGCCCGCCGGATCGAGCTCGAGGTGACCGACGCGGCCCGCAGCGTGCTCGGCCGTGAAGGTTACGACCCGACGTTCGGCGCGCGGCCGCTCAAGCGGACCATCCAGCGGCTGGTTCAGGATCCGTTGTCGCTCAAGCTGCTGCAGCGCGAGCTGAACGATGGGGACACCATCACGGTCGACGCGGAGGGCGATGCGATCGTCCTCAGACCGAAGGCGGTCGCCGCGGCGGCCCACTAGCCGCGGTCGCCGGCTCGACGCCGAGCCGGGCGCTGGCATGATCCCGCCAGCCGCCCGGCTCGGCGTCTGCATCCCTTCATTCGGTGAATCCCCGCGCCGGGGGTCTGTATCCTAATCGGGTGAGCTCGATCCGGCGCGTGCATCCAGCGTGGATCGTGCTGGGTGCCGTGACCGTCTGCATGCTCGCGGCGTCCGGCATCCGATCGGTCTTCGGCGTCTACATCAAGCCCATGGAGGCCGAGTTCGGCTGGGGCCGAGGCGCTCTCTCCGGCGCTGCGGCCATCTCGCTACTCCTGCTGGGCGCCGCCGGTCCCGTGGTAGGTCGCCTCGCCGATCGCTGGGGTCCCCGGCGGATCGTCATCGTCTCGCTGCTCCTGCTGGGGGTCGGCTCGATCGGCGCGTCCTACACGCAGAAGCTGTGGCACGTGTACGTCACGACCGGGTTCCTCATGGCGCTCGGCGCCGGCGGCGCTTCGATGACGACCGGATCGACCGTGGCCGCCCGATGGTTCGAGGCCCGGCGCGGCATGGCCATCGGGATCTCCGCCGGCGGCATGTCGGCGGGACAGCTCGTCATGATTCCGCTCGCCTCGGTGCTCACGCTCTGGTTCGGCTGGCGTACGAGCTATCTCTGGCTTGGAATCGCGCTCCTCGCCGTCGTGCTGCCGATCGCGCTGTTCTTCATCCGTGACGACCCCGCCGAGCGTGGCCTGCGCCCCTACGGCGCGACCGGCACGGCGCTCGCCGCGGCGCAGCTGGCGGCGGTCGAGAGATCGCAGCGCGTCCGGATCCAGGAGGCGCTGTACGTCCCGCAGTTCTGGCTGCTGATGGCGACATTCTTCGTCTGCGGCTACACGTCGAACGGGATGGTGCTGACCCACTTCATGCCGCACGCCCTCGAGCACAATTTCAGCGAGCTCCAGGCGTCGACGGCGCTCGGCGTGATGGGCGCGATGAACGTGGTCGGGACGATCTCGTCCGGCTGGCTCTGCGATCGATTCGGCCGGCGCGGGCCGCTGGCCTTCTACTACTTCTTCCGGGGCGTGTCGCTCCTGTTCTTGCTCTACGTCTGGAATGCGCCTTCGCTGCATCTCTGGGCCGCGATCTTCGGGTTGAACTACATCTCGACGGTGCCGCCGACGACGACGCTCACCGCGAACATCTTCGGGCGCTATTCGGTCGGCGAGCTCTCCGGCTGGATCTTCTTCGCGCATCAGGTGGGCTCGGCGCTCGGCGCGGCGCTGGCGGGCTGGATCTACGAGTGGACCGGCGGCTACGAGATCGCGTTCGTGTCGGCGGCGATCATGGGCTTCATCGCGGCCGGCCTGGCGCTGGCGATCCGCGAAGAGCCGGTCGCGTCGCGGCCGACGCCCACGGCGAGCCCCGCGCCGGCTGTCTCTTGAGCTGAGCTAGCGCCCGATCGCGTGCGCCCCGCGGCGCGGATCCGCGCCGGCCCACCGCGTCCGTTCGGACCCCACCCGCACTCCGCACACCGCACCCGCACGCCATTCCCACTCCGGCCACTGCGCGACGGTGTGACCCAGCGCGGCCAGCGCGTCGAGCGTCTCGCGCGGAATGCGCCGCTCCGCCTCGACTTTGCCCGGCGAAACGGCATGCGGCCAGAAGGAATCGGGATGGCTCCGGGACGCAACGCGGGGCGCCTCGATGGCCGCTTGCAGATCCATGCCGAAGACGGTGGAATTCAGGAACACCTGGAGCATCGCCTGCTGCTGGACGTCGCCGCCCGGCGTGCCGAACGGCATCAGGAGCCGACCGTCCGTGAACGCCATGGCCGGAGCCGGCGTCAGCCGCGGCCGCTTACCCGGCGCGACGACGCTCGGGTGCTCCGGATCCAGCCAGCCCTGAGAGCCGCGCGGCGACACGACGCAGCCGACGCCGGCAACGACCGGCGAGTCGACGTTCGGGTCGCTCGGCGTGGCCGAGAACCCATTGCCGGCCTCGTCCACCACGGCGACGTAGCTCGTGTCGAGCGCATCGGTCTCTTCGCCGGGCGCCGGGTGTGAGCCGCCTGCGAGCGGCAGGGCCGCCTCCGGGCGCCGCACGCTGTCGAGGCGATCAGGATCGCCCGCCGGCGGCATTTGCGGCCACGCGCGCTCCTTGACGAGCCGCTGCCGCACGGCGGCGTAGGCCTTCGAGAGGAGCCCGTCGGCAGGCACCTTCACGAAGTTGGGGTCGCCGTAGTACGCATCCCGGTCGGCGAACGCGAGCTTGATCGTCTCGATGATCCGGTGCAGGTACGGCGCCGAGTTGTGGCCGAGGGCCTTGAGATCGACGCCGTCGAGCAGATTCAGCATTTGCAGGAGCGACGGGCCCTGGCACCAGAAGCCGCATGCGGCGACTTCATAGCGCCCGAAGGTCGTGCGCAGCGCCGGGCCGACCTCGACGGCGAAATCGGCGAGGTCGCCGGCCGCGAGCGGGCCGCCCTCGGCACGATGGAACTCGGCGATGCGCTTCGCGGTCTCGCCGCGATAGAACTCGTCCCGCGCGGCCCGGATTCCCGCCTCGCGGCTGCCGCCCGCGTTCGCCTCGGCGCGCGCCATCCGGCGCAGCGTTTCGCCGAGCTCGCGCTGCACGAGCACCTCGCCCATGCGGAGCGCCCGGTTCTTGCGCAGGTAGAGCGACGCCGACGACGGCCACCGGCGGTACTTGTCGACGTTCGCGCCCATCTGGTAGGCCGTGAACTGGGAGATCGCGAAGCCGCGCTCGGCGTGCTCGGTCGCGGCCAGGGCGACGTCGGCAAACGACATCGTCCCCCAGCGCTCCAGCGCCGTGCACCACGCGTACGGCGCCGCCGGCACGACGGTGCGCGGCAGGCCCGGCGGAATCTGGCCGCCGTGCCGCTCGCGGAAGTACGCGGCCGACGTCGCGCGCGGATACGGGCCGACTCCGGAGACCTGCCAGGTCTCGCCGGTGCGCGCGACGTGCACCAGGATCGGCGCGACACCCGCGACGCTCACCATGTCGCAGTGGACGACACCGAGCGTCATGCCGGCGGCGACCCCGGCGTCGATCGCGTTGCCGCCCGCGGCGAGCACGCGCGCTCCGGCTTCGGAGGCGAGCGTGTGGCCGGCGGCCACCGCCCAGCGTGTCCCGATCACCTGCGGCGACGAAGTGGGAGTGTGGGCCGGCGCCTTCTGCTGGGAGCTCGCGGAGTCTAGGCTCATAGTGGGGCAATGATACTCGGGGGTGGCGCCCCAGCCAAGGGGCCCGTCATGCTACGCTGGAACCGATGAAGCCCCCGCTGATCGCGGTCTCAACTTCAGTCACTGTCGGCAAATATCCGGAACGCGCATACGTCAACGCCTCGTATCTCAACGCGATCCAGCAGGCCGGCGGCGTACCGGTTCCGGTGCCGCCCCAGCTCAGTCCGGCGGCACGCGCGGAGATCCTGACGCACGTCCAGGGGGTGCTGCTGACCGGCGGCGGCGACGTCGATCCGGCCCGATTCGGCGAGGCGCCGCATTCGACGACCTCCGAGGTTTCCGCCGCCCGCGACACGCTCGAGATCGACCTTACGCGCTGGGCGCTCGGTGAGCGCGTACCCCTGCTCGCCGTCTGTCGCGGTCTTCAAGTATTGAACGTCGCGCTCGGGGGCAGCCTCTACCAGGACATCCCGAGCGAGCCCGGCTCGCCGCTCGATCACAGCCAGACCGCACTGCAGGGCAAGGCGCGCAATATCCCCACGCATCAGGTGAAGGTCCGCGACGGTTCGCGACTCGCCGGCATCCTGGGCGCACTCGAGGTCGACGTGAACAGCTTCCATCATCAGGCGATCAGGCGGCTGGGCCAGGGGCTCGCGGACGTGGCCTGGGCGCCCGATTCGATCGTCGAGGGGGTCGAGCTCGTCGACGACGGTCAGTTCGTCGTCGGCGTTCAGTGGCACCCGGAGGAGCTGGTCGACAACGACGGCGCGGCGTTCAACCTGTTCGCGGCGCTCGTGCAGCGGGCTCGAGAGCTCGCCTAGCGCACCAGCAGCCAGCGCGAGGGCGCGTCGCGCACGACGGTTTCCAGCACGCGCCCTTCCCGCACGAGCTTCTTCAGGTGTGACTCGACCGACTGCGCCGCCATCGGGTGCAGGGCGGGCACGACGTCGGCGTAGATCTTCGCGACCATCTCCGGGATCGTGGCCAGCCCGTCGCCGAGCGCACCTAGGATCTGGCGCTCGCGCATCAGGCGATGGTCGATGTACTCCTGGATCCGCCCCGGGCCGTCCTCGATGACCGGCCCGTGCGCCGGGTAGATCCGGCGAACGTCCAGCCCCTGGATCCGCTTCAACGAGTTCATGTAGTCGAGCAGATCGCCGTCGCCGGCCGGGATGACGGTGGTGGATCCGGCGAGGACCACGTCGCCCGTGAACAGCGCTTTCTCCTCGACGAGGTAGTAGCAGAGATGGTCCGATGCGTGGCCGGGCGTGTGGACGGCGATCAAGGTCGCGCCGTCGGTCTCGATCTTCTCGCCGTCGCGCAGATCGTGGACCGACTCCGGCAGCGAGGCGTCGCGGAAGATCATCTTCGAGACGTGGATGCCCCGGAAGCGCGCCCGGAGCTGGGACACGCCGCCGAGGTGATCGGCGTGGCGGTGCGTGAGGATGATGCGCGACGGCTGCGACCACCCGCGCTCGGCGAGATAGCGCGAGAGCAGCGGCGGATACTCGGCGACTCCAGCGCCGGTGTCGATGAGGATCGGATCGCGGCGACCGACGAGATAGGTGTTGGTGCCGGGCCCCGTCATCATCCCGGGGTTGAGCCCGAGCACGCGGCCCACCAGGTCGCTCGGGGTGGCGGAGGTCGGAAACGAGCGGTCGATCCAGCTCACGCCGTGCAGTCTCTCATACGCCGAGGTATCGGTGCCGAATGTCCTCGCGGCCGCGGAGCTCGACCGACGTACCGCTCCAGACGATCTGTCCCTTCTCGAGGATGTAGTGTCGGGTCGCGATCCGAGTCAAGGTCGCCACGTCCTTGTCGATGATCAGGATCGACTGGCCCCTCGCCTTGAGGCCGTCCACGCAGCGCCAGATCTCGGCGCGCACGAGGGGCGCGAGCCCTTCGGTGGCCTCATCGAGGATGAGCAATCGTGGATTGGTCATCAGGGCGCGGCCGATCGCGAGCATCTGCTGCTCCCCGCCGGAGAGCGCGCCGGCGAGCATGCGCGCGCGAGCCGCCAGCTGGGGAAACAGCGCGAAGACCGTCTCGACCCGCCAGGGTTGGGCGCTGCCGGTGCGGTTCGCGGCGGTGGCCACGAGGTTCTCCCGCACGGTGAGATTCGGGAACACCTGGCGGCCTTCCGGGACCAGACCGAGCCCGGCCTGCGCGATGCGGTAAGGAGGCAGCCCGTGAATCGCACGGTCGCCGAAGCTGATCGAGCCCGCCCTCGGCGGCGTGATGCCCATGATCGAGCGGATCGTCGTCGTCTTGCCCATGCCGTTGCGGCCGAGCAAGGTGACGACCTCGCCCGACTCGACCGTCAGACTCACCCCGAACAGGACCTGGCTCACGCCGTACGCGGTCTCGATCGACTCGACCGAGAGCATCAGGCCTGGTCCTCGCCGAGATAGGCTCGGCGCACGTCGTCGTGACCGCGGATGTCCGCCGGCGCCCCGGTCGCGATGATGCGCCCGTAGACCATGACCGAGATCCGGTCGGCGAGAGTGAAGACCGCGTCCATGTCGTGCTCGACGAGCACGATCGTGATTCGTCCCTTGAGCGTGGCGAGGAAGCGGACCATCCGCTGCGATTCTTCGAGGCCCATGCCGGCCACCGGCTCGTCGAGCAGGAGCAGGCGCGGCTCCGTCGCCAGGGCCATCGCGATCTCGAGCTGGCGCTGCTCGCCGTGAGCCAGGTCGGCGGCGCGGACGTGACCTCGCGCGCCGAGCCCGACCGACTCGAGGGCGGCCCGCGCCGGCTCGCGGAGCGCCAAGTCGGCGCGCGCCGGTCGCCAGAACCGAAAGCTCCGGCCGGTGTGCGCCTGCACCGCGAGCGCGACGTTGTCGAGCGCGGAGAAATCGCGAAAGATGCTCGTGACCTGGAACGAGCGCGCCAGTCCTCGTCGCGCGCGGTGCGGCGAGTCCAGCCTCGTGACGTCCTGCTCGGCGAAGCGGATCGATCCCGAATCGGGCCGGAGCTCGCCCGCGAGCTGCCCGATGAAGGTGGTCTTGCCGGCGCCGTTGGGACCGATGATCGCGTGCGTCTCGCCGCGGATCACGTCCAGGTCGATCCCGTCGCTCGCGAGCAAGCCGCCGAAGCGTTTGCGGAGCCCGCGGACGGCCAGCAAGGCCTCAGCCATCGGGTCCCTCGGCGCCGACGAGGAGACCGAACAGGCCCCGGCGCGTGAACAGGACGACCAGGATCAGGATCGGGCCCAGGACGATCTGCCAGTGCACGGTCAGCGCGGACAGCACGTCTTCGAGCAGCAGGAGCGCGACCGCGCCGATCACGGGCCCGAACAGGGTGCCCATGCCTCCGAGAATCACCATGAACATGATCTCGCCCGAGCGCGTCCAGTGCATGAAGTCCGGCGTCAGGTACTCGGTCTGATTGGCGAGCAGCGCGCCGGCCAGGCCGCCCGCCCCTCCGGCGAGGGCGAAGGCGGTGAGCTGGTATCGAAACGGCGAGAAGCCGATCGCCCGCGCCCGCGGCTCGTTCGACTTCGCCGCGCGAATCACCATCCCGAAGCGGGAGGCGACCAGCCGGCGGCCGAGCGCGAGCAGCAGGACGAGAATCGCCAGCACGACGTAGTAGAAGATCGTGGGCTCGCGGAGATCGATCCCGCCGCCGAACCGGCTGCGCCCCGCGAGCCTCATCCCGTTGTCGCCGCCGTAGGTCTCGAGGCTGATGCCGAGGTAGTAGAGCATCTGCGCGAAGGCGAGCGTGATCATGATGAAGGCGACGCCGGTGGTGCGGAGCGAGATCGCCCCGATCACCAGCGCGGCCAGCGCCGAAGCCGCGATGGCCAGCCCCCACTGGAGCCATCCGTTGTCGAGGCCGTGGAACGCGGGGATGCCGACCGCGTAGGCGCCGATCCCGAGATAGGCCGCGTGGCCGAAGCTCACCATGCCGCCGTAGCCGAGGATCAGGTCGAGACTGACGGCGGCGATCGCGAAGATCATCATGCGCCGGAAGAGATCGAGGTAGAACGGCTGACCGGTGAGGACCGCGATCGGCGGCACGAGCGCCAGGAGGAGGCCGCCCCCGGCCAGGACGATCGTGCGACGCGAGCGATCCATCAGGAGCGCCTCCGCGCCGGGAACAATCCCTCCGGGCGGAAGAACAGCACCGCGGCCATCAAGAGATAGATCGACATCGAGGCCAGCGCCGGCCCCGCCCGGTCGGCCGCGGGAGGCGAGATCATCGTTGCGAGCAGCGGCTTGAGGAACGCACGGCCGAGCGTGTCGGCCATGCCGACGACGAAGGCACCGACGATCGCGCCGCGAATCGAGCCGATGCCGCCGATGACGATGACGACGAAGACCTGGATCAAGATCGCCTCGCCCATCCCCGGCTGCACCGAGTAGATGGGGCCGGCCATCGCACCGGCCAGGCCGGCGAGGGCGGCGCCCAGACCGAAAACCAGGGTATAGAGCAGCCGGATGTCGACACCGAGGGCTGCGATCATCGTGCGGTTGCTGGCGCCGGCCCGGATGCGCATGCCCAGACGCGTGCGCGTGACGAGGACCCAGAGGAGCACGGCCACGGCGACACCGACCAGGATGATGACGGCCCGATAGGTGGGATACGGAAGGCCGGGCAACACGCGGAAATGCCCGCTCAGGAACGGCGGGACGCTGGTGAAGATCGCCGCGCGCCCCCAGATGATCGCGACCAGCTCGTTGAAGAACAGGATCAGCCCGAAGGTCGCGAGCACCTGGTCGAGATGGTCGCGCTCGTAGAGGGTCCGGAGGGCGACGATCTCGACGATGACGCCGACCAGCAGGGTGGCCGGCAGCGCGAGCGCGACACCGAGCACGAACGATCCGGTCCGTTCGGTGAGCGCCGTCGCCAGGTAGGCACCGACCATGTAGAGCGAGCCGTGGGCGAGGTTGACGAGGTTCATGATGCCGAAGACGAGGGTGAGTCCGGCCGCCATCAGGAAGAGCATCACGCCGTACTGCAGACCGTTGAGCGTCTGCTCGAGTACGAGTGCCGGGCTCATCGCCACCCCGGCCTCCGCCGAAACACGAGGGGCGCGGCCGGGCCGCGCCCCCCGAGCGTCGTCACGCCGGGTGTCCCTACCACTTCATGGGGCACTCGCCGGCGTAGGAGTCCTTGTGGGCCTCGAACACGGTCTTCTGGATCTGCATCACGAGCTCGCCGCCCGGATCCTGCACGGCCTTCAGCAGATAGAAGTTCTCGATCGGGAAGTGATTCACGTTGTACTTGTACGGCCCGCGCGTCGACTTGTAGTCGGCCTGACGCATCGCCGCGATCATGCCCTTCTTGTTCGTGAGATCGCCCTTGACGGCTCGGACGGCCGCGTCGATCAGCATGATGCCGTCGTAGCTCTGGGCGCCGTAGAACGACGGCATCTTGCCGAACTTCTTGCGGTAGTCCGCCACGTACTTCTGGTTCGCGTCGTTCTTGAGGTCCGGGCTCCAGTAGCGCGTCTCGAACTGCCCGAGGGCGGCGTCCTTTACGGCCGGCAGCGAGATCTCGTCGACCGTGTACACGGAGTAGAGCGGGATCTGGCCGCGCAGGCCCGCCTGCGCGTACTGCTTGAGGAACTGGATGCCCATGCCGCCGGGATAGAAGACGAATACCGCCTTCGGGTTGGCCGCGCGAAGCTGGCTGATCTCGGCCTGATAGTCCTGTTGCCCGAGCTGGGTGTACACCTCGCCGACGATCTTGTTCTTGAAGTAGCGCTTGAACCCCTGGACCATGTCCTTGCCGGCCGCGTAGTTCGGCGCCATCGCGTACACGTCGGTGATGTTCTGGTCCTGCATGTACTTGCCCATCGCCTCGGGCGTCTGGTCGTTCTGCCACGAGGTGGTGAAGAAGAGCTCGTTGCACATCTTGCCGGCGAGCTCGTGCGGCCCGGCGTTGGTGCCGATCATGAACGTGCCGGCGCCCGTCACCGTGGGGGCCACCGCCAGCATCACGTTCGACCAGATGACGCCGGACACGAAGTTCACCTTGTGCTTCTTCAGCATCTCGTCGGCGAGCTGCTTGCCGACGTCGGGCTTGACCTGATCGTCGCCGTAGATCACCTCGACGTCGAGGCCTCCGACCTTCCGGCCGAGATGATCGAGCGCGAGCTCGACCGAGTTCTTCATGTGCTCGCCGATGGCGCCCTGCGGCCCGGACAAGGTGGTGATGAAGCCGATCTTCACGGTCTGCGCCGACACCGGGGCGGCCGCCAGAACGAGGAATCCCGCAAGACCGGCTCGGGTCATGGTTCGCACGATGCGGGTCATGGTTTGCACGTCGAGACCTCCTGCCGAAACGAGTTGCGCGATTCTAGCAAACAGCGCCGCGGACTAGAAAATCTTGCGGCCGCGGTCCTCGGGCGGGACCTCGAGCCCGAGGCCGCGGATCTGGGCGTCGATGTCCTCCTGGTACATCCGGCGCAGCTCGGCGTTGCCCCACCGGCGGATTCCGTAGGCAACCGCGAGGTCGCTGAAGCGTGACTGGGATTTGCCGAACGTGTCGAGCGCGCGCGGGTACCACTTGTTCACCGCCTGCTGCACCTCGTCGCGGCCGCCGCCGCACAGGCGCGAATACTCCGCGTTCCGCACGACGTCGGCGACCCGTCGAGCGCCGAACGAGGCGTGGAACTTCTCCTCGTGGACCATCGTGGTCATCTCGCGCGCCCAGGGCGCGAAGCTCGAGTTCTCCATCGCGCGCAGGTGATACCAGGCGACCAGATCCATCGTGAAGCAGAATGTGACCGTGTCGATCCAGCTCTCGAACGGCACGTTGAAGGCGTCGATCGGATGCTCGCCCATGCGCCGCCGCAACAAGGCGTCGGCCTCGGCGTGTCCCTCGGGCCCGAAGGAGCGCAGCAGACGACAGTCGATGAACCCCTGGTGCGCCTCGTCGGCCGCGACCTGGGCCTGGATGTAGCGGTCTTCCGCCGTCGGCCCCTGGTTGATCCACGGATGATGCTGCTCGACGGAGGCGAACTCGGTGGAGGCGAGCGCCGCGAGGAGCTTCAAGATGACCTGCCGGTATTCTTCCGGCATCTGCTCGACGGTCTCGACCTTGCGCATCCCCAGCAGGACGCCCCACTCCACTCCGCGCGAGACCGACATGGCCGTGACCTCCTGAGCCCGCCAGCGGGCGGCGCGGCCCGAGTATACATGCGCCGAGCCGTGACGCCGGACGGTCAGCCGCGAAGTCGCGCGAGCACGTCCTCGGGGATCGGACGCGCGTGCAGCGGCTCGCCGGTCGACGTCGGACGGCCGACCCACGCGCGGACCTCGAAGCCCTGCGAACAGAGTCGCGGGCCGACGGCGATCTCGTGCTCCATCCGAAACGTCTTCGTTCGCACCCAGGCGACTCGCGATGTGATCGTGAGGACGTCCCCGTACCGGGCGGGGCTCAGGAACTTCGAGCCGGATTCGACGATGGGCACGCCGACGATGTCGTACTTCGGAAATGCCTCGGGCCACGGCAGCCCGAGCGACGCGAACAGCGCCTCACAGCCGAGGTCGTACCACTCGAAGAAGCGCGGATAGAAGACGATGCCCGCCGGGTCGACGTCACTCCACCGTATCTGCACCTGCGTCGTGTGCTCGACCACAGCTCAGCTCGGAGCGGGGTGAAAGGTGCTCACCCGCCCAGGATACGCAAAGTCGGCCGCGATCGCGGGGCCTCGTTTGGTCCCCCTCGGGGAGCGTGAGGCTGTATGGTTGGGCCGGGAACGCGCAATACTGGGGAGGATGGCGATCCCGCCGGAGACGCTGATCGTCGTGACGATCGTGATCTTCGTCGGGTACACGATATTCGGCGCGACCGGCTTCGGCGCGTCGCCGATCACGATCCCCGTTCTGGCTCACGTCCTCCCGCTGACCTTCGTGCTCCCCCTGGCCGCGCTCCTCGACCTCAGCTCGGGGCTCGCGCTCGGATTCCACACGCGCCGGCAGGCGGACACGCGAGAGCTCCTGGCGCTCGTGCCGTTCACGCTCGTCGGGCTCACCCTGGGTGTGACGCTCCTCGTCAGGCTTCCGCGCCACGCGACCCTGCTGGCGCTGGGGCTGTTCGTGTGCGGCTACGCAGTCTACGTGGTGCTCCGACGCGGCACGGCGCGGCGACTCGGTCGGCGCTGGGCCGCGCCCGCCGGCGTTCTCGGCGGCATCGTCGGCGCGCTCTTCGGCATGGGAGGTCCGCCCTACGTCGTCTACATCACCGGCCGAATCCCGGACCCGGCGGTCCAGCGCGCGACGATCTCCCAGATGGTCATCCTCAACGTCGGGTTACGGGTCGTGGCGTTCGCCCTCACCGGACTTCTCCTCTCCCGGGCGCTCTGGACCGCGGTGATGGTGCTGCTTCCCGTGGCGTGGGCCGGGGTCTGGGTCGGCAATCGCGCGCATGTGAGCGTCAGGCCGGCGACGATGGCCCGCGTGATCGGCGCGGCGTTGTTCCTCACCGGGGCCGCGCTGATCGTGCGGACGTTCTAGAGGTGCGCGAAGCGCCGAGGTCGGGGGACGGATCGGGAGGGCTCCCAGCGCGTCGGCTGGCGACCCCGCTCATGACCATGATGTCGGTGCTATCGTGTGAGCGGCCGATGATGTCCTCCATGCCCCTGCGCGACATCCTCTGGAACGTGCCGTTCTGGGCCGCCCTCGGCGTGGCCATCCTGGCCGGCTCCTCCGATGTCGGCCACGCCGCCGAGCCACCGACGGACGGCGCGATCTTGCAATCGCTGCGGAGCTTCGCCACCACGGGCAGCGTGCTCTACGTCGCCGCCCATCCGGACGACGAGAACACGCAGGTCATCACCTACCTGGCGCGCGACCGCGGATACCGGACGGCCTACCTCTCGCTCACCCGCGGCGACGGCGGGCAGAACTTGCTCGGGCCCCAGCTCGGCGAGGCGCTCGGTGTGGCGCGCACACAGGAGCTGCTCGCGGCGCGCCGGCTGGACGGCGGGCGGCAGTACTTCACTCGCGCGAAGGATTTCGGCTACT
Organism: uncultured bacterium; assembly: GCA_964450175.1. Taxonomy (GTDB): domain Bacteria; phylum Methylomirabilota; class Methylomirabilia; order Rokubacteriales; family CSP1-6; genus AR31. The sequence continues at coordinate 763 of CAYVHH010000430.1, read as the reverse complement.
CGAAGAGCGCCGAGGAGACGTTGAGTGTCTGGGACCGGCAGGCCGTTCTCGGCGACATCGTGCACGTGATCCGCGAGTTCCGCCCGGACGTGATCATCACGCGGTTCTCCCCGAAACCCGCGCCCACGCACGGTCATCACACGGCGTCCGCCGTGCTCGCGGTCGAAGCGTTCAGGCTCGCCGCCGATCCCGCGGCGTTTCCCGAGCAGCTCCGCGAGCTCAGGCCCTGGCAAGCGCGGCGCATCGTCCACAACGTCGGCCTCGGCGTGGCCGCGGCGAATCCGGGTGCCGGCATGGCCGTCGCGGGCTCACCCGCGAACGTGCCGGATGGTCCGGGCGTGGTGAAGGTCGAGGTCGGCGGCCGGGATCCGGTGTCGGGCGAATCGTTCGCGTCGATCGCCGCCCGCAGCCGGGGCATGCACAAGACGCAAGGCTTCGGCATCGGCGGCCCGCCCCTGAACGAGGGCTCGCGGGTCGAGCCGTTCGTGCTCCTCGCCGGCGAGGCGGCCACGAACGATCTCTTCGACGGTGTGGACACGACGTGGAACCGCGTGCCGGGCGGCGCCGAAATGGCGCGGTCGATCGACAAGGCAATCGCGAAGTTCAACGCGCAGGACGTGGCGGCTAGCGTGCCCGCGCTGCTGGCGATTCGCCGCCGGCTCGCCGCGCTCCCCGCGGATCCCATCGTGAGCGACAAGCGTGAGCAGCTCGATCGGATCATCCAGGCGTGCCTCGGCCTCGAGGTCGACACCGTGGTCGATCG
>CAYVHH010000429.1:0-4065 GCA_964450175.1 uncultured bacterium | reverse complement strand
TTGACGCCGCCGTCCGCGGCGCATAGGCTCACCGGCACCATGGAAGAACGCGTCGTCGAGATCCCCACGCCGTCGGGCCGCATGGAGACGTTCGTCACCCATCCGGAGCAGGACGGGCCGTTTCCGCCGGTCGTCATCTATATGGACATCTGGGGCGTGCGCGAAGAGCTGTTCGAGATCGCGCGCCGGGTCGGCACCGTCGGGTACTACTGCATGGTCCCGGATCTCTACTACCGCCAGGGCCGGGTGCGGCACGAGTTTCGCGACGCGCAGAACCGCATGATCTCGCTCCACGCGCTCGACGAGGAGCGCCGGCAGCGCGTGATCGCGCCGGGCCGTCGCCTCTCGAACCAGATGGTCGTCGACGACACGGGCGCAATCCTGGACTTCCTGGGGCGCGGCGAGCCGGTGCGCCCGGGTGGGGTCGGCTCGATCGGCTACTGCATGGGCGGGCGTCACGTCCTGTGCGTCGCGGGCCATTTCCCCGAGCGGATGAACGCGGGCGCGAGCCTGCACGGCACCACGCTCATCAGCGACGCGCCGGACTCGCCCCACCACCTGGCCCGGGAGCTCCGCGGTGAGCTCTATTGCGGGTTCGCCGAGATGGATCCGTACGCGCCGCTGTCGATGGTGAAAGAGCTCGACGACCTCTTGCGCCCGGGCCCGGTCGACTATCGCTATGCGATCCACGAGGGCGCCCAGCACGGCTACGCGCTCCCCAATCGCGACATCTTCGACGCGCGCGGCGCGGCGCGCGACTGGGAGCAGATCTTCGCGATGTTCCACCGGCAGATTCCGCCGTACCAGACGTGAGCCGATGGACTGGATCGAGGCGAACGGCGCGAGCCTGCGATACGACCTGAGCGGCGACGGCCGCGAGACCGTCGTGCTGATCCACGAAGTCGGCGGTTGCATCGAGAGCTGGAACGACGCGCTGCCGGCGTTCCAGCGGCGGTTCCGGGTCCTGCGCCACGATCAGCGCGGATTCGGCATGTTCGGAGAAGACGCGCGTCATCACCATGGACGGCATCGTGGCCGACCTGGCGGCACTGCTCGACGTGCTGCGCCTCACCGGAGCCGTGCACCTGGCGGGCTGCGCGATGGGCGCTGCGATCGCGCTCGCGTTCGCCGGACGCTACCCGGCGCGTGTCGGCCGGATCGTCGCGGCGAGCCCCGCGACGTGGGCCAACGCGGACCCGGCGGCGGCGCGCAAGCGGATCGAGGAGACCGAGCGCGGCGGCGTGCGCGCGGTCGAGCCGGGGAGCCTCGCCGCGTCGTACCCGGAAGCGATGCGGGCGCTCGACCGCGCCCGCTTCGACCGGTTCCGGCAGCGGTGGCTGGGGAACGACCCCGAGGCGATGGCGGCGATCTTGCGCATGTCGACCGATCCCGCATTCGATCTGCGCGCGGATCTCGCGCGGATCACGGCGCCGACCCTGGTGATCGGCTGCACCCACGACGGGATCCGCCCGCCGGCGATGGTGGCGAAGGTGGCCGCTCAGATTCCCGGGGCCACGTACGTCGAAGCGAGTTCCGGCCATTTCATGGCGGTCGAGACGCCGGACCTGTTCGCCGACCTGGCGATGCCGTTCCTGACCGCGGGAGCGGCGGCGGCGAGGTGATAGAGTAAACGCGATGTCGTCGCTCGCCCCGACCGCCGCGATCGACTACAAGGCGCTCGTCCAGGACGACCGCATCCACGCCTCGCTCTACACCGACCCGCGCATCTTCGAAGACGAGATGGAGCGCATCTTCCGCCGCGGCTGGGTCTTCGTCGGGCACGAGAGCGAGATCCCTGGCGCCGGCGACTTCGTCACGCGCCGCCTCGGCACGGAGCCGGTGATCATGGTGCGCGGCGCCGACGGCGGAGTCGCCGTCCTCGTCAATCGCTGCATGCATCGCGGAACGATGGTGTGCCCCGCCGACCGCGGTCACGCCCGGGCCTTCACCTGTCCCTATCACGGCTGGACCTACGACGTCTCGGGCGCGTTGCTCGGCGTGCCCTATCCCGGCGGCTATGGCGCGCTCGACAAGAGCACCCACGGGCTCACGCGCGCGCCGCGCGTGTCGAGCTACCGCGGTTTCGTCTTCGCCAGCCTGAGCCCGATGGGCATGCCGCTCTCGGAGCATCTGGGCATGGCCACAGAGCTGATCGATCGCTCGTGCGATCTGTCGCCCGCCGGCGAGATCGAGCTGACCGCCGGCTGGGTGAAGCACCGGTGCGCCGCTAACTGGAAGGCGCTGCCCGAGAACGACAGCGACGGCTACCATCTCGGGTTCGTCCATCGCGCGCTCTTCACGACGGTTCGCACGCAGTATCAGCGCGTGGTAGGGGACGAGAAGGCGATCAAGGCGGTCGTGCGCGACTGGGGCAACGGTCACATGGAGATCGACTGGTCGCCCGGCTATCAAGGGCCGTTCGAATGGCTGGGGGGCGCCTCCGGCTCGGTGGTCGCCGACTTCGTGGCCGCGCTGGAGCGCCGCGACGGTCCCGAGCTCGCGCGCCGGCGCATTCTCGAGGGCCCGGCCCACGTGCTCATCTTCCCGAATCTGTTTCTGGGTGAGACCAACATCGCGATCGTCGAGCCGGTGAGCGTCGAGGAGTGCGTGCACTGGCACACGCCGATGTTTCTCAAGGGCGTTCCCGAGTTCAACGGCCGGCTGCTGCGGATGGCCGAGGCGGGCATGGGCCCGGGGTCGTTCCTGATGCCGGAGGACCTGCTCGTCGCGGCTCGCAACCAGCTCGGGCTGCACGCGCGCACCGCCCCGTGGCTCGAGATCGGCCGCGGCCTCAACCGCGAGCGAGTCGATGCCGAGGGCCGGACCGTCTCTCACGTCACCGACGAGACGACGAACCGCGCGCTCTGGCGCCACTACCGGACGGTGATGACGGACGCGTAGCCCCCGCCGACCTGATGCTCCCCGACGCCGAACACCGAGCCGTAGTCGAGTTCGTCTACCGCGAAGCGCGGCTGGCCGACGAGGCCCACTACGCCGAGTGGCTCGCGCTGTGGACCGACGACGGCGTGTACTGGGTGCCGGCCAGCACCGATCCCGCTGCCGATCCCGACAAGCACATCTCGCACATCTACGACAATCGCGGCCGCATCGAGACGCGGATCAAGCTCTTGCAGACCGGCTACCGCTATAGCCAGGAGCCGGCGTCGCTCATGCGCCGCCTCGTCTCGAACATCGAGGCCTCGTCGACCGGCGACGGCGAGCTGGTCGCCGAGTCGAACTTCGCCCTCGCCGAGCTCGCGATCCAGGCCAAGCGCGAGCTGCACTGGTGGGTGGGGCGCACCACCCACCGGCTCCGGCGAGTCGGCGGCGAGCTGAAGATGTGCCGCAAGAAGGTCGTGCTGGTCAATGCGGCCGAGCCCCTGCCAAATCTCTCGTTCCTGATCTAGAGCGTCGTGGCCCTCAGCGACCCGGGCGAACCTGCACGAGCGCCACGAGCCGGCGCGAAGAACGCGCCTCCTCCGACGCCGCCGAGAATGCTACAGTTGATGCGCGAACGCGAAGACTGACCGTGGCGGCGCCTCGCCGCCGAGAGGGAGTGAGCATGTCCGCGACGACCACGTTGCCCACCCTGACGCTCGATGAGGTGATCGCCCGACTTCGAGCCCTGCGGACGCGCCAGCCCGTCAAGTACTGGGCGTTCTACTCGAGCCAGCTCGGCGGGATCGTGACCGATCCCGCGCTCATGGTCGTGCCGTTCGACGACCACATGGTGCATCGCGGCCACGGCATCTTCGACACCGCGGCGATCGAGGCCGGCAAGATCTACGATCTCGAGGCGCATCTGGACCGCTTCATCCGCTCGGCGCACAACTCGAAGCTGAAGCTCCCGGCGCGCGACGAGATGCGGGACATCATCGTGCGGACCGCCGCGGCGAGCGGCAAGCGCGAGGGCTCCATCCGCTACTGGGCGTCGGCGGGGCCGGGGAGCCTCGGGCTGGCGCCAGCGGCCGGCGCCGAGCCCGGATTCTTCGTGATGATCTCGGCGGGGCTCGGCTACCCCGAGACGTGGTACACGCAGGGGCTTCGCGTGATGACGACGACGTA
>CAYVHH010000428.1:0-11008 GCA_964450175.1 uncultured bacterium | reverse complement strand
CGCGCGTTCGACGAGCCGTTCGCCGACTCCTCGGCGATTCCCACGTACGTGGTCGCGCAGGCGACCGCGCACCACGTCAAGGTCGCGCTCTCGGGGATCGGCGGCGACGAGACGTTCGGCGGCTATCCGCGCTATCTCGGGCTCCGGGTCTCGGCGCTCCACGGCAAGCTCCCGCGCTGGCTTCGTCACGCCGCTCGCGCGCTCGCGGTCCGGCTGCCCGACTCGGCGTCCAGCCGGAACTGGGCCGACTGGGCCCGGCGATTCACCGCCGAGCCCGACGGAGCACCGGGCGATCGCTACATCGGCTGGACCCGGTTCTTCGGCGACGCGGCGCTGGCGAGCCTCGTGACGCCGGCGCTGGCCGCGCGTCTCGGCGCCGGCGTCGACGAGCTCCAGCAGCGCGCCTTCGCGACCGGCGGTTACGGCGATCCGGTGGACGGCGCCTTTCGCGTCGATCTGGCGGCCTACCTTCCGGACGATCTCCTCGCGATGGCCGATCGGATGAGCATGGCCAACTCGCTCGAGGTGCGCGCGCCGTTCTGCGACCACCGAATCATCGAAGAGAGTCTGCGCCTGTCGCCGCGGACCAAGATGCCGGGTGGCCGACTGAAGGGACTCCTGAAGGCCGCCTTTGCCGGGGTGCTGCCGGATGAGGTGCTCGCGCATCGAAAGCAAGGCTTCATGATTCCGCTCGGCGAATGGCTCCGCCGGGATCTGCGGCCGACCCTCGACGAGCTGCTGGCGCCCGACCGTGTCCGAGCGCGCGGCCTGTTCGACGCTGACGCCGTCGACGTCCTGAAGCGCGAGCATCTGAGCGGAGCGCGCACCCACGCCGATCGGCTCTGGACCCTGATGATGCTCGAGCTGTGGATGTGCGAGTACCTCGACGACCACGGCCGCTGGAGCCTCCGGTGAGTCGCGCATGAGCGGCCGGCTTCGCGTGCTCATGGTCTCCGACGTCTCGCCCTCGCGGCCGCTGGGCGGAGGCGAGCGAATGCTCTGGGAGCAGGCGCGGCGCCTCGTGGCGCGCGGTCACGACGTGCGGGTCGTCAGCCGCGCCGACCCGGACGCGCCCGCGCCGGCCTCGTTCGAGCGCGAGGGCGTGCGGATCCGGCAGTTCGTCGCCGATCGGCGCTCGATCGGGCGATTCATCAGGAGCTCGGTCTTCGAGGCGCGTCGTGCCGTGGCGGCGGCGCTCAGCGGCGAGCCGGCCGACGTGCTGCACGTCCACCAGCCGCTCGCCGGCTACGGCGCGCTCGCGTCGCGCTCCGGCGCTCGGCTCCCGAGCCTCTACAGCTTCTACTCGCCGGCGCCGCTCGAGTATCGTTCGCGCCGGGGGATGACGGCGCGCCATCGCGCCGGCCTGGTCGGCGCGACGGGCGCCGCGATGCTCTGGGCGATCGAGCGCGCGTGCCTCAGACGCGCGCGCCTGGTCCACGTGCTGAGCGACTTTTCCGCCGACCAGCTCTGGAAGCTCTACGCGGTGCCGCGGGAGCGCATCGTGCGCATCCGCGGGGCCGCGGCGACGGATCGGTTCGCGCCGGTGCCCGACCGGGGAGCGATCCGAGACGCGCTCGGCCTGCCGACCGATCGCCCGCTGCTGCTGACGGTGCGGAACCTGGAAGCGCGGATGGGCCTGGACAACCTGGTCGAGGCGATGAGTCGTCTGACGGCCCGGTATCCGAGCGCCCTGCTGCTGATCGGCGGCGCCGGCTCGCTTCGCGGCGCGCTCGAGGCGCGGAGCCAGGCGTTCGGCCTCGGCGACCGCGTGAGGTTCCTGGGCTTCGTGCCCGACGTCGACCTGCCGCGCTACTACCAGGCCGCGGACCTCTTCGTGCTCCCTACGCGCGAGCTCGAGGGGTTCGGGCTCGTGACGGTGGAGGCGCTCGCCTGCGGGACGCCCGTGCTCGGCACGCCCGTCGGCGCCACGCCTGAGATCCTGAGAACGCTGTGCCCGTCGCTCGTGTTCCGGGGCACGACGCCCGAGGTGATGGCCGAGGATCTCGCGCGCTTTCTCGAGGGCCGCCAACGCGATCCGGACGGGTACGCGCGGCTTCGCGCGGCGTGTCGCGAGCACGTCGAGCGCCACTACAGCTGGGAGCGCGCGATCGATGAGCTCGAGGGGACGCTCCGCCACCTGGCGGACGCCGGCGGCGAGGTCAAGGCGTCGAAGATGCCGGCGCCACTCTCGGGGGGCGGCCGGGCCGTGAGCTGCGCCGCCTGCGGCGGTGTGACCCGTCCGAGCGCGCTCGTCTATCGAGGCGTGCGCTATCGCCGCTGTCCGAGCTGCCGGAGCTCCCTGTCGACGGAGCTGCCGACCGAATCCGAGCTTCGTCACACGTACGAGACCGAGTATCCGCTGCTCTTTGCTCCGGAACAGGTGACCTCGGAGCGGACGCGCCTGTTCGGAGCGCTCCTCGACCGGCTCGCGGCGCTGGGCCGCGCGCGGTCCACGCGTCCGCGCCTGATCGACGTGGGCTCCGGCGGCGGGCATCTGGCCGGGCTCGCGCACGGCCGTCACTGGCTCGCGATCAGCACGGACATCGCGCACCCGGCGTGTGCTGTGGCCGGGCGAGCAGGCGAGACGCCGGCGATCCAGGCCGACGGCGCGCGCTTGCCGTTCCGCGGCGGCACGGCCGACATGGTGACCCTGGTCAACGTCGTGGATCAGGCGTACGAGCCGCTCACGATCCTGCGCGAGGCCCATCGGGTGCTCGCCGCCGGCGGGCTGCTCGCCCTGCGCGTGCCGAACGCCCGCTTCCACCGTCCGTGGGCGCGCCTCCTGATCGCGCTCGGCCCGCTGGTCAGATCGCGGGGGTGGGATACCTATCCGGTGGTCCACCACTTCGCGTTCACGCCGTCGGGTCTCCGGCGGCTCGTGGAGCGCGCCGGCTTCCAGGTGCTCGAGGTCTCGAATTCGGCGCCGGCCTCCCGGGAGCCCGTGGCGAAGACCGCCGCCGCCGACACCTTGCCGCACTGGGGCCGGACGACGATCGCCGCGGGCGCGGCGGCGGTGGCCGAGCTCTCGCGCGACCGCTGGCTCGTCGGACCGTCGGTGGAGCTCTACGCGCGCAAGGGGCCGCGATGAACCTGCGCGTCCTGCACCCGATCACGCGGCTCACGCTCGGCGGCTCGTCGGAGAACACGATCGCCTCGTGCGTCGCCCTCGATCGCGCGGGCTACGACTGCGTCCTGGCCACGTCGTTCCGCGAGTCCGACGCCGCCTCGCTCGCCGACGCGCGCCGGCGCGGCTGCCGGGTCGCCGACATTCCGGCGCTCGGGCGCGAGGTGGCGCCGCTCGCCGATCTCACCGCGCTCGCCGAGCTCGTCCGGGTGATCCGGCGCGAGCGGCCGGCGATCGTCCACACGCACACCTCGAAGGCCGGATTCATCGGCCGCCTCGCGGCGGTGCTCGCGCGCGTGCCCGCGGTGATCCACCAGCCGCACGGCCACATCTTTTACGGCTACTACAGCCCGCGCCGAACCGCCGTCTTCACCGCGCTCGAGCGCCAGGCGGCGCGATGGACCGACCGCATCATCACCTTGACCGAGCGCGGCGCCCGAGAGCATCTCGCACGCGGCATCGGTCGCGCCGAGCAGTACGTCGCGGTGCCGAGCGGCGTGCCGACCTCCGAGCTCCGCGCCGCGGCGCCGTCGCGTGGCGAGGCGCGCCGGCATCTGGGCCTCGATGCTGACGCGTTCGTCGTGGTCGGCCTCGGCCGTCTGGTGCCGATCAAGGGCTTCGATCTCCTCGTGCGCGCGCTCCCGGCCGTCGCGGCGCAGATCTCATCGGCACGAGTCCTGCTTGTGGGCGACGGCGCCGAGCGGGCGCATCTGGGGGCGATCGCCGCGTCGCTGGGCGCGAGCTCGCGACTCGCGATGACGGGCGAGACCACCGATGTGGCTTCGTACCTGGCGGCGGCCGACGTCGTGGCGGTGCCGTCGCGAAACGAAGGGATGGGGCGTGTCATCGTCGAGGCGATGGCCCTCGGGCTACCCGTCGTCGCGACCACAGTCGGCGGGATTCCCGACGTCGTCGCCGATGGCGAGTGCGGCCGACTGGTCGAGCCCGAAGACGTCGGGGCGCTGGCGGCGGCGCTGATCGAGCTCGGACGGGACCCCGCGCTGCGGCGCAAGCTGGGCGAGGCCGCGGTGCGGCGGGCCGAAGCGTTCTCGACGTCGGTCGCGAGCGAGAAGCTGCTGGCGGTCTACGCGGCGTTGGTTCGCGCGAAGGGGCTTCAGTGATTCGCCGCGCCGCGCGGCTCGCCGTCGTCGCGGCGGCGCTGGCCGGTCTGGCGAGCTCGACGGGCGGCGCCGCGGAGGCTCTCGAGCGGCTGCCCTCGGTGCTACATCTCCATTCGGACCTGTCGACCGGCGATTTCGCGCTCGAGCAGCTCACCGTGATGGCCGAGAAGCAGGGGATCGGCGCGCTCCTCCTCACCGAGAACTACCTCCTGCGCGTCGAGTACGGGCTGCCGCCGTTCCGAGCGCTGACTCGCGCGGTGCGCGACGAGCGCTCGGTGCTCGACCTCGGGATCGATCGCTACCTCGAGCGCGTGGCCCAGGCGCGCGCGGCGAACCCGCGCGTGCTGATCGTCCCCGGGGTCGAAGTGCTGCCGCACTATTACTGGACGGGGTCGCCGCTGGCGCTCGACATGGCGGTGCACGAGACGCAGAAGAACATGCTGCTCTTCGGCCTCGACGAGGCGGCGCTGCGCGCGCTGCCGGTCACCGGCAACAAGATCGGCGGGTTCGGCTGGTCGTCGGTCCTCGACGCGCTGCCGGCGCTTCTCGTCGTGCCCGGCATCTATCTGGTCATGCGCAAGCGGCGCGGCCTTCGCCGGGTCGGTCGTGTGGTGGTCGTCGTGACGCAGCGCCGCTGGGTCGCCGGCGCGGTCCTCTGCGGCGTCGCGGTGCTGGCGGTCGCGCGCGGATGGCCGTTCGCCGAGGATCTCTACCCACCGTACCGCGATCTCGGACTCGCCCCGCATCAGGATCTGATCGACTACGTCGACCGGCTCGGTGGCGTCACCGTGTGGTCGTTTCCTGAGGCCCGCGACGCGGGAGAGCAGTGGATGGGACCGATCAAGGTCTCGTGGTACACGCCGCCGTACCCCGATGACCTCCTGAGGACGGCGCGGTACACGGCCTTCGGCGCCGTGTACGAAGACACGACCCGCATCGACCGGCCCGCGGGATCCTGGGATCGCTTGCTCGGCGAGTTCGCGGCCGGAGACCGAAGCCGGCCCGCGTGGGCCGTCGGCGAGTCGGGCTTCCACGGATTCACCGCGGGCAAGACCCTGGGGAAAATCCGCACCGTGTTCCTGGTCGAGGAGCGGACCGAGCGCGCCGTGCTCGACGCGCTGAAGCGCGGACGGTTCTACGCGGTGGAGCAGGAGGCGGGGGCGGAGCTCGTGCTGACGGAATTCTCGGTCCGCGCCGGGAGCGCCGCCGCGATCTCGGGCGATGTCGCGCGGGCCGCCGAGGCGGCGCCGGTCGAGGTCACGATCGCCGTGGAGGCGACCGCGGGCGCCGCGGCCGCTCGCGACGTGCGCGTGAGCCTCGTGCGCAACGGCGCGGTCGTCAGGGCGTGGACGGAGCCGCCGCCGTTTCGGATCGTTCACCGCGACGTCTTCGACGGCTCGCCGACGTTCTATCGGCTCGACGTGCGCGGGCTTGGCCATCTTCTCAGCAACCCGATCTTCGTCAGGCGCCGGTGATCCCGGCCGGCGGCCGATGAAGCTCGCCATCCACCAGCCGCAGTATCTGCCGTGGCTCGGCTACTACGCCAAATGGGCCGCCGCCGACCTGTTCATCTTCCTCGACACCGTGCAGTACGAGAAGAACGGCTGGCAGAACCGCAACCGGATCAAGACGCGCGAGGGACCTCGGTGGCTCACCGTGCCGGTTCGCGCCAGGCTGGGTACCCCGATCCGCGACGTGCTGGTCGACTCGAGTCAGAGCTGGCGCGCCCGCCACCTCGCCGCGATCGAGAGCGCGTACAGCGGCGCTCCGGAGTGGGCCCGGCACCGTCAGGAGCTTCAAGCGTTCTACGGCCGGCCATGGGATCGTCTGGCCCCCGTCGCGATCGCCAGCGCCGAGTGGCTGGCCGGGAAGCTCGGGATCACGACGGAGACCCGGCTGGCCTCGGCGATCGAGCTCCCGACCGAGGCACAGGTCGACGCGACCGCCCGATTGGTCGCGCTCTGCCGCGCGGTCGGCGCCGATACCTATCTGGCCGGTCGGGACGGGGCTCTCTACATGGATATCGGCCAGTTCGCGGCGGCCGGGATCGCGGTCGAAACCCAGCAATACGAGCACCCCGTCTATAGCCAGGAACATGGTGAATTTGCTCCGTTTCTCTCCACCCTTGACTTACTGTTGAATCATGGCGATGAGGCCCTCGAAATCCTCTGCAAGGGATGCACGTGGTCGCGCCTCGCACCGGAGAAGTAAGTGAACGTTCTCGCCCTCGGCGCCCACCCGGACGACGTCGAGTATGGCTGCGGCGGCATGCTCGCCAAGTACGCGCTGCGGGGGCACGCGGTCTACATGTTCGTCGCCTCGGACGGCGCGCTGGGCGGCGACTCCGAGGTGCGCCGGCGCGAGCAGAAGGAGGCCGCCCGGGTCCTGGGCGTGCGCGAGGTCTTCTGGGGCGACTATCGCGACACCGAGGTGCCGCTGACCCGCGAGCTGATCGTCCGGCTCGAGGCGGTGATCAGAAAGACCGAGCCGCGCATGATCTTCGTCAACTCGCCGGAGGACACGCACCAGGACCATCGCAACCTGGCCCAGAGCGCGCTGTCGGCGACGCGGTACGTGCCGAACCTCCTGTTCTTCGAGGTGCCCTCGACGGTGAACTTCACGCCGAACTGCGCCACCGACATCGCCGACGTGCTCGAGACGAAGCTGGCCGGGCTGGCGGCGCACGAATCGCAGGTGACGAAGACCAACATCGAGGACCTGACGATCCTGGAGCTGGCTCGGTCGTGCGCGAACTTCCGCGGCATTCAGGCGCGCGTCAAGTTCGCAGAGGCCTTCCAGTCGGTCCGATTGCTCCTGAATCTGTGAGGCCGAGGGCATAATCCCGCACTCGCGGCCGACTCTCAGCGACGACGACGCCGAGCGCGTCGCGCGCGTCGTCCGCGGAGGCCAGCTCGCGCAAGGGCCCGAGGTCGCCGGACTCGAGCGCGAGCTCGCGCAGCGGCTCGGTGTATCCGCGGCGGCGGCCGTCAGCTCCGGGAGCGCCGCGCTCGAGCTCGCGCTGCGTGCCCTCGAGGTGGGCCCGGGCGACGAGGTCATCATCCCGACCTACGTCTGCGACGCGGTGTACCACGCCGTCACCCGCTGCGGCGGAAGCCCGGTGCTGGCCGATGCCGATCCCGAGACGCTCGGGCTCTCCGCCGAGGACGCGGCGCGCCGGCGCACGCGGCGAACCCGCGCGGTCATCGTGGTGCACCCGTTCGGCCTCGCGGTGGACCTCGCCGACTTCCTCCGCCTCGGCGTTCCGGTCGTCGAGGACTGCGCCCAGACGCTCGGCGCGACGCTCGGCGGCCGACCGGTCGGCGCGCGGGGCGGGCTCACGGTGTGCTCGTTCTACGCGACCAAGCTCCTCACCACCGGTGAGGGCGGGGCGGTCGTGGGCCCCGCCGATCTCGTCGCGCGCGTGCGGGATACCCGCGACTACGACGAACGCACCGATCTGGCGCCGCGCTTCAACTACAAGATGACCGACATGCAGGCCGCACTCGGCCGGAGCCAGCTGGCGCGGCTCGACACCTTCATCGCGAGGCGGCGCGCGCTCGCCGCGCGCTATCGCGCGTCGCTCGCGCGCGCGCCACGGTGCCGCGTGCCGGCGGACGCCGGCGAGCGTCACGTGTACCACCGGTTCGTGATCGCGGTCGACAAGCCGCTCGATCCCGTGCTGGCGCACCTCGAGCGTCGGGGCGTGGCGGCCCGGCGCCCCGTCTTTCGCCCGATCCACCGGGCACTCGGGCTCTCGGGCTATCCGAACGCCGAGCGGCTCTGGAGTCAGTGCCTGTCGATCCCGTGCTATCCGCTCCTCACCGACGGCGAGGCCGATACGGTCACGTCGATGCTCGCCGAGGCGCTCGCGTGATGAACGAGCCGGATCGCTTCCCGCGCGTGTCGACCGCGATTCAGGCCGGTCTCGTCACGCCTGGCCCGGCGGCGCCCCACCTCATGCGTCTGGCGCTGGTGGGTCTGCTCCTGCTGGTGCCGATCTGGGGTCGCGATCACGCGGCGCGCCTGCCGTGGCTCTACCTGGTCATGCTGGCGTTCGCGGTCGCCTTCTTCGCGACGCCGGTGGCGCGCCTGATCGCCCAGCGGTGGCGCGTCCTGGACATGCCGGCCGCGCGCAAGGTCCACGAGGTCGCGACTCCGCTCCTGGGCGGCGCCGCGGTCTACTGCGGCTTCGCCGTGACGGTCCTCACGAGCTTCGACTTCTCGCTCCAGCTCAAGGGGGTCGTGGTCGGCGCCACGCTCGTGGTCGGCATCGGGATCCTGGACGACCTCACCGACCTCCCGGCCTCGCTCAAGCTCGTGGGCCACATCGGCGCCGCGGCGGCCGCGATCGCCTACGGCGTCGTGCTGAACGTGACGCCGGTCTGGGTGCCCGGGTTCGTGTGGGTCAACGTGCTGCTGACGATCCTCTGGTTCGTCACGGTCACCAACGCGGTCCAGTTCCTTGACGGCATGGACGGCCTGGCCGCGGGCCTCGGCGGGATCACCGGAATCTTCTTCAGCATCGCGGCGCTCCAGACGGAGCAGCGTTACCTGATGTATCTGTCGGCCGCGCTGGTCGGTGCTTGTCTAGGGTTTTTACCCTATAACTTCCGTCCGGGACGTGCCCAGGTCTTCCTGGGCGACAGCGGCGCGACATTTATCGGGTTCACGCTCGCCGGGCTCGCAGTGATGGGAGAATGGTCTGAGGGGGACCCGATCATCGCGCTGCTGACGCCGTCGCTGATTCTGGGGGTGCCATTGTTCGACATCGGCTTTGTCGGGGTCGCTCGGATCGTGACGGGCAAGGTGCACTCGCTGCACGAGTGGCTGGCCTACACGGGCCGGGACCACATTCATCACCGCTTCGAGGCGCTCGGTCTCACGCGCAAGCAGAGCGTCCTGCTGATCTTCTTCCTCGCCTCGACGCTCGGCCTCTCCGCGATCCTCCTGAAGGACGCGACGCCGCGCGAGGCGGTGCTCATCCTGGTCCAGGCCGCGTGCGTTCTCGCGATCGTCGCGGTGCTGGAGGGAGTCGGCCGGTGGCGACCGCGGCCTTGAACCGAATCCGGCACGCGCTCGGCGCGCGGCTCGGCGCCGTGCTGCGGCTCGACGATCCGCCCTGGCGCGTCGCGCTCGCCCTGGCCGTCGGCGTCTTCATCAGCTGCACGCCGTTCTACGGTCTGCAGACGCTCCTGTCGCTCGCGGTCGCGACGGTCTTCCGCCTGAATCGGGCGGTGACGGTGACGGGGGCCTGGCTGAACCTCCCGTGGTTCGCACCGCTCGTGTACGGCTTCGCGCTGCGCATCGGCGCCCTCGTCCTGCCGGATCTTCACGGGGCCGATGTCGCGGAGATCGCGGAGCTGCTGCGGGCGTCCTCGGCCCTTTCGGCCTCCGACATGCTCGACCTCGTGCGCAACGTTTCGCTGGCGCTCCTGATCGGCACCGCGGCCGTGGGGACGGTGGCGGGCGCGTTCACGTACGTCACGGCCTTCGTGCTCCTGCGCCGGCGCCGGGCCGCGCGGATGCGCCACGTATAATGAAGCCATGAAGGTGCGCAAGGCGGTGTTCCCCGCCGCAGGGCTCGGCACCCGATTCCTCCCTGCGACCAAGGCGCAGCCGAAGGAGATGCTCCCGCTCGTCGACAAGCCCATGATCCAGTACGTCGTCGAGGAGGCGGTGGCCTCGGGGCTCTCGGAGATCATCATCGTGACCGGCCGCGGCAAGCGCGCGATCGAGGATCACTTCGATTCCGCCTTCGAGCTCGAGTATTACCTGAACGACCGGGGCAAGACCGACGAGCTGGCCCAGATCAAGACCATCTCGGAGCTCGCCTCGGTCTCGTACGTGCGCCAGCGCGAGCCGCTCGGGCTCGGCCACGCGATTCTGTGCGCGCGCTCGCTGGTCGGCGACGAGCCCTTCGCCGTGTTCCTGGGCGACGACATCATCGGCGCGACCCGGACGCCGTGCATGCGCCAGCTGCTCGACGTGAGCGATCGCCACCAGGCGCCGGTGATCGCGGTCCAGCGCGTGCCACAGCACCAGATCCACCAGTACGGTGTGATCAGCGCTCGGCCGGTCGAGAGCCGGGTATATGAGATCCTCGACCTCGTCGAGAAGCCCAAGCCGAAGGACGCGCCGTCGGATCTCGCCATCATCGGCCGCTACGTCTTGCCCCCCGAGATCTTCGAGATCCTCGCCGGCACCAAGGCCGACACCAGAGGCGAGATCCAGCTGACCGACGCGCTTCGCGCCTTGCGCGCGCGCCGCCCGATGTACGCGTGCGAGTTCGAGGGCCGCCGCTACGACACGGGCGACAAGCTCGGCTTCCTCAAAGCCACGGTAGAATTCGCCCTCGCCCGACCCGACCTCGCCGACGACTTCCGCACCTACCTGAAATCCCTCAACCTCTAACCCCGCAGCCGGCCCCTGCCGCTTCAACGCTCCGCCAGCCGGCACCATCCGCCACGCTTACGACGCCCGGCCGCCGCCCACGTAGCAGGTCTGTCTGTGTTCTGCGCTCTGACCAGCTACGTAAAGACCGCAAATGCTCCGGTCGGGAGGGGGCGGGGGTTGGGGAGGGTCTTGGGACCCGTTCCCTCGACGGGCGATGCGCAAGTCGAGCGCCCAGATGGAGCCCAGCCGCCGCGGGGCCGCGCGGAAGCATCCCGCGTGGTCCCAAGACCCTCCCCAACCCCCCCCCCCACCCCCCCGGCGTGGGAAGTTTGACTTGTCCCCAAGCGTCTGAAACACATTTAGCCACCAT
>CAYVHH010000427.1:0-20359 GCA_964450175.1 uncultured bacterium | reverse complement strand
TGCTGTTCCTCGACATCGCCGGCTATACCAAGCTGTCCGAGCAGCTCGAGCCCCGCAAGCTGAACCAGCTCGTGCAGACGTATTTCTCGAGCTTTCTGGAAATCATCCAGAGCCACCACGGCGACGTCAACGAGACGGCCGGCGACGGCCTGATGGTGATCTTCCAGTCGGAGCGCAGCTCGACCGACCACGCGCTCAACGCGACGCGGGCTGCTTTCGCCATTTCCCAGCGAACGCGCACGCTGAACGAAGAGTATGGTGGCATGTTCCCGGCGATCCAGCTCCACATGGGCATCAACACCGGCGAGGCGCTCGTCGGGGCGACCAAGCTCGGCACCGGCCCCGGGCAACGCTGGACGTTCACCGCCACCGGGCCGACGACCAACGTGGCGGCGCGCTTCGCGGGCTCGGCGCAGGGCGGCGAGATCGTCGTGGGCCCCACCACCGCCGACCGGATCCGCGGCCACTTCGTCCTGGAAAGCCTCGGGGAGAAGACGTTCAAGAACGTCTCCCAGCCGATTCACGTCTATCGCGTGATCCCGCCGGGCATCTACGAGAAGATCGTCTAGCGTGAGCAGGCGCACTCGGGTCGGGATCTGCGCGTGGGCGGACCCGGCGCTCATCGAGTCCGGGAGCTTCTACCCGCGGAAATCCATGTCGGCCGAGGCGCGACTGCGCCACTACGCGAGCGTGTTCGACGTCGTCGAGGTGAACAGCTCCTACTATGCGATCCCCGACATCCGGAACACGCAGCGCTGGGTCGATCGTACGCCCCCGGGCTTCCTCTTCCACGTGAAGGCGTACTCGCTGCTGACCGGCCACCATCCCCGCGCCGAAACCGTGCCGGCGGATCTCGCGGCCCTCCTGCCGAAGAGTCCTCGGCGCACGCGCCGCGGCGAAATCGACGCCGCGAGTTTCTCGCCGGAAGCCGTCGATCACGCGTTCCGCCTCTTCCGGACCGCGGTGCGGCCGATCGCCGAGGCCGGCAAGCTCGGCTATGTGCTCTTCCAGTTCGCGCCGTGGGTCCATTTCGACCCGATCCGGATCGACTATCTCGCCTCGTTGCCAGCTCGACTGCCAGGATGGACGATCGCGATCGAGTTCCGCCACCGCTCGTGGCTTCCCGAGCACCTCGACGAGACACTGCGCGCGCTGGCCGGCGCGCGGCTCGCCCATGTCATCGTCGATGCGCCCCCGGCCGGCCACGCGATCCCCCGCGTCACCACGGCGACGGCGCCGACGGCCGTGTTCCGGCTCCACGGCCGCAACGCGGAGGGCTGGCTTCGCCAGCTCCGCGGCGAGGAGCCGTCGGTGCGGGAGAAGTACGACTATCTCTACAGCGAAGGGGAGCTCCGGGCGCTGTTACCGGAAATCGAGGCGGTCAGCGAGGAGAGCGAGGACGTCTTCATCTCCTTCAACAACAACAACCGCGACTACCCGGTGAAGAACGCGCTGATGATGAAGCGGCTCCTCGGGCAGCCCACGCCGAACGAGTCGACGCCGCTCGACCTGTTCACCTGAGGAGCCGTTCGGTCTGGTAGAATCGTACCCTCATGCCGGAACTGCAGCTGCGGGGAGGCGAGGTCGACGGGCTCCGCCTGCATTATGTGGTCGAAGGGCGCGGGCCCGCCGTCATCTTCGTGCACGGTCTGGGCGGCTTCGCCGAGTCGTGGCGCCACAACGTGCGCCCGCTCGCCGGCCGCGCCACGGTGTTCTCCGTCGACCTCCCGGGATTCGGCGAATCCGCCAAGCCGCGCACGCACTACCGGCTCGGCTATTTCGCGAACGCGCTCCGCGGCTTCATGGATGGGCTCGGACTCGCGCAGGCTTCGCTGGTGGGCCACTCGCTCGGCGGTGCTGTCTCCATCACGCTCGCGTTGACGCATCCCACGCGGGTCGAGCGGCTGGCGCTCGTCGGCGGCGTCGTGCCCGGCTGCAACTATCGTCCGTCCTGGATCTATCGGCTCGTCGCGCTCCGCGGTCTCGGCGAGCTCCTGTCGCTCGGCGGGAGCGCCAAGCTCTACAAGGCCGCGCTCGCGCGCTGCTTCCATGCGCCCGATCGGCGCGAGGTCGATTTCTTCGTGGAGCACGGCTACGCCGCTCGCACGGACGGCGTGGCGCGCGCGGCCTATCTGGCCACCTTGCGCGACGTGCGCGTCGATTTCGAGACACACGCCGAAGACTATCGCCGCGCGCTGACGACGCTGCAGCTCCCGGTGCTGCTGATCCACGGCCGCCAGGACCGCGTGGTGCCCGCCGAGCATTGCGCGGAAGTCGCCGGCGTCCTCCGGCACGCGGCGGTTCGCTGGGTCGATGCGTGCGGGCACTTCCCGCAGATCGAGCACGTCCAGGCGGTGAACGGCTGGCTCGTGGATTTTCTGGTCGGGCGTCCGGCGCCTCGCTAGCGGAGCGGCGAGATGGACGAGATCACCCCGCAGGAGCTCAAGGCGCGTCTGGCCGGTAGCGACCGGCCGCTGTTGCTCGACGTCCGCCAGGACTGGGAGACGCGCCTCGCCCGACTCGAGAACGCCGTGCACATTCCGATCGAGGAGATCGAGCTCAGGGTCGATGAGCTGAACGCCGACGACGAGATCGTCGTCTACTGCCATCAGGGCGTGCGCAGCGCGGCCGTCGCCGACTACCTCCGGCAGCACGGCTTCAAGAACGTCAAGAACCTCCGCGGCGGGCTGGACTACTGGGCTCGCACCGTCGACACCTCGATGCGCCGGTACTAGTGGGGTCGCCACTCACGATCCAGCGAGCGGGCGCCGCGGTCTGGTGCACGCTCGATCGTCCACCGCTCAACCTCTTCGAACCGACTCTCATCCACGCTGTGCGCGATGCCTTTCATGCGCTCGCGTCCGACCGCGACACGCGAGTCGCGGTGCTCGTCGGGAGCGGGCGCGCCTTCACGGCCGGCATGGACGTGCGCGTCCTGCGCGATCTCGATACCGCCCGGGCTCGAGAGCTGATCACCACGCTCCACGACGCGATCGCGGCCGTCCATCGGGCGCCGTTCCCGGTCATCGCGGCGGTCAACGGACCGTGCCTCGGTGCCGGCTTCGAGCTCGCGCTGGCGTGTGACCTGCGGGTGGCGGTGCAGAGCGCGTCGTTCGGCTTGCCCGAGGTGCGGGTCGGCATTCCGTCCGTGATCCAGGCGGCGCTGCTCCCGCCGATGATCGGACCGGGACGGGCCGCCGAGATGCTGTTGACGGGGGCGCCGATCACCGCGGCCCAGGCGCTCGACTGGGGACTCGTGAACCGCGTCGTGTCCGGCGACCGCCTGCGCGCGACCGTCGACGAATTGGTCGCGGCGATTCTCGCGAGCGGTCCCGAGGCCATCCGCCTGCAGAAAGAACTGATCGTCCGCTGGCGCGAGACCGATCTCGCGACCGCGGTTCGCTATGGGATCAACGCGTTCGCCACCGCGTACGCGAGCGATGAGCCGCGCGAGGGCATGAACGCTTACCTGGAGAAGCGGCCGCCGAACTTCTGGCGGTGACAGGTGAAGGTCGAAACCATCACGATCGACCTCTGGGGCACCCTGCTCTTCGACGGTCCGGCGAGCGACAACCGCTACAAGAAGCGGCGGATGGCCGATTTCGCGACCCTCTTGGGCGCCGCCGGCTTCTCGGCGTCGGGGTCATCGCTCGATCGCGCCTACGACGAGTCGGGAGCCTACCTCAGCCGGATCTGGTCCACGCACCGTGACGTGCCCGGCGTCGATCACGTTCGCGCGATCCTGGCCGCGCTCGATCCCTCGCTGCCGCGCCGGGTCCCGCCGGCGCTGCTGACGGCGCTGCTCGACTCGTACGCGCGGCCGATATTACTGTTGCCTCCGGCTGTCGATGACGGCGCCCTCGCCGCGCTGGAAGCGCTCAAGGGCGCGGGCTACAAGCTCGCGCTCGTGTCGAACATCATGCGCACGCCCGGCGCGACTCTCCGGCAGCTGCTGGGCCGGTTTCGACTCCTGGGCTACTTCGAGCAGACGACGTTTTCCGACGAGGTGGGAATTCGAAAGCCCGCGCCCGAGATCTTCGCGTTGACGCTGCGTGCGATCGGCGGCGACGCGGCGACGGCCGTCCACGTGGGCGACGATCCGATTCTCGACGTGCAAGGGGCGCGGGCGGCGGGGATGCGGGTGATCCAGGTGATTTCGTCTTCACGGGGGAACTCGAACCGGCCCGACCTCACGATCCCGAGGCTCGCCGATCTGCCGGCGGCCATCGAGCGGCTCGAAGGATGACTAGCCGGCGTAGTTGATGCTGGAGCGGGCCGCGGCCGCCTGACTCCCTCGCGTCGAGACTCGGCCGGGCATCAGCAGGCCGATCTCTTCGAAGTAGCGACGAATCGGATCCGTGATGCGGTCGGCGTAGGCCTCGAGCACGCGATAGGAGATACCGCGGTGGTAGGTCGCGCTCCTGAAATCGCCGCTTCGCCAGCCCAGAACCTTGGCGCTCCGGGTTTCGCGATTTCTCAGGATGAGCCCGAACGTTCCGAGGCCGGAGACCCAGTGATCCGGATTGTGCAGGCTGAGCTCGGAGCAGAGTCCGGTGACCTGCCACTCCGGAGCGAACTCCGCCAGGGCCAGCTCGACCAGGCGCTGCACTTGTTCCGGGAGCAACATCCCTTTCCTCCTCCGGCGATGCTGGCGCCGTGGGGGAGCAAGTAGGGTGCCACGGGGGCCAATCTCGGTGGCCGCGGCTGAAAATCCGAGCTTTTGAGCGATTACGCCCGCCCGGGCGTAGACGTCAGCATCCTGACGTTTAGTCGGCAAAGGGTGTCATGCTGCCACGGCGCCGGACACATTGGCGCCTGGCGCATCGCGCCATCGGGTTATTTCAGGTTACTATGGGCGCCGATGAACATCGCCGACCTCAAGCGGAAGATCCGTGACATCAAGGACTTCCCGACCGAGGGCATTCTCTTCAAGGACATCACCACGCTCCTCAAGGATGGCCCGGCCTTTCGGTACGTGATCGACGCGTTCGTGCAGCAGTATCAAGCGGAACGCGTCGACGTCGTCGTCGGTATCGAATCGCGCGGCTTCATCATGGGCGGCGCGATCGCGCACCAGCTGAAGGCAGGCTTCGTCCCGGTTCGCAAACTCGGCAAGCTTCCGGGCAAGACCATCGAGGTCGAATACGAGCTCGAGTACGGTCGCGATGCGCTCGCCGTCCACGAGGACGCGATCAGGCCAGGCCAGCGGGTGCTCGTGGTGGACGACCTCCTCGCCACCGGTGGTACGATGGCGGCAACCCTGCGGCTCATCCGGCAGCTCGGCGGAGAGGTCGTCGGGGTTGCGTTCATGATCGAGCTCGCGTTTCTTCACGGTCGAGACAAGCTGAAGGAGCAGAAGCTCCATTCACTCATCATCTATGACTAAGCTGGTCACGCTCCTCGGCGCGGTGGTCCTGATCAGCGGCTGGTCCGCGGCGGCGGTCGCCGACGAGGCGAAATCACCGATCAGCGCGTCGATGCTCCTCCGTATTTCCGCACCGATCGCCGAGACCCGTGATGTCGCCTTCGATCGGGCCATGAAAGAGCCGGGGCCCCCGCCGCGTCGGCGTGACGGCGAGATCCAGCCCGATGGGACGGTGCGATACGGCTCGTTGGTCATGACCGTGAGGAATCCGTGTCCTCCCGGGACGCACTACGAGCCGCTGCCTCTGCCCGGTCGCGCCGTTCGCAACTAAGCCACTCTCCACGAAGGACTTCGCATGACCATCACGAACGTCGGTGTCATCGGGTGCGGTCTCATGGGTTCCGGCATCGTTCAGGTGTCGGCTCAGGCAGGATTCCAGGTCCTTTTCGTCGAGGCCAACGACGAGCTGGTCAAGCGCGGGCTCGGTCGGCTGCGAGAGACGCTCGAAGGCCTCGCCAGCCGGGGAAAACTCGACGCAAAGGCGAAGGACGCGGCGCTCGGACGCATCGTCGGAACGACGCGGCTGGACGATCTGAAGTCCTGCGACCTCGTCGTCGAGGCGATGACCGAGAATCAGGCGCTCAAGAACGAGACGTTCGCCAAGCTCCACACGATCTGCGCGCCGCACGCGATCCTCGCGTCGAACACCTCGTCGTGCAACGTCACCGCGATGGCGGCCGCCACCGGGCGCCCCGGGCAGGTGCTCGGGCTTCACTTCTTCAACCCGGTGCCGCTGATGAAGCTCGTCGAAGTCGTCCGGACGATCCTGACCGACGACGGCGCGGTGAAGACGGCCACCGAGTGGGTGCAGGCCGTCGGCAAGACGCCCGTGCAGACGAAGGACGCGACCGCGTTCATCGTCAACCGCCTGCTGGTGCCGTACCTGCTCGATGCGATCCGGGTGTACGAGAGTGGGCTCTCCTCGCTGGAGGACATCGACGCGGCAATGAGGCTCGGCTGTGGCTACCCGATGGGCCCGTTCACGCTCCTCGATCTCGTCGGGCTCGACACGGCGATGTACGTCGCCGAGGTGATGTTCGAGGAGTTCCGTGAGGCGCGCTACGCGCCGCCGCCGCTGCTCAAGCGCATGGTGATGGCCGGGCAGCTCGGGCGGAAGACCGGGAAGGGCTTCTACACGTACCCCGCCAAGTAGCCGGCGCGGAGCGGCCTAGATGACCAGGAGGACGACGCCCCACGCGGCGACGAGCGTCACCAGGAGCAGGCGGCTCAGCACGCGGAGGCGGAGACGTTTTCTCGCGAGGGGAGCGCGCTGCGCGTCGGGGTCGCGCAGGCGCTCACCCTCGGCACGGCTCATGCCGACGCCGTGCGGATTCGCACCCAAGCCGACGAAAAGATCGCTGTGCGGAAACGTGACCCTCAGGAGATCCAGCCGGTCGACGATGGCCGCACCACAATCTTGGAGCTGCTCATCGGTGCGCCACATGGCTCAGCGTCCGAGGGCGGGAACAGACCGGCGATGGTCCGCGACGACGCGCGGCGCCGCCGGCTGAAGCCGCGTATATCGCCCGCGGAGGCTGTCGAAGGCCCGCGAGTGCCACACACCGTGCCGGTGGAGGCTGAAGCGGGTGAGGAGCGAGAGGATGCGCAGCCCGTAGATGGTCGACGCCGAGAAGCTCGCCGACGAGGCCTCGGGGAAGTACCGCGTCGGCACCGCGATCTCGGCGATGCGGAAGCCGGACGCGACGATCTGCGCGACGATCTCCTGATCGAAGATGAAGCCGTCCGAGTTCAGCGCGAGATTCACGGTCTCCAGCACCTCCCGGCGGAAGGCGCGGTAGCCCGTGTGGAACTCGGACAGCGACAGATCGAACGTCCGATTCTCGAGGTTCGTGAGGAAGCGGTTCGAGAAATACTTCCACCAGGGCATCCCCTGGGCCAGCGCCGAACCGCTCTTCAGTCGCGAGCCGAACACGACGTCGGCCTCCCCACGGACGATCGGATCGATGATCTGCGGAACCAATCGCGGATCGTACTGGTAGTCGGGGTGGACCATGACCACGATGTCCGCGCCCGCCCGCAGCGCCTCCGCATAGCACGTCTTCTGATTCGCGCCGTAGCCGTAATTCCGGTTGTGGACGAAGATCTCGAGGCCGAGCTGCCGCGCGACCTCGAGCGTCCCGTCGGTCGAGCCGTCGTCGACCAGGATCACGAGGCTGACGGTGTCTTTCGGCAGCTCCTCGTATGTGAGACGGAGCGTACGCCCCGCGTTGTAGGCCGGCATCACGACCACGACCTTCTCCGACGTCTGCATGGCGCTCCCCAGGTGCACCGTCGATGCCATCCGATGGCTCGTCGCAATCTCGCGTACTTGCGGCGCATCGCCGCGATATCCGGACTCGCTCGCTACAAAAAATCGTTGGCGGGCGTGACGAGAATTGTCAGGGGCCTGTAGACTGGGGACGGGTCCATCGTGACGACGCGCGACGACTTCTATCTGACGCCGGAGCAGCGGGAGATGCGCGGCTTGGTGCGCGCGATTGCGCGTGAGCGGATCGCGCCCATGGCCGCCCATGTGGACGAGGCCGAGGCGTATCCTGACGAAGGCCTCAAGGTCCTCGGCGAACAAGGGCTCATGGGGCTCTACATCCCTGAGGCCTACGGCGGAACCGACATGGGCACCCTGGCGTTCTGTCTCGCCGTCGAGGAGATCGCCTGGGCGTGCGCATCCTCCGCAATCATCTATCTCGTTCAGTACGTGGGGGGCTGGCCGATCGTCGCGGCCGGCACGGAAGAGCAGAAGCAGCGCTACCTCCCGCGCCTGGCGTCCGGCGAGATCACGGCGGCCTTTTCACTCTCGGAACCCGGGGCCGGCTCCGACGCGGCCTCGATCTCCACGCGCGCCGTTCGCAAGGGCGATCGCTACCTCCTGAACGGCACGAAGCTGTGGGTGTCGAATGGCAGCAAGGCGTCGGTCATCACGCTCTTCGCGACCGTCGATCGCGGCCGGGGCAAGAGCGGCGTCACGGCGTTTCTCGTCGAGCCGACGTTTCCCGGTTTCACCGTCGGCAAGCTCGAGCGAAAGCTGGGGATCCGTGGATCGCCGACCGCCGCGCTCCACCTGACCGACTGCGAGGTGCCGGTGGCGAACCGCCTGGGCGAGGAAGGCGAGGGCTACAAGATCGCGCTCCGGGTCCTCGACGGCTCGCGCCCCGCCGTCGGGGCCCAAGCCGTGGGCATCGGCCAGGCCGCGCTCGACGCCGCGGTGGCCTACGCCAAGGAGCGCCAGCAGTTCGGCCAGCCGATCGCCGCCTTCCAGGGCATCCAGTTCATGCTCGCCGACATGGCGATCGCAGTGCACGGCTCGCGGCTGCTCGTGCATCATGCGGCGGCTCTCGTCGATCGCGGCGCCACGAACACGGCCCTCGAATCGTCGATGGCGAAGTGCTTCGCCGCCGATACGGCCGTGAAGGTCGCGACCGACGCGGTGCAGATCTTCGGCGGATACGGGTACACGCGCGAGTATCCCGTCGAGCGGTTCATGCGCGACGCGAAGATCACCCAGATCTACGAAGGGACGAACCAGATCCAGCGGGTCGTCATCGCCCGCGAGCTGACACGGCGATGAGCGACGACGTTCGGGCGCTCGCGCCGAGCGAGGTCGCACGGCTGATCGAGAGCGCGGCCGCGGCGATTCGAGCCGAGCTCGCCGCCCATCCCGACGACGTCCTGGGGTGGCATCCGGCGCCCGGCGAGTGGTGCGCCAAGGAAGTCCTCGGCCATCTCATCGAGAGCGAACGCCGCGGCTTCGCCGGCCGGATTCGTCTCATATTGGCCAGCGACGAGCCGAGCCTCGAGGCGTGGGATCAGGCCGCGGTCGCTCGCGCCCGGCGCGACTGCGAGCGCTCGGCCGCGGCCCTGATCGCCGAGCTCGACGCGCTCCGCCGCGACAGCGCCGCCCTGGTCGCCGGACTTCGACCCGCCGATCTCGAGCGCGGGGGCCGGCACCCGAAGGTCGGACGGCTGCGGGTAGATGAACTGCTCCATGAGTGGGTCCACCACGATCGGAACCACCTGCGCCAGATGCTCGCCAACACTCAGGCCGCCGCCTGGTACCACATGGGTAACGCGCGCCGCTTTACGGCGGGTTAGCCCGCCTACGCCCTCCGCTCCAGGGCCGCGCGGTTCCGGACGGCCAGAGGCGCGATCAACGGATAATTGACGGCGCCGGGGCCGCGGTGGTACGTGTCTAGACATCCTGACAACAGGAGGATCGCTCCTTTGAATTACCGCCCCGGCATTCCTCGCTATCTGCAGATCGCCGATTCCATCCGCCACGAGCTCCGCGACGAAGGCGAGCGCATCGCCTCCGAGCACGCGCTCTGCGCCCGCTTCAAGGTGAGCCGTCCGACCATCCGCCAGGCGCTGGACGTGCTGGTCCAGGAAGGACGGCTCTACCGCCACGCCGGACGCGGGACCTTCGCGACCCCGGCCGCCGGCGGCGACCGGAAGCTCCGCGTGATCGGCTCGGTGGGCGATATGATGGCCCTGGGCGACGAAACCTGGTTCAAGTTCGTGTCCCGAGAGGTCGTGCTCCTGCCGGCGAACATCGCCCAGGCGCTGCGACTGCCGCCCCGTTCCTCGGCCTACTGCATCGTCGGCGTCCGTCATGCCGAGTCCGGGCCGTTTCAGCACGTCACCGCGTACATGCCGCTGACGATCGGGACCGCGCTCTCCGACGAGGATCTCTCCAAGACCTCGCTGATCGGGGCCATCGAGCGGGTGCTGGGCGTGCCGATCAAGCTCATGGAGCAGGTGGTCGATGCCGCTCTCGCGCCGCGCCAGGTCGCCGAGCATCTCCAGATCCGCGCCCGATCACCGCTGCTCTTCTTCGAGCGCACGTACTTCGCGCTCAGCGGCGAGCCCGTGGAGCATGCCATCAGCTGGCAGACCGGCCGTCGCTACCCGTACCGGATCGTCCTCTCGCGCGCGGAGCGCCGGAACTGACCGCGTATCGCGTCGGATTCGACGTCGGCGGCACCTTCACGGACTTCGTCCTGCAATCGCCGTCCGGGGAGCTCACGACCGGCAAGCGACTCACGACGTATCCCGACCCTTCGGAGGCGTGTCTGGCCGGCCTCGACGCCTTGCTCGCCAAGGGAGGCGTCCGGTGGAGCGACATCGCGCAGGCCGTCCACGGCACCACCTTGGGCTCCAACGTCGTCATCGAGCGCAAGGCGCGTGGGGTCGGGCTCCTGACGACGCGCGGCTTTCGCGACGTGTTGATCATCGGGCGCGAGAAGCGCTATCAGGTTTACGACCTCCAGATCGAGAAGCCGGCATCGCTGCTTCCGCGGCGGCTCATCGGCGAGGTCACCGAGCGCGTCCTGGCCGACGGCACCGTGCGAACGCCGCTCGACGAGGCGGACGCCCGGCGCGCGATCCGCGAGCTGGCGGCGCGCGGCGTGACGACGCTCGCCGTGTGCCTGCTGCACGCGTACCTGAACCCGGCGCACGAGCGGCGCCTCGCCGCCATCGCGGCCGAGGAAGCGCCCGGCCTGACCGTCACGCTCTCTCACGAGGTCTCGCCGACGTTCCGGGAATACGAGCGGACGTCGACGAGCGTCGTGAACGCGTACGTGATGTCGATCGTGCGGGAGTACCTTCGCGGCCTCGCGACCGCGATGAACCAGCGGGGCTACCGCGGCCGGCTCTTCGTGATGCAGTCCTCCGGCGGCGTCGCGACGGCCGAGGCGATGCAGCGCTATCCGGTCCGCATGATCGAGTCCGGCCCCGCGGCCGGCGCCTTGATGGCGGCTGTCTACGGGGAGCTGACCGGCCACCGCGATCTCATCGCCTTCGACATGGGCGGCACGACCGCCAAGCTCGCGCTCATCGAGAAAGGGCGGCCGGCGACGACCACGGCCTTCGAGCTCCATCGCGTGAACAACGCGCCCGGCAGCGGGCTGCCGATGAACATCCAGGCAATCGACCTGGTCGAGATCGGCGCGGGGGGCGGGTCGATCGCGCGGGCGACGCTCGGCGTGATCGCGGTCGGGCCGGAGAGCGCGTCGTCGACGCCGGGGCCCGTGTGCTATGGGCGCGGCGGCGTGGAGCCGACCGTCACGGACGCCGACGTGGTGCTGGGGTACATCAATCCGGAGTATTTTGCGGGCGGCTCGATCAAGCTGCAGGCGGGCGCGGCAGCGCGCGCGATCGAGGAGCGGGTCGCGCGGCCGCTGGGGCTCTCGCTCGAGGACGCGGCGTGGGGTATCCACACGATCGTCAACACGAACATGGAGCTGGCCACGCGCGTGGTCTCGATCGAGCGCGGCCGCGATCCGCGCGATCTCGCGCTCGTCGCCTTCGGCGGCTCGGGGCCCGTGCACGGCTGCCGGCTCGCTCAGGCGCTCGGGATTCCGCGCATCGTGCTCCCGGCATCGGCGGGGGTGACGGCGGCCATCGGCCTCCTCGCCGCCGAGGTGAAGTTCGACGTCGCGCGCACGTACGTGCGGCGCCTGGACGCGGTGGACGGTGCCGCGCTCGACGCGATGTACGGCGAGATGAGCGCGCAGGCGATCGCGGTCGTCCAGGAATCCGCGGTAGCCGGGGAGATCATGGTGACGCGCTCGGCCGATGCTCGCTACGTCGGCCAGGGCTACGAGGTCACGGTGCCGGTCCCGCCAGGCCGGCTCGACCCGGCGGTGCTCGAGCGCGTGCGCGCGAGCTTCCACGAGATCTACGCGGCTCGCTACGGCTACGCCAACACATCCGAGCCGGTCGAGGGGGTCACGTGGAAGCTCTCGGCGGTCGGCGGCTCCCCGCGGATCGCGCTGGCCAAGGCGGCCGCGGCCTCGGCGGACGTGCGCCGAAAGTCGACGCGCCGCGCGTACTTTCCCGAGGCCCGCGGCTACACGGACACGCCCGTGTACGACCGCTACGAGCTCGCGGCCGGCACGTCGCTGACCGGCCCGGCGATCGTGGAGGAGCGCGAGTCGACGACGGTCCTGCCGCCGGGCGTGACGGCGACCGTCGACGAGTACGCGAACCTGATCGCGGAGACGAGGCCGACATGAACCGGATCGATCCGATCACCCTCGGCGTCATCTGGGGCGCCCTCCAGTCGATCGCCGTCGAGATCGGCACGACGGTGCACCGCACTGCGTATTCGGAGCAGGCGCGCGAGGGCCAGGATTTCTCGGTCGCCGTGTTCGATCCCGTCGGACGAATGGTCGCGCAGGGGCCGTACTCACCCGGCCACATGGGCGCGATGTCGTTCGCGGTGCGCAATGCGCTCGCCGCGCACCCGGTCGAGACGTTGCGGCCGGGGGACGCCGTGCTCTTGAACGATCCGCTGCTCGGCTCCGGTCACCTGCCGGACTTCTTCATCACTCAGCCCGCGTTCCACGACGGCGCGCTCGTGGGATTCGCCGTGAACATCCTCCACCACACCGACGTCGGCGGTCAGCGGCCGGGCAGCCAGGGCGTCGAAGGCATCTTCGACTATTTCCAGGAAGGACTGCGCATCCCGCCGACCAAGGTCTGGCAGGAGTACCGGGAGCAGGAGGGCATCGTCGGGATCATCGCGGCGAACACGCGCACCCCCGACAAGGTCCTCGGCGACCTGCGCGCGCAACGGAGCGCGCTCCGCGTCGGCGAGCTCAGGTTGCAAGAGCTGGCGGCGCGGTATGGGCGCGAGACCCTCCTGGTCGGGATGGACGAGATCATCGCGCGGACCGAGGCGAGCATGCGCGCGGCCATCGACACGATCCCCGACGGCGTCTATCGCTTCGAGGACTTCATGGACGACTGCGGCCCCGGGACCGAGCCGTTGCGCGTGGCGGTGGCCGTGACCGTCGACGGGAGCTCGATGGTCATCGACTACGAGGGCTCGAGCCCGCAGACGGCGTCCGGCATGAACTCCTACATCAACTACACGCGCTCGTACTCGTACGCCGCGGTGAAGTGTCTCACCGACCCCCTGGGCCCGATGAACGAGGGCGCCTTGCGTCCGATCACCGTGAAGGCGCCGGAGGGGTCGTTCCTGAATCCGCGGCCGCCCGCCGGCGGGGGACCGCGCGCGATCATCTGCTACCGCACGTTCGAGTCGGTGCTCGGCGCTCTCGCCGCGGCGCTGCCCGATCGTGTGGCCGCGGCCGCCTCGCACATGGCGAACCCCACGTTCGGCGGCTGGGACCGGGCGCGCCGCCGGCGCTTCGTCGCCTACGAGCTCGTGCTGTCGGGCACCGGCGCGCGCGCGGCCAAGGACGGCTGCGAGGCGATGTCGTGGGCGTTCAACGCCGCCAACATCCCGGTCGAGGCGCAGGAGGCCAATCAGCCGATCGTGGTCGAGCGCTTCGAGCTCATCGGCGACTCGGCGGGCGCCGGAAAATTCCGGGGCGGCTGCGGTGTCCGTCGCGACCTGCGCCTGCTCGGGGACGAGGGCAAGCTGACGAATCTGTCCGACCGCCAGCGGTTCGCGCCGTACGGTCTGGCCGGCGGCCGCCCCGGGCGGCTGGGCCGCACCGTCATCAACCCCGGACCGGGTGAGCAGGTGGTCCACGGCAAGCAGTCGCGCGAGTTCGCGTACGGCGACGTCGTCTCGTTCCAGCAGTCGGGCGCGGGCGGCTACGGCGATCCGTTCGAGCGCGACCCGCGGCGGGTGCTGGAGGACGTCCTCGACGACTACGTGTCGATCGACGCGGCGCGCCGCGAGTACGGCGTCGTGATCGCCGGAACTGGCACCGATCTCTCGGTCGACGACGGCGCGACCCGACGTCTGCGCGCCGCGGAACGGAGCCAGCGGGCTCCTGCCTCAGGCGACCCTCGGTCTGAGCCGACCTCGGAGCGCCCGTCACCGTGAACCAGAGCCGAACGACGCAACCGAAGGGATCGGGCGTGCGGAGCTTCGCCGCGCCTATCTCAGGCCACTCCGGGTCCACGCCGGCCTCAAGGTCCCCGCTACAATGATCGCCTTCACACCGGAGCAGGAAGACTTCCGCAAGGCGATCGCGCGGTTCGTGGACGCCGAGGTGGTGCCCGCGGCCGAGACGATCGACGAGCGCGCCGAGTTCCCGACCAAGCTCTTCAAGCGCATCGGCGAGCTCGGCTATCTCGGGCTGCGCTACCCGGAGGCATACGGCGGCGCCGACGCCGACATGGTCACGTATTGTCTCTTCGCCGAGGAGCTGGCGCGCGGCTCCCTGTCCGTGGCGGCCGCCGCGGCGATGCAATCGCTGATGGGGACGTATTTCGTCTACAAATACGGCTCCGAGCCGCTCCGCCAGCGCTATCTGGTGCCGGCCCTGCGTGGGGATTTGATCGCGACGTTCGCGCTGACGGAGCCGAACGCCGGCTCGGACGTCGCGAACATCACGACGCGCGCCCAGCGCCGCGGTGACCGGTATGTCCTGCGCGGCACGAAGACGTGGGTCACCAGCGCACCGGTGGCCGACCTGTTGACGGTCGCCGCCAAGACGTCGGACGAGCGCGGCATGAAGTCCATCGCGCTCTTCTTGCTCGACCGTTCGGCGATGCGCGGGATCACGCTCGGCAAGGCGATCGAGAAGATGTCGGTGCGCGGCTCGGTGACCGGCGAGATCCTCCTCGAAGACGTGGAGGTTCCGGCCGAGCATCTGCTGGGCGGCGAGACCGGCGGCGTCGAGAAGATCGGGACCATTCTCTCGGAGATCCGGGTGATGACCGCCGCGATCTCCGTGGGCCTCGCCCGCGCCGCGTACCAGGCCGCGCTCGGCTATGCCCGCGAGCGGAGCGCCTTCGGCAAGCCGATCGTGGAGCACCAGGCCATCGGCTTCAAGCTCGCCGACATGCTGACCTCGCTCCACGCCGCAATTCTCATGACCTATCAGGCGGCGGCGCGGCTCGACGCGGGGCGAAGCATCGCGCGCGAGGCGGCGATGGCGAAGCTCTTCGCCTCCGAGACGGCGGTCAAGATCACGGACGACGCGGCCAGGATCTTCGCCTCCTACGGGCTCGCGATGGAATACCCGGTCCAGCGCTACTTCCGGGACGCGCGCTTCCTCCTGCCCGGGGGAGGCACCTCCGAGATCCTGCGCGTGATCATCGGGCGCGATCTGGACTGGGACCGGGGCCCGGCATTCGCCTGAACACCCAGCCCCTGACAGGAGGAACGATGCCAGCACGCGGACGCTTCTTCGAGGATTTCAAGGTTGGCGAGGTGCTCGTGACCGGCCGCCGCACGGTGGAGGGCGGCGACGTCTCGCGCTTCGCCGGCCTGACCGGCGACTTCAATCCGCTGCACACCGACGAGGTGTTCGCCACGCAGACGCCGTTCGGCGCGCGCGTGGCGCACGGTATCCTGACTCTCGCGGTGTCCAACGGGCAGCAGAACCTCTCGGGGTGGTTCGAGGGGACGGCCCTGGCGCTCCTCGGGCTCGACCGGCTGCGGTTCACATTGCCGGTGAAGTTCGGCGACACGATCCACACCGAGATGACGGTGAAGCAGGCGCGCGAGTCCGCCAAGGGTGACCGGGGGGTTGTGACCTTCGACGTCGTGGTCAAGAATCAGCGCGGCGAGGTGGTCTGCACCTACGAGGAGAACGTGCTCATGCGGAGGCGCGGGTGAGGCTCCGGGACAAGATCGCGCTGGTCACGGGCGCGGCGGGCGGGATCGGCGCCGCAACGGCGCGCCGGTTTGCGCGCGAGGGCGCGGCGGTCGCGATCAACGACGCGAAGCCCGAGGGGCTCGAGGCGGTCGCCGGCGAGATCCGCGCGGCCGGTGCGAAGACGCTGGTGCTGCCCGGCGACGTGACGAAGAAGGCCGACTGCGAGCGGATCGTGCAGGAGGTCAGCCGGACGTTCGGCCGGCTCGACATCCTGATCAACAACGCGGGGATCAATCGCGACGCGATGGCCGCCAAGATGACCGAGGAGCAGTGGGACGCGGTCCTGTCGGTGAACCTCAAGGGCACGTTCCTGTGCGCCCAGGCGGCGCTGCCCGGGATGCGGGAGCGGGCGTGGGGGCGAGTCGTCAACACCTCGTCCATCGGCTCGCTCGGCAACATCGGTCAGGCGAACTACGCGGCGTCGAAGGCCGGCGTCATCGGGCTCACGAAGACGCTCGCGCTGGAATACGCCAAGTACGGCGTGACCGTGAACGCGGTCGCGCCGGGGCCGGTCATGACGGCGATGCTGGCCGGCGTCCCCGACGCGATCAGGGAGCGCATCGTGGCCCAGGTGCCGGTCGGGCGAATCGCGTCGCCCGACGAGATCGCGGGCGTTCACGTGTTTCTCGCGTCGGACGACGCCGCGTTCATCACGGGACAGGTCATCTTCGCCGACGGCGGGATGTCGGTGGGGATCTGAGAGGCGGCCATGAGAAACGTCGCGCTGATCGGAGCGGGGGTCTCGAAGTTCGGGGTGCGCAAGGCGAGCTATCGCGACCTGATCTGGGAGGCCGGCAAGGTGTGCTTCGACAGCGCGCCGACGGTCAAGCCCAGAGACGTCGAAGGTCTGGTCGTCGGGTCGGTGATGCCCGAGCGGACGGCGTTCCAGTCCCACATCTCGTCGATGGCCGCCGAGGCCCTCGGGATCAGGCCGAGCGCCTTGAGCGCGCGCACTGAGCACATGTGCGCCTCCGGGACCGTCGGTATCCGCTATGCCTATGCGTTCATTGCCGCCGGCCTGGCGGATCTCGTCATGGTGCTCGGCGTCGAGAAGCTCAATCAGCCGAGCGGCGACGAGGCGATCCTCAACATGGGAACCGGGGTCGATCGCGAGTGGGAGGCCTCGTTCGGGCTCACCGCGCCGCCCTGCTTCGCGCTGGCCGCGCAGCGCCACATCGCGGAGTACGGGACCACCGAGGAGCAGCTCGCGCTGGTCGGCGTGAAGAACCACACACACGCCTCGAAGAACCCCAACGCCCATTTTCAGCGGGGCGCGACGCTCGAGCAGGTGCTCGGCTCGCGCATGATCTCGTCGCCGCTCCGGCTGTTCATGTGCTCGCCGATCACCGACGGCGCGGCGGCGGTGCTGGTCGCCTCGGAGGAGCGCGCGCGCGATCTCACTGACCACCCGGTGTGGATCCGCGGCACCGGGCAGGCGCTCGACGGCTTCCAGCTGACGTCGCTGCACGAGGACTACGCGCACTGGCCAGCGCTCGCGCGCGCGGCGCAGTCCGCGTACGGGATGGCCGGCGTGCGGGCGCAGGACGTCGACGTCGCCGAGGTCCACGACTGCTTCGCGATCGCCGAGCTGATCGCCTACGAGGAGCTCGGCTTCTGCCGCAAGGGCGAGGCCGGCGCCTTCGTCGCCGCGGGTCGGAGCGACTACGGCGGCGACGTCGTGGTGAACCCGCGCGGCGGACTCATGGGCTGCGGGCACCCGCTCGGCGCGACCGGCGTCGCGCAGGCCGCGGAGGTGTTCGCGCAGCTCTGCGGCGAGGCCGGCGCCCGCCAGGTGCCGGACGCGTCCGTCGGTTTGACGCACAACAACAGCGGAATGGGCGAGCACGTGGTCATGATCTACGGTCGCGAGCGTCGATGAATCACGTCGCCGTCCTCGGGCCGGGCCGAATCGGGCGCCAGATCGCGCTCGCCTTCGCTCTCGGCGGCAGCCGCGTCTCCCTGGTCGACGTCAAGGACCGTCCGGGCGGCGGGGCGGCCGCCGTGTTCGCCGATGCGCGGCGGGAGATCCGGCGGGACCTCGCGCTGATGGCCGAGGAAGGCGTGATCCAGGAGGGCGAGATCGAGCCGGCGCTCGGCCGGATCGAGGATCGGATCGGGCTCGACGGCCTCGAAGCGTGCGGGTTCGTACAGGAGGCTCTGCCCGAGCTCGTCGATCTGAAGCGCGAGGTTCTCGGGCGCGTGTCCGCTCGTGTCTCACCCGAGGCGATCATCGCGTCGACCAGCTCGACGATCTCGCCCAAGCACATGGCCGACGCGGTTCGCGGCGCCGAGCGCTTCCTCGTCGTGCACTGGCTCAACCCGGCCCACATCATCCCGCTCGTGGAGGTCGTGCCCGGACAGGCGACCGCAGGCGCGGTCGTCGAGCGGACCATCGCCGCGCTCGAGAAGCTCGGAAAGGTTCCCGTGCGCTGCGCGGACTCCCCCGGATTCATCGGGCCCCGGATGCAAGCCCTGCTCATGAACGAGGCGGTCCGTCTCGTCGAAGAGGGCGTGGCGACGCCGGAGGATGTGGATCGCGCCTT
Source organism: uncultured bacterium (assembly GCA_964450175.1). Taxonomy (GTDB): domain Bacteria; phylum Methylomirabilota; class Methylomirabilia; order Rokubacteriales; family CSP1-6; genus AR31. Next base: position 1,787 of record CAYVHH010000427.1, on the reverse strand, counting down.
CAAGGCCGGCATGGGGTTTCGCTACGCGACGGTCGGCATCTTCGAGTTCATCGACTGGGGCGGTGTCGACATCCTCCACCGCGCAAGCGGCTTCCTGGCCAAGGCGCTCGGGGACGACCGATTTCGCGCCGCGCGCCTGGTCGAGGAGAAGATCGCGCGCAACGAGCTCGGCCCGAAGACCGGACGCGGCTTCTTCGACTACGCGGGCGATCGCCGCGAGGCGTTCGAGACGGCCAAGGTGCGCGACCTCCTCCGTCAGCTCCGGCGCCAGCGGGAGACGACGTGAGCTACTTCCGGGCCACCGATCCGTTTCCGCTGGAGTCTGCGGAGCACACGAAGCTCCACGAGTTCTACGCGCGGCTCGGTGCCGGACGGCTGGCGACGACGCGATGCGCGGGCTGCCGGCGTCTGGCGTGGCCGCCGCGCGCCTTTTGCGGTGAGTGCGGCTCGGACGCGTTCGACTGGGTCGACCTGTCGGGGGAAGGCACGATCCACGCGTTCACGATCCAGGAGGTGGGGTTGCCCGCCGGCTTCGCGGGGCCACGCGTGTTCGCGATCGTGAAGGTCGACGGCCTCCGCGTGTTCTCGATCCTGGTCGACGTCGAGCCGGCGAAGGTGGCGATCGGCCAGACCGTCCGCGTGTCGCCGCTCAGGGTCGCCGACGACCCGAACGGCAACGCGCGCTGGCTGCCGGCGTTCCGCCCGGCATGAAGGTCCTGATCGCGAAGCCCGGGCTCGACGGCCACGACCGGGGGGCCAAGGTCGTGGCCCACGCGCTGCGCGACGCGGGATTCGAGGTCGTCTACTCCGGGCTCAAGCGGACGCCCGACGAGATCGTGCGAGAAGCGATCCAGGAGGACGTCGACGTCATCGGCCTCTCGGTGCTCTCGGGCGCCCACCTCTTGCTGGCGGGCCGGATACTCGAGGGGCTCCGGGCCCAGGACGCCGGCGACATCGCGGTGGTCGTCGGGGGTATCATTCCTCCGCGCGACGTCGAAGCGCTGAAGCAGCTGGGCGTGCGTCACGTGTTCCCGATGGGGACGCCGCTCCCCGACATCGTGAAGGCGTTCAAGAAGGAGCCGTCGCGTTGATTCCGTCGTGGGTCGACCGCCGGGAGTACCCGTTCGAGCCGCGCGGGCTCGACGTCGACGGCGGTCGTCTGAGCTACGTCGACGAGGGCGAGGGCGCGCCGATCGTCATGGTGCACGGGACCCCCACGTGGTCATTCCTGTATCGCCACCTGATCCGCGAGCTGCGGCCTCGTTACCGGTGTGTCGCGCCGGACCATCTCGGCTTCGGGCTGAGCGATCGCCCGGCGAGCTGGTCGTACCGGCCCGAGGACCAGGCGCGCAACCTGGCGCGCGTCATCGAGACGCTCGGGCTCAAGGACATCACGCTCGCCGTCCACGACTACGGCGGGCCGATCGGCCTCGCCTACGCGCTCGACCACCCGGAGAACGTGAAGCGCCTCGTGCTCTTCAACACGTGGATGTGGTCGTTCACCGGTGAGTGGCCCGTCGGATGGGTGGCCCGGATCCTCGCCGGGCGTTTCGGCCGCTACCTCTACGAGCGACGCCAGTTCTCCGTCAAGGTGATGCTGCGCCGCGCCGTCGCCGACCGACGGCGCTACACGCCCGAGATCGAGCGTCACTACCTGCAGGCGCTCGACGGTCACGCGACCTGGGTGTACGCGCGGGAGCTGCTGGGCTCGCGCGCCTGGTTCGACCAGCTCTGGTCGCGGCGGGACCACATCGCGCGGATCCCGGCGATCCTGATCTGGGGGATGA
>CAYVHH010000426.1:0-9380 GCA_964450175.1 uncultured bacterium | reverse complement strand
CAGGCGCACGTCGCGCACCTCGCGGCAGATCACGCCCTGCACGGACATCACCTGCGCCAGCATGCCGCGCTCGACGGCGGCCGAGGGGTTGTAGGCCGGTACCCGGCCGAGACCCGGCTTCACCGTGGCCGCGCCGCAGGCGTAGGCCGGAAAGCGGAGCGAGCCGCCGATGTCGTTGCCGTGCGCGATCGGGCCATGGCCTATCATCACCGCCGCTGCCGCGCCGCCCGAGGAGCCGCCGGCCGAGGCAGTGGCGTTCCAGGGATTGAAGGTGCGGCCGTGCAGCTCGTTTACCGTGGTTCCGCGGAATGAGAACTCCGGCGTGTTGGTGCGTCCGATGATGATGGCCCCGGCCCGGCGAAGGTTTCGCACCACGGGCGCATCGTCCGGCGCGATCATGTCCTTGAAAGCGACGACGCCGTTGGGCGTCGCGCACCCCTTCTGATCCACGTTCTCCTTGATCGTGATCGGCACGCCATGCAGCGGCCCGATCGGGCCGCCGGCGCTCATCGTCTTGTCGTGCGCCTCGGCCTCGCGCAGCGCGGCCTCGCCGAGATCGTTCACGACTGCATTGATCTTGCCGTTGGTGGCGCGCATGCGGGCCACCGCGCTGCCCACGGCCTCGGCGGCGGTCATCTTGCGCGCCGCGATCGCCTCGGCGAGGTCGCAGGCGCTCCACTGCCACAGCGGCCTATTCGAGTCTGCCATTGCTCGCTCCTTCCGTCGTCACGCCGTCTTGGCGTCCCTGGCCGAGGGCCGGGACGACCTCGCGGGCCCAGCGCCGCATGAACAGGCGGGGATCTGGCACGAAGCTCGTGATGATGAACTGCCGCGCGCCCGCGGCCGTCGCGCGCGAGAGCTGGGCGACGCAGTCGCCCGCCGTGCCCGCGACGGCGAAGCGGTCGACGAGGAACTCCGTCAGGCCCCAGCGTTCGGGCAGGCTCGCGTTCCGGTCGCCGCGCAGCTCGTGGTGATGGGCGCTATATTCGCGCCGGAGCCCGAGGATCCGCTCGCGGAGATCCGGGGGCACGCCCTTGCCGTCGAGCGTGAAGCGGAAGGCGTGGTTGGCGCTCGCCGCCAGGGCCATCTTGATGGGCTCGATCGCCTCGTCTCGCCGGTCCGCGAGGCTCGTCTTGGCGAACCACCAGACATCGATGTCGGATGGCGACCGCCCGGCCGCGCGGGCGCCCCGCTCGATGGCGGCCTGCGAGAGCGCGATCACCTCGGGCGTGAGGCCCATGCCCACGATGACGCCGTCGGCGACCCGGCCGGCGAGCTCGAGCGTCCGGGGCCCCTCGGCGGCGAGGTAGATCGGCACGCGCCTCGCCGAGCGACGCACGCGCCATGCGGTCGGCCCGCCCTCGACCGTTTCTCCGGCGGTGAGACGCCGGAGAGCGCGGACAGACTCCTCGAGGCCACCGAGCGTCGCCGGCGGAGCGCCGATGGTGTACAGCGCGCTGTCGCCCGAGCCCAGGCCGAGCAGCGCGCGGCCGCCGGAGAGCTCGTCCACGCTGGAGATGGCGCTGGCCGTCACGACCAGATGGCGCGTGAGGGGATTCGTCACGATCGGACCCACGAGTGCCTGCCTGGTGTGGAGGGCCGCCAGCGTGAGCGCGACGTAGAGCTCTCGGAACACGGATTGCGAATCGGCGACGCCGATCCAACCGAAGCCGCGCTCTTCCGCCTCTGCGCAGAGCTCCCCGAAGCCGGCGAGAGTCTCCGGCAGGAAGACGATGCCGAACCGCGGCGCAGTCATGATTCGGCACCCTAGCACGGGTTGACAGCCCGGCGAGCCCGGCTGATAGTGGTGCGACGCTTGGCTCATCGTTCCTTCAACCACGCGAGGTCTCCCATGGCCCAGACGAACCGCCCCCGATCCGCCGAGGAAACCACACTGCTCGAGCGCGCGCGCCGGCGCCTGCCCGGCGGCGTTCTGGGCACCTCCCGCTACGCCGACGAGGCAGCCTTCGTGGTCAAGCGCGGACAGGGTTCGAAGATCTACGACGTGAGCGGGCGCGAGTACATCGATTACGTGCTGGCCTCCGGGCCCCTCGTTCTGGGCCACGCTCACCCCGCGGTGGTGGCGGCGGTCCGCGCGCAGATCGAGGACGGCAGCACCTACTTCATGGTCAACGAGCCCATCATCGAGCTGGCCGAGGAGATCTGCCGAGCGGTGCCCTGCGCCGAGCAGGTGCGCTTCACCTCGACGGGCTCGGAGGCGACCTTCTTCGCCCTGCGCGTGGCCCGCACCGCGCGGGGCCGCGACAAGATCTTGAAGTTCGAGGGCGGCTACCACGGCGCTCACGACTACTCGATGATGAGCGCGACGCCGCGCTCGCCCAAGGCTTTCCCGGCCCCCGTGCCGGACTCCTCGGGCATCCCTCACGCGCTCGAGGCTGAGGTGCTCATCGCTCCGTACAACGATCTGGCCACCGTCGAGGGGATCGTCGCGACGCACGCCGATGAGCTCGCCGGCGTCATCATCGAACCGTTCCAGCGGCTCATCCCGCCCCAGCCGGGCTTCCTCGCCGGGCTCCGCGAGATCACACGACGGTACGGCATCCTGCTCGTCTTCGACGAGGTCGTCACGGGCTTCCGCCTCGCCTACGGTGGCGCCCAGCAGTACTACGGGGTCGTCCCCGACATCGCATGCGTGGGCAAGATCGTCGGGGGCGGTTTCCCGCTCGCCGCGGTCTGCGCCTCCGAGGAGCTGATGCGCCCCTTCGACCCTCAGCAGGACGGCAAGGGCGAGTTCATCTCGCAGTCCGGCACGCTCAACGGCAATCCGATCGCTGCGGCAGCAGGCCTCGCCACGCTGGCGGAGCTGCGCAAGCCCGGCGCCTATGAAGCCCTGCACGGCACGGGACGGCGCCTGATGGCCGGCCTCACGGAGCTGGTCCGGCGCTCGGGGCTGCCTGCGCAGGTGGTGGGCGAGCCGGTCGTCTTCGACGTCCTCTTCACGGAGGAGCCGGTGACCGATTACCGGTCGCTTCAAAAGGCCGACGGGGCCCTCGCGCGCGCCTTCACCACGGAGCTCATCAAGCGCGGTGTGGTGAAGAACACGCAGAAGATGTACCTCTCGCTCGCGCACACCGAGGCGGACGTGGCCCGCACGCTCGAGGCCGCCGAGGACGCGCTCAAGGCTCTGCCGAGGAGACGCGCATCATGAGGATCATCCAAGCCCTCGTTCTGCTGCTGTCGCTCCTGCTCGCTGCCCCAGTCTTCGCGGCCGACTTGCCGACGGCGAAGCCAGGGGAGGTGGGGCTGTCCGCCGAGCGCCTGGAGCGCCTTGGTCAGACGCTGCGCGCCGACGTGGAGAAGGGGCGCATTTCCGGCGCCGTCGTCCTGGTTGCGCGGCGGGGCCGCGTTGCGTTCGTGGAGGCGGCCGGGTTCCGTGATCTTGCGGCTCGTGCGCCGATGACGCCCGATGCAATCTTCCGCATCGCGTCGATGACGAAGCCCATGGTCACGGTCGCCGCGCTCTCGCTGTACGAGGAAGGCCGCCTGTTTCTCGCGGATCCGGTTTCGAAGTACATCCCCGCGTTCAAGGGACAGACGGTCGGCCTGGAACGAGCCGCCGTCGCGCGTGAGATGACGATCCAGGATCTGATGCGTCACACCTCGGGGTTGACCTACGGCAACCGCGGCAAGAGCGAGATCTACAAGATGTATCCCGAGTCGTCCAACGAAGCCTCGCTGACCTTGACGATGGACGAGTTCATCGACAAGCTCGCGAAGGCGCCGCTGCTCTACCAGCCTGGTACGCAATGGGAGTACAGCCTGTCGACCGACGTCCTCGGACGCGTCGTCGAGATCGTGACGGGCAAGCCGTTACAGGAGGTCCTCACGCAGCGCATCTACCGGCCGCTCAACATGACCGACACCGGGTTCCTGGTCTCTGCCGAGAAGCGCATGCGTCTCGCCCAGCCACTGGCGAAGCACCCCGACACGGGCGCGGATTACAAGGTGCCCGACGCCACAGTGCCGCGGAAGTTCGATTGTGGCGGAGGCTGCGCTGTCTCCACGACGAGGGATTACGCGCGCTTCGCCCAGATGCTCGTGAACCGTGGCGTGCTCGACGGCGCACGTGTGCTGGCACCGAAGACGGTCGAGCTGATGACCTCGGACCACCTGGCCGGCATCGCGCGCGGACCCGTGTATTACGCCGGCCCGGGCTATACCTGGGGACTCGGGCTCGCGGTGCGCGAGGACCGCGGCGGCGCACCGATGGCGGGTTCGGCGGGTGACTACTTCTGGCCCGGCGCCTTCGCGACCTACTGGTGGGCCGATCCTAAAGAGCAGATGGTGGTTGTTTCGATGATGCAGTCGCCGCTCGGGCGGCATTACGCTCAGCTCGTGCGGGCGCTCGTCTATCAAGCAATCGTGGAGTAGCCCCGGACATCCGGACCACGCAGGAGCGGCGGACTCGGTCGACGCTCTCGCCGCCGATGGAACTGGCGCGCTGGTCCAGCAGAACGTCCCTTGGGCTTGCGCCACCGCGCGAGCCTTCCCGAAGCACCCCGCCGCACTAGCCCGAGGCGAGTGTGCCCTGATGCGAATGGGCGGCGCGGAAACGCAGAGCGGCCAGGAAGATCGCGATGCCGAACACGATCGCGTAGGCGCTGAGCCACGCCGCCACCGTGTTCGAGGCCGCATGAGGCAACGCCAGAATCAGGACCGCCAGAAACACCGACGACACCCCGCCCGTCCCGACCAGCCAGTGGGCGGCGAGTCCACGCGGCAAGCGCATCGCGGCGATGATCTCGAAGACTCCCGTCAGGATGCCCCACGCGATGAGCACGAGGAGCAGCCGATGGGAGAGAAACGGCCAGACGAGGGCCAGCGCTCCCAGGGCGACGCTGACGATGCCTTCGACCGCGATCGGCCAGCCCTCTAACGGGCTCCTGGCGGCCCGAATTGCCGACGCGATCGCCACGATGCCGTCGATCAGTGCGTACGTGGCAAATGGCACGATGATCGCCTCGAAGGTCGGCGTGCGCCAGACGATCATCGTGATCCCGAGCAGAATCGCCAGCACGCCACGGGTCGCCATCAGCCACCAGTTCTTGATGAGAGGGTCCAGTCCGCGCGTTGAAATCTTTCTACCTCCCTTGATCTGCTCCACGGCAGTCAGCTCCTGGCCGCATGACCTACGCGGCAGTAGGAGGCCAGTAAACGAAGCCGCACCCGGTCTGTGTGCAGTGCGCCGGGACGTAGTCGACGATCGTGGCCGGTCGGTTCATCGCCGCCGCCACGCTGATCCACGCGCGCACCTCGCCGGTGCCCGAGCGGAGGTTGTCCGAATCGAACGTGAAGAGATGAGTGAGAGCCTCGACGTCGCCACGCTCGAGACGCTCGAGGATCCAGCGGTCGAGAGGCTGGTCGATCCAGCCCGCGTTGTACATGCCGGGGTAATGGGACAGGCCGCCGGATGCGTAGATCGCCACGCGCTCCGGCCGGTCGCGCAGGACGTCCGCGATCGCCTTGCCCAGTCCCGCGCATCGGGCGGCGCCGGGGAGGGGCGGGTAATACTCGTTGACGAACACGCAGACCAGCGGAATCTCCAGATTCGGATCGACCTCGGGCACGAGGTTGGAAACCATGTGCGAGATCCCGCGGACCGGGTTGCCGCGCGGCTCGAACTGGCCGAGATTGGCCACGTCGAAGCCCCGGTCGATCAGCCCGCCGAGCAGATGGCGGGCCAGCGCGCCGTGCTGTCGGAAGGTGAGCTTGCTGCGCTCGGGCGCCGGCACATCGTAGGAATCGCGCGCGCTGCGGCCCCAGACCGGTTCGTCGCCCGTGTAAACGGCGAACGTGGGATTGTTGGCCTTGTCGAACACGTCGCCCTGATCGTCGCCGATCATGACCAGCGCGTCGGGCCGATAAGCGCGCAACTGGGCGCGTAAGGTCGCGAATGCGGCCTCCAGACGCTGGATATGGCTCTCGATGATCGAAGGCGTCGCAAGCTCCACCCGGGCGCTGCCTGGAAGGTGCTCACGGGCCTCCTTCGGGATTCGCTCGAGCATTCGCGGCCAGTACTGAGCCTTCTGGAACATCATTGGGGCGTGTGACGAGGCCATCCCCATTCCAAGCATCTCCGCCTCCTGACCGATGATCGTTGCCGGCTAGCCCCGTCGGGCGACCGCTCGTCCCGGGGGCCCGGCGGCCCGGTTGAGAAAGCAATGCGAGGTCGGTGCCAGCACGAGAGCGACGCATTGACGTGAACTTGGAGCTGGCCCGAGCGCGGGCGACCGGGGCGGCGATGTCCCACCGAGACGTCACGACCCCGGATCGCGGTCCCCGATCGTCGGCCAACATACTGTTTTTCTGTCCCGGACATGCTGGCATCCGCGTTGCTCGTCTGCGATCGGCTAGAGGACTACGAGAGAAAAGACACGTGCGGGTCGACGCTCTCGCGAACGTCCTCAGAAGGAGGCGAGCATGCGCTACTCGCGAATCTCCGCCGACAGCCACATCGACATGCCGTGGATGCCAAACGATCTCTTCACGGCGAACGCGTCCCCGGCCCTCAAGGCCCGGATGCCGTTCGTGGCGGACGGCCCGGATGGGCCGTACTGGACTTGCAAGAACGGCATGTCGTTCGGCCTGGTCTGCGGAGTCGGGCCGGCCGGACACAAGCATGTCCCCGGCCAAAACTATCGCGTCGACCGGATGGCAGCCGCCGGGCTCTATGACGACGCCCGGCGCGGCGTGCGGCGGGTGATCGATCCTCATCTTCGAGTGAAGGACGACGACCTCGACGGTGTCGACGCCGAGGTGATCTTCGGCATCCTCGGTGCCGCGACCCGCCTCAACGATCACGAGGCAACCCGGGAGATGTTCCGCATCTACAACGACTGGCTGGTGGACTTCTGCCGGCCGTATCCCCACCGTCTGATCGGCCTAGCGTGCCTGCCGTACGGTGACATCCCCGCCGCGGCGAAGGAGGTCCACCGGGTGGCGAAGATGGGTATCAAGGGACTTGAGCTCTCATGCTCGTGGGACATGGCGCCCATGTACGATCCCATCTGGGAGCCCCTGTGGCGGGCGGTCGACGAGGTCGGTCTGCCGCTGAACTTCCACACGTTTCCCTCGGTGCCGCCCGCGCTACGGGAGAAGTATGTCGGCCTGCCGGCGCGCGCCGCGTTCTTCAGCGGCGTGACGACGTTCCAGATCAACCTGGCCAATCTCCTCGCCGCCATCGTGGGCGGCGCGGTGCTCGAGCGTTATCGGAATCTCCGCATCGTGTTCGCGGAGAGCGGGATCGGCTGGATTCCCTACGTCCTCGACCGCATGGACTTCGAGTGGGAGGATCGCTTCCGCGACCTCGGCCTCACGATGAAGCCGTCGGAGTACTGGCGCCGACAGTGCAAGGCGACGTTCCAGTTCGATCGTATCGGCACCAGGCTGCTCGACGTGCTGGGCGTGGAGACGCTGATGTGGGCGTCCGACTATCCGCACACCGACGGCCTCTGGCCGGAATCCTCGAAATACATCGAGGAGCAGTTCGGCCATCTGCCCGAGGACGTCGTCCACAAGATCACGTGCGAAAACGCGGGGAAGCTCTACGGCCTGATTCGGTAGCGGGTCGTCTCGATGGAAGGGGAGCCTCTCATGACTGGAAGCGATACGAGCATGATCCGGCAGATGGATGACTACATTCTCGACGGCAAGTACCGCGAGGCGACCGACGCCTACTGCCGGATCGTCGCCGCGCGCCCCGATGAGGCGTCGCGTATCACCACGCACGTCATCGACACGGCGGCGCCGTACCTGCACGTGCCGGCGCACCACAAGCTTCTGCCCAACGGTGAGTTCCGCAACGTCAACTACGACCACACGATCCTCGGAATCCGTGCCGGTCTGCGGCTGATGCCGTGGCTATCGGAGCGGGAGCGCTACCTGACCCTTGCCCAGGCCGTCTATTACGTCCCGCAGGGACTCGATGTGTGGGCGCAGCTGGAGTGCGGGTTCCCCGGCCACTACGCCCGAGAGCAGGAGAAGTGCGCCGAGGAGGTGCTGCAGACCAACAAGCGCCTGCACTGCTACTTCGAGGATCAGGAGCCGCTGGTCCAGGGCTCCGTCGACGAGCGGTTTCAACGGATGTTCGCGGCCATCGTGGACGGCGACAAGGTGGCGAGCTATCGCCTCTTTCTGGGTCTGGCCGCCCAGCCGGAATTGCGTGCGCGCGTCGGGAACGAGATCCTCTTCGCCGCGATCATCGATCAGCAAGAGTTCAATTCGTTTCGCAAGGTCCGCCACATCGGCCACAAGGCCATCCGCACGCGCTCGATGTTCGACATCGCCGACTGGGTGGGCTGGGAGCACGCGCACCCGTTTTTCTATGTCGGCGTGCCCGACCTCTGCAACGCGCCGATCTTTCACTCGCTGTACGACCACGCGAGCTTCCTGCTCGGCGTCACCTTCAAGGGCCAGCAGTACCGGCTCCACGAAACGAACGTCGCGCCGTTGACCGAGGCCGAGCAGGACGAGCTCATCGCGCGAATCCTTTCCGGCGACGTGTTCGCAGTCACCCAGGCGATCACGGATCTCTTGAAGGAGGGACGCGCCCTCACGGCCATCGCCGACGTGGTCATGATCGCGCACGCCACCCACTGCGTGGAACGGCTGCGTACGCCGATCGCGTACACGGTGCCGATGCACGCTTTCGACTATGCGAACGTGGTGAACTTCTGGCTGCGCAACTTCCGGCATCCACACCAGGCCAAGGCGGTCTACCTGGGCGCCTGGTTCGTCACCGATACCATCCGGGAGGTGGACTGGTATCCGGACGATCCGACGACCGCCAAGCCGGACTACGCGCCGCACCGCGCTTGGGCCGAACGGCTGTCCTGCGCCGAGACGCTCGCAGAGCTGGAGCACACGATCACGGCCCAGGATCCGGCCCGCTCGGTGGCCCTTGTTCGCGCCTACCAGGGGCGAACTTCGGAGCGCGACCCCCTCGTTCGCATGCTCGTGCACTGCGCGGCCAAGTTCCAGGGCGACGCCCACATTTTCCGCAACGCGCGCTCCGTGATCGAGGAGTATTACGCGAACTCCGCGGGCCTCGCGCGCAAGGACATACTTTTTCAGGCCTGGGCCCACTACCTCGCGTTCTACAAAAAGCGCACGCTGTCGACCGAGTGCTACGAGCTGTATCACCAGCACTTCGGGGGCTGAGGACCTCGCGGCGCAACAAGATCCTGAGGGGCGCGGCGTGAGGTCCGTGTTACCCTCAGTCCGCCTGCACCCCGGCCTCGGTTTGACGCTGTCAGTGTCGAGTCCCAAGTGTATCTGGCATTTATTGCGCCGCCGGACCTAGGAGAAGCCTTTGCTGCACTTCAATGTCGGTGAGGTAGTCGAACGGAGCGAATTGTCTA
>CAYVHH010000425.1:0-17217 GCA_964450175.1 uncultured bacterium | reverse complement strand
CACTCACCCTCAACGGCGTCCGTTACGTGGACAAGCCTCCGCTACTCTACGTGCTGATCGCGGCCGTGTCCGCGATCACCGGGCCGAGCGCGGCCGCCGCGCGCGCCGTCTCCGCATGCGCGGCGCTCGCCGCGGTCGGCGCCACCGCGTGGCTCGGCGCGAGGCTGCTCGGCGCGCGCGGCGGGCTGGTGGCCGGCGTGGCGCTCCTGACCAGCATCGGATTCTTCGCTTACGGCCGCTACGTGCGCCCCGAGACGTTGTTCGTCGCGGCGCTCGCCGGCGGCTTCGCGCTCTGTCTGGTCGGGATCCGCGACGGGCGACGCGGGCTCTGCACCGCGGGCCTCGCGGTCTTCGGCCTGGCCGCGCTCGCGAAGGATCCGCTCGGCGCGGTCCTGCCGCCCCTGGCGATCGGTCTGGCGCTCGTGCTGGCCGGGAGGGCGCGCCCGCTGTCCGCGTGGCTTCCGTGGACGGGCGTCGCCGCGTGTCTGGTGATCGGCTTCGGCTGGTGGATCGGCGCCGAGCTGCGCACCCCGGGATTCGGCTGGTACACCACGATCGACAATCATCTGCTCAACGTGGCGCGCGCGCGCCGCTTCGCCGACGAGGACATTCCGCTGACGGCGCTCGAGTTCCTGGCGGTCGCGATCGGAAGCGCGCTGCCGTGGGTCATCGCCGCCGGCGTCGCGGTCTGGTCGCTCCTGCGCCGTCGCGCGTGGCGCGATCCCGACGAGCTCGGCTGGGTCGCGCTGACGATCTGGGTCCTCGGCGTGCTCGGGATCACCGCGCTGTCGCCGTTCCGGCTGCCGCACTACGGGCTGCCGGCGTCCTTCGGGATCGCGCTGCTCGCCGCGCGCGGCTGGGAGCGCCACGGCAGCCGAGGCCTGCTCGCGGTCCATCTGATCTTCTTCGCGGCGGCCGCCGTGGGATGCGCGGTCACCTGGATAGGTGACGGCTCCGTGCTCACGAGCGTCATGGACGTGACCGACGTCGCGACCATGAAGAGCGCCGCCGCGGGGCTGCCGTTGCCGGTGCCGCCGTGGGAGGAGTTCCGGCCGGTCTTCTGGGCCGCCGCGCTCACATTTGCGCTCTGCGTTTTGGCGCTCGCCGCGGTCCTCGCGCTCGCCCGTTCACTCGAGGGCCGGCGTGTCTTCGGCGTCCTCGTGGTCGCCGTCGCGATGGTGGCCACGATGCCCGGCGTGGCGCGTTCGCTCCGCGTGGTCGTGAAGAACCGGGCGGTCCGGGATCTGGCCGAGCGCGTGGCGCGGCTCGCGGGGCCCGACGACGTCTTGGCGCACGAAGGGCCGATCGAGAATTCCGGTGCCCTCGAATGGTACTCGGGGCGGCGCCCGGTCATCGTCGACGGCCGCCGGAGCGTGCTCGGCTTCGGCGCCGAGCGGCCCGAATCGCGCGAGCTGTTCTGGGACGCCGATCGGCTGCGCGAGGCCTGGACGAGCGGGCGGCGCGTGTGGGTGGTGAGCGTGCGCAGCCCCGGGCACAGCGTGGTCGCCGGTCTCCCGGGCGCTCGACTCCTCGGCGCCGGCTGCGGCCGTACCCTCTGGGTGAATGAGATACGATAGGGGCGAATGGCCGCCCACCTGAAGACGCTGTTCCTGCATCCCCCATCGTTCCAGGGCTTCGACGGCGGCGCCGGCGCGCGCTATCAGGCGCGCCGCGAGATCCGCTCCTTCTGGTATCCGACCTGGCTCGCGCAGACCGCGGCGCTCGTGCCGGGCAGCCGCCTCGTCGACGCGCCGCCCGCCGGCCTCACGCTCGACCACGTGGCGCCCCTGGCCCGCGAGTACGAGCTGGCGGTCCTGCACACGAGCGCGGCGTCGTTCGCGCACGACGTCGGCGTGGCCGAGGCGCTCAAGCGCGAGAACACGCACCTGCGAATCGGCTTCGTCGGCGCCCACGTCGCGGTCGAGCGCGAGCGCGCGCTCGCGGCGTCGCCGGCGATCGAGTTCGTCGCGGGGAGCGAGTTCGACTTCACGATCCAGGAGATCGCGCAGGGACGCTCGCTCCCGTCGGTGGCCGGGCTCAGCTATCGCGTGAACGGCCACTTCGAGCGAACACCGGAGCGGGCGCCGCTCGAGAACATGGACGCGCTGCCGTTCGTGGTCGACGTGTACCACCGCGACCTGGTGATCGAGCAGTACTTCATCGGCTACCTGCTGCACCCGTACGTGTCGCTCTACACCGGCCGCGGCTGCCGCTCGAAGTGCACGTTCTGCCTCTGGCCCCAGACCGTGGGCGGCCACCGCTACCGCACGCGCTCGGTCGAGCACGTCGTCGCCGAGATCGCGCAGGCCACGCGCCACTTCCCGAACGTGAAGGAGTACTTCTTCGACGACGACACCTTCACCGACGATCTGCCGCGCGCCGAGGCGATCGCGCGCGGGCTCGGGCGTCTGGGCGTCACGTGGTCCTGCAACGCGAAGGCGAACGTGCCCGAGGCCACGCTCCGGGTGCTGCACGACAACGGGCTGCGGCTCCTCCTGGTCGGCTACGAGTCCGGCAGCCAGGAGATCTTGAACCGCGTCAAGAAGGGGATCCGGCTCGACGTCGCGCGCCAGTTCACGCGGAACGCGAAAGCGCTCGGCATCAAGATCCACGGCACGTTCATCATGGGACTGCCGGGCGAGACGCGCGAGTCGATCGAGGAGACGATCCGCTTCGCACGCGACATCGATCCCGATTCGCTGCAGGTCTCGCTGGCGGCCCCGTACCCGGGCACTGAGCTCTACCGGGAGGCGCTCGAGCGCGGGTGGCTCGAGCGGACGGAGCTGGTCGATGGCGGCGGCACGCAGACCAGCGTGCTCGGCTACCCGCACCTCTCGCGCGAGGAGATCTTCGCCTCGGTCGAGCGCTTCTACCGGCGCTTCTACTTCCGCCCGCGCAAGCTCTTCGGCTTCCTCAAGGAGATGGCGAGCGACATGGCGGTCTGCAGGCGGCGCCTCGCCGAGGGGCGCGAGTTCCTGGCGTTTCTCGCGCGCCGCCACTCCACGTCGTAGACGGCATCACTCCGTGGAGCGCTCTTCGCCGATTCCCGGCGCCCCCAGCAGCTCGCTCACCGTCGCGAACTCGTAACCCAGCCCGCGGAGCCCCGCGATCATCGGCGGGAGCGCGGCCAGCAGCCGCGCCGGCGCATCGCGCACTCCCTCGGCGTCGTGCAGGTCCACGATCGCTCCGGGATGGGCGCGGCGCACGACGTGCTCGGCCTGCCGGGCCGGCGGGGTCGCGCGCAGGCCTTCGGGCTGGATCGACCAGAACACGCACCGCTGGTCGTGACGTCGGAGGGCGCGGAACATCGCCACGTTCACCATGCCCCAGGGCGGACGGAAGTGGCGAATCGGACGGCCGACGGCGTCGGAGAGCACGCGGCAGGCGCGGCCGATCTCGTCCTCGGTGCGGCGTGGCCCGCAGAGCCAGAGGCTCCGGTGCGACCAGCCGTGGCTGCCGATCTCGTGACCGGCCGCTGCGATCCGCTTGACGGTGCCCGGCGCTCTCGCCGCACGCTCGCCGACCAGGAAGAACGACGCGCGGACCTGGTCGCGGTCGAGCAGCTCAAGCGTGCGCTCGGTCCATGTGGCGTCGGGGCCGTCGTCGAAGGTGAGCGCGAGGCGCCGGCGCGTCGACGGTCCGCGCCACACGCATCCGCACGTGAGCAGGTGGGCGCCCCACGCGTAGGCGGCCCAGGCGGCGGCCGCGCCGAGCGCCAGCCGCGCGACGATCATCGCGCGCGCACGCCCCGTTCGAGGATGGCGCCGAGGATGCGGCGAGTCGCGTCGGGTCGGCGGAGACGCCGCATCCGGGCGCGCACGTGCTCGAGCAGCTCCGGCTCGTCGAGGGCGCGCTCGAGGAGCGGCGCCAGGTCCGAGCGGCGCCGGGCCACGAGCGCAACGCCGGTGCGCGCGGCGAACCGCTCGTTGCGGCGCTCCTGGCCGGGCAGCGAGCCGTAGAGGAGCAGCGGCGACTCCGCGGCCATCGCCTCGGCGAGCGTCATCCCGCCGGCCTTGGTCACCAGGAGGTCCGCTGCGGCCATGAGCCGCCGGATGTCGTCGGCGTAGCCGAGCGTGCGGATCGTCGTCCCCTCGGTGATCCGGGCCAGGGTGGCCTTGAGACGCGCGTCGTGGCCCGCGACCACCAGCCCCTGAAGCGGCCGGCGCATCGCGGCCAGCACGCGGGCGACGTCGGGCAGGCGCCCGAGCTGACCTTGAGAACCCGCCATCGCCAGGACGACCGGTGCGCGGGCCGAGAGCCCCAGCGCCTCGCGCGCCGCGGCCGGCGCGACCGGGTGGGTGAACTCCGGACGGACCGGGACCCCCGTGACGAGGATGCGCTCGGACGGAATGCCGCGTGCGATCAGCTCGTGCCGCACTTCGGCATCGGCGACGCAGTAGCGGTCGATGCAGGGCGCGATCCACTGGCTGTGCGCGACGAAGTCGGTGACCACCGTCGTGTGCGGGGGCACGCGCACGCCCTGTCGCGCGAGCGACGAGATCGCCACCGCGGGGGTCGCGTGGACCGTGACGACGAGATCGGGCGCCAGCCGCTCCAGCAGAGCGCCCAGCCGCCGGGTGCCGAGGCGTGTGACGCCACACGTCAGGACGGAGTCGCTGGCCACCCAGTCGCCGAACGAGTAGCCCAGACCCCAGACGAACGGCGCGCGCCGCAGGAGCGCGTGATAGAGCGCCCGGCTCGATCGATCGAAGAGCGGATGGACCATCTCGCGAAAGTGGTCCACGACCGTGACCTCGACCTCCTCGCGCTCGAACGCGGCGGCGAGACACCGGGCGGCGACGTTGTGGCCGGAGCCATAGCTGGCGGTGACGATCAGAACGCGGGTCATCGACGTGCTTCATCCTACCTTGTCTCGCGCGCGCCGGGTGGTTAGACTGCGTTCGACTCCATGGAAAGCTCGGCGCTGACCGAGGGCGCGCGGCCCCAGTGGTATGCCCACGGCTACAACCGGGCCGAGCTCTACCGGCTGGCGGCGGCGATGGGCTGGCTGCCGCGGCGGCTGAGGCTCGGGCTGGCTCGGCGTCTCGGGCACCTCGCCCAGTCGTTCCTTCCCGCCGAGCGCGCTGCGACGCGCAAGACGCTCGAGGTGATGACCGGGGCGAGCGGGCGGCGCCTCGACGAGCTGACCGCAGAAGTCTTCGGCGAGTTCGCCATGTGTTTCAGCGACCTGATCACGGCGAGCCGCCGGCCCGCTCGAATCGGCTCGTACCTGGGCGTCATCCGCGGACGCGAGCACCTCCAGGGATTCGAGGGCCCGCTGATCTCGCTGACCGCCCACGTCGGCAACTGGGAGCTGGCCGGTCGCGTGCTGGCCCAGCACTCCGCCCGTACCACGCACGTGGTGGTCGCGGTCGAGGAGGCGCGCGCCCTCGAGCGCTGGCTGCGCCGCGACGGCAGCGGCCTTCGCTTCGTGCCGCGCTCGCATCCGACCGTGTCGCTGACCTTGATCGCGGCCCTCCGGCGCGGCGACGCGGTGGCGCTGCAGGGAGACCGCGCGCTCGGCAATCGCGGCGACGTGCTGATTCCGTTCTTCGGACGTCCGGCGCCCTTTCCGGTGGGCCCGTTCCACCTCGCGCGCGCCGCCGGGGTGCCCGTCCTGCCCGCGTTCTGCACGCTGGACGGTGACGGCCGCTACGTGCTCCGGGTGCTCCCGCCCATGACGGTCACGCGCGGCGGCGAGGAGGAGGCGCTCGGCGCCTGGGTGGGCACGCTCGAGCAGATCGTGGCCGAGAAGCCGACCCAGTGGTTCAATTTCTTCGACGTGTGGAATCCCTTCGGCCTGTGAGCGAGGTCGTCGAGCTCGAGGAAGCCGAGCGAAGGTCGCGCGAGCTCGCCGCGATCCTGCCGGCCCGCATCAGCCCTCCGTTCACGGGCGCGTTCATCCGCTCCGCGACCCTCTACGACGAATACGTCCTGCGGCTGACCCTCGGCATCGTTCGCGCGAGCGGGCTCGCGAAGGCGGCCGAGACCCCGGGCACCACGGACGAGCTCGTCGCGCGCGCCGGCTTCGAGCCCGGCCGCGCGCGCGTGCCCGTCGACTGGATGCTGCGCCGGCTGAGCCATCGCGGGATCGTCGAGCAGCGTGACATGGAGGGCGTGACGCGCTTCCAGCTTCGGGGCGAGGTGCCGCAGCTCGATCCGGCCGAGATTCTCGAGGCGCAGCGGCGGCAGGACGCCTCCTGGCAGCCGTCGTACGTTCTGGCCGAGACGGTCGCCCAGGACTATCCGCTATTCCTGCGCGGCGAGCGCACCGGGGAGGAGGTGCTCTTTTCGCCGAGCCGGCTTCGCCTGTGGGTGAACTTCTTCTCGAACGACAACGGCCTGTACGTCGTCAACAATCTCGTCGGCGCCGCCGCGGTCTCGGAATTGATGCCGCCCGGTCCGGTGGTCATCATGGAGCTCGGCGGGGGGCTCGGCAGCGGCGCCGCGGCGCTGCTCGACGAGCTGCGACGCTCGGGACGCTGGGCCGACGTGCGCGAGTACCGCTTCACCGAGCTCGTGCCGTTCTTCATGCGGCGAGGCCAGCAGGCGCTGGAGACTCGCTTCCCGGACGCGTCGTTCCTGAAGTTCGGCGGTCTGGACATGAACAAGCCGTTCGCGGGGCAGGGGGTCGCGCCGGGAAGCGTGTCTCTGGTCTACGCGGTGAACACTCTGCACGTCGCGCGCGATCTCGACTTCACTCTGCGCGAGATCTTCGACGCGCTCGCGCCCGGCGGCCGGCTCGTCGTCTCGGAGTGCATTCGCACGGCGCCGGCGCAGGCGATCTACATCGAGTTCATCTTCAATCTGATGGAGACGTTCCGGTCACCGGTGCTCCACCCGCCGTATCGACCGAACGGCGGCTTCCTCGCGCCTGAGGAATGGCAGGGCGCGATGGAAGCCGCCGGGTTCGTCGACGTCCGCATGCTCCCGGATATCCCGAGCCTGAGAGCGCGCTTCCCCCACTTCCAAGTCGGCGCTGTCGGCGCCACCCGTCCGCGTTAACGGCGGTCTTAGGAGTCCTTCGAGGCCCCAGAAGCGCAAAGCAGATTCGAGGGGCGCCCCGGCTACGCCGGGGCGTCTCCGAGCGCGGGGTCTTAGGGGGCCCTTCGAGGCCCCCTATTCAAACTTGATAATCCACTTCAGCTTCGGATACTCCGGCGGCTTGCCGTCGAGGTCGACGATGCGGATCGACTTGTCGGGGCCCTCGAGCTGCAGGTTACCGCCGCTGTAGGACACGTACTTGCCCCACGCCTTCGGGATCGTGGCTTCCCGCGCGGCCATGGTCTGGGCCTGCGCCGGCGCCACCTGGAGCGCTGTGGTCAGCGCCGATCCCGGCACGTACGGGCGAACGGCGATCACGACGAGCGCGACGGCGATGACGGACAGGACAGCTTTCGTGTAGCGATCGATGGTCATCGTGGTCCTCCTGGCCCTGCATGTTACTGCGGCGCGGCTCCGCGCTACATCGATTTCCGCGATTACTTGAACGCGGGCATGACGTGGCGCGTGAGGATGGAGAGACTCTTCTTCACGCGCGCGGCGGGGATGAGGCCGCCGGCGTCGAGCTCGGCGACGACGCCGTCGAGGCTCAGCTCCTCGCGCAGCCGCGCGAAGCGGTCGATCAGGCCGGCGGCGCTGCCGAACGCGACGCGCTCGGCGAGGATCTGCTCGTACGAGAGCCCGGCGAGCTGCTGGACGCGAGCCTGCAGACGCTCGGCGGGCCCGGCGCCCGTTCGTCCGACGGCGGTCTGCTGCAGGTCGGCCTGCCGGCTGAAATAGAACGTGGCGCTCTCGCAGGGCTCTTCGAGCGCCGCCTTCTCCGTGTCCGCGGCGTACACGGGGATGCGCAGATAGACGTTCCCCTCGCCGGCGTGCCCGGCCGCGTGCCACGCCTTGCGATAGGCCCGCACGTGGTGCCGGAGAGTCGAGATGTCCATGCCGCGCAGGCCGACGAAGATCGGCAGCCCCATCTCGCCGACCCGCGGGAATGTCTCCTCGGTCGTGGCGGCCATGCGGAGCGGGGGGTGGGGGAGCTGGTAGGGCCGCGGGGCGACCGTCGCGTTCTCGAAGCTCCAGTACTGGCCCTTGTAGCTGAAGGGCTCGCCCTTCCACGCCTCGACGATGATCTCGAGCGCCTCACGAAAGCGCGCCTGGCTCTCGGCGTAGGGGATGCCGTACACGTCGTAGACGCGCGGGAAGCCGCTGCGGCCGATCCCGAAATCGAAGCGCCCGGCGCTGATGTGATCGACCGTCGCGGCCTCTTCGGCGATGCGCAACGGATTGTTCAGCGGAAGCACCTGGACGGCCATCCCGATCCGCAGGCGCTTCGTGCGCGTCGCGATCGAGCTCGCCACCACGATCGGCGACGACAGCACGGATCGGGCCGGCGTGAAGTGCATCTCGCCGAGCCACACGCCGTCCAGCCCCCAGGCCTCGGCGGCGTCGACGACGTCGAAGCCCTCGCGGAACGCGGTGGCCTGGTCGCCACCGCGGCGGATCTCGAACTCCATGAAGATCCCGAAGTCCATGGACGGGCGCTACTGGTTCTTGATCTTCATGTCCTCGTACGACGGCCACACCGTCATCGGCACGAGGTTGATCGTGTGATCCGCCATCTTCGGGCCGACGCCCATCAGGGCCCGGAGGTCCATGATCGGCGCGAACATCGTCCGGTCGATGGTCAGCTGCTGGATGCGAAACAGCATCGCTTCGCGCTTCTTCACGTCGCGCTCGCCGGATTGCTGCTGGACGAGGTCGTCGATGTCCGGATAGCCGCCGTACGCGTACGCGCCCTTCGAGCTGATGAACTCCGTCACCCGGCTGGCCGCGTTCCCGGAGTTGCCGACCGCGGTCATGAAGAGCCCGTGCAGCTTCTTCTCGCGCCACGTGGCGTAGAATGCCGCGCGCTCCATCGGCCGCATCCTCACCCGGATGCCGACCGCGTTCAGATAGTTCACCGCGGCCTCGGCGACCGTGGGAAAGCCGGGGATCGGTACGAAGTCGCCGGCGTCGAATCCGCCCGGGTAGCCGGCGTCGGCGAGAAGCTGCTTGGCCTTCTGCGGATCGTACGGCGGCGGTTCGACCTGCAGGGCGAAGTCCATCACGCGCGGTACGATGACGCCGGCCGGCGGGCAGAAGCCCAGACAGGCGGCCTCGTTCGTGGACTTTCGATCGAGCGCAAAGTTGACCGCCTGGCGCAGGCGCTGGTCGTGCCAGGGCGATTTCTGATCCCACTGGTCCGCAAACTCGATCCAGAAGATCGACGCATGGCGCGAGGCCACCAGCTGGAGCCGCGGGTCGCGCTTGACCTCGAGACCTTCCGGGCCATCCAGGGCGACCGCGATGTCGGCTTCGCCCGTCTTCAGCATCGCCAGGCGCGTGCTGGGGTCGGGCACGCTTTTCAGGACGAGGCGCTTCACGTTCGGCACCCGCCGCCAGTAACCCGTGTACGCCTCCAACACCACCTCGACCCCCGGCGTGTGGCTCACGAACTTGTAGGGCCCGGCGCCGATCGGGTGCTTCCGGAATCCGTCGTCGCCCACCTGCGTGAGGTACTTCTTTGGGACGACGATCCCGGCGCCGGTGGCGGTCGTGCCGTAGAAGGTCATGAAGTCCGGCCAGGGGGAGTTCAGCCGGAACCGTACCGTGAGCGGATCGACGATCTCGACCGCGCGCACGCGCGTCTGGAACTCCTTGGCGCCCGCTCCCTTGTACCGCTCGAAGCTGAACTTCACGTCCTCGGCGGTGAGGGGATCGCCGTTGTGGAACTTCAGGCCGCGTCGGAGCTTGAACTCGTACACGAGCCCGTCCGGGCTCTCGCTCCAGGACTCCGCCAGGCTCGCGCCCATCTTCTGGTTGGGCAGCGGACGCGCGAGCGCGTCGTGGATCGCGTAGAGGGTGCCGAAGGGCGTGATCTGCGGCGGCGCGGTGGACGGGTCGAACCAGGTCGGGGCGATCGTGACGTGCCAGGCGACGATCACCTCTCCGGCCGGACCCGACTGGGCGGCCGCGTTCCGCGGTAACAACCCGAATATCAGGACGGTGGCGAAGAGGAGCAGCGCGATTCGGGGGTGCGTGGACCGCATACGAGCCTCCCGTGGGGGATCATTTTCGAGCCTGCGCGCGATGGCCCGAGGATGACCCAGGATTCGCTTGACTTCAACTGGTGCTCTATGGGAGTTTCGCCGCACTCGTGGCCGGTTCGCTCCATCAATTCTCACAGTGAGAAGGAGACTTTCGATGCCCGCCACCGATCCTCGCAAACGTCCCCGTCGCGTGTCGCGACGGGTCTTCCTCGAGCGCGCCGGATGGGCCGGCGCCGGCGCCGCGGCGCTGGTCGCGGGCCTTCCGGCTCGACGCGCCACCGCCCAGCAGGGCCCGAGCTACCCCGACTGGATCGCGGCCAGCACGAAGCCCCCGAAGCGCGGCGGCGTGCTCACGCGCGCCTCGCAGTGGGACCCGCCGATGATCGATCCCCGGCTGACCCAGTCGGTCGGGACGTTTCAGTTCGCCGGGCTCACCAGCAATCGCCTGGTCCGCTACTCGTTCTCCGACGAGTCGACCACTCCAAGCGACCTGGCCCTGCGCGGCGATCTGGCAGAATCGTGGTCCGCGAGCGCCGACCAGCGCGTGTGGACCTTCAAGCTGCGCCAGGGCGTGAAGTGGCAGAACCTGGCGCCGGTCAACGGGCGCGAGCTCGTCGCGGCGGACATCAAGTACTGCTTCGAGGCCTACGCGAAAGAGGGCGTGCAGACGCTCACGTTCCAGGAGATCGAGGCGACGGAGACCCCCGACAAGTACACCGTGCGGGTGCACCTCAAGACGCCGAACGCGCTCTTCGCCCACAACCTCGCCGAGCCGATCGCGCTCATCTTCGCGAAGGAGGTCCTGGAAGAGGACGGCGACCTCAAGAAGCGGCTGATCGGGACCGGGCCGTACATCATGAAGGAGCACACCCGCAAGGTGCGCGTGGTGCTCCAGCGGAACCCCGACTACTTCGACAAGGGCCGCCCGTACATCGACGAGTACATCATCCTCTCGACGCCGGACGCGGCCACGCGCCTGGCGGCGTTCCGGACGGGCCAGAGCGATTTCATCTGGCTGGCGAGCCCGTCGGAGGTCGAGACGGCGCGCAAGACGAATCCGAACGTGCTGGTGCAGTCGTTCCACAACACCCTGGCGCCATTCGGCCTGGCGCTCGCTCAAGACCGACCGCCCTACAACGACGTGCGGGTCCGGCGCGCGATCTCGATGGCGATCGATCGCCAGAAGCAGGTCGACACGGTGTTCGAGGGGCACGGGATTCCGGGCTGGGGCGTGCCCTACATCTACTACCAGGACAAAGCGCCGACGTTGAAGGAGCTCGGGCCCTGGTGGCAGTACCGCCCGGACGAGGCGAAGAAGCTCATGGCCGAGGCGGGACAGGCCAAGGGCTTCGAGACAACGTTGTTCTATTACGAGTACTTCCCGCAGATGACCTCGCAGGTGCAGCTCGTGCAGCAGGACCTCAAGAAGAACCTGAACATCGACATCAAGATCCAGAAGCTCGACTACACGACCTACTACGGCCGTTACGTCGACAGCAAGTGGGACGGCATGTCCTGGGGATTCCAGTCCGGCCATGCGATCGGCCTCGACGAGCGGACCTACCAGTACATGCATTCGAAGGCACCGAAGAACTTCTTCCGCGTCAACGATCCCGTCATCGATCAGCTGACGACGAAGCTCAGGCAGACGCCCGACAAGGCCGAGCAGCGCATGCTGGCCAAGAAGGTCGTCGATCGCGAGTTCGATCAGGCGTTGCGCTTGTGGATGCCGTATGACAACGGCTTCCTAGTCTTCCAGCCTCATATGCGTAACGTGGCCGCCGGCGCGCTCCGCCGCACCGACGGCTATGGATCGCCGACCCTGGCGCGGGCTTGGATGGACAAGTAGCGGAGAACGGGACAGGAGAGGGGTACGCGCGGCCATGCAGAAGTACGTGATCCGACGCCTCCTGCTGGCCGTTCCGGTTTTACTGCTCTCGTCGCTGATCGTCTTCGGCCTGATGCGCGTCATGCCGGGCGACGCGCTCATCGCCTTGATGGGCGAGTCGGGCAACGTCGGCGACAAGGAGCTGGCGAAGCTCCGCAAGGATCTCGGTCTCGATCGGCCCTACCACGAGCAGTACCTGATCTGGCTCTGGCAGATGATCAGTCTTCGCCCGGGTGACTCGATCTTCACGAACGAGCCGATCGTGGTGTCGCTCGGCAAGGCGATTCCCGTCACGCTCGAGCTCACGACCCTGGCGATGGTCATCGGGCTCGTCATCGCCGTGCCCATCGGCGTCGTGTCGGCCACGCGGCAGGACAAGCCGGCGGACTACGTGGGACGGGTCGTCGCCGTCTCGGGCCTCTCCATCCCGGATTTCTGGCTCGGGACGCTCGTGATCACGTTCGCGGCGATCTGGGTGCACTGGATTCCGCCGATCGGCTACGTGAGCTTCTGGGAGTCGCCGTCGCGAAACCTGCAGCAGTTCCTGCTGCCGGCGGCGGTGCTCGGCTTCCGGCTCTCGGCGGCGACGATGCGGATGACGCGCTCGACGGTCCTCGAGACGCTCCGCGAGGACTACGTGCGCACGGCGTGGGCCAAGGGGCTGGCCGGGCGCATCGTCGTCTACAAGCACGCGCTCAAGAACGCCCTGATCCCGGTCGTCACGATCATCGGCGGTCAGCTGGGAGTGCTGCTGGCCGGCACGGTGGTCGTCGAGCAGATTTTCGCCCTGCCGGGAATGGGTCGGCTTACGGTGGAGGCCATTCTCTACCGCGACTATCCGGTCGTGCAGACCAACGTGATGCTGGTCGCGGCGACCCTGGTCACCTTGAACCTGCTCGTCGATCTGACCTACGCATGGCTCGATCCGCGGATCCGCTACCGGTGAGCGCCTGATGGCGACGGTCCCCCTCCACGTGCCGCTCGATGATCCGGCGAGCGCCGGGATCAGCCGGGTGCACGCGCTCTGGCGGACGATGAAGAAGAAGCCGCTCGGCGCCGCCTCGGCCGCCCTCCTCGTCGTGATCGTCCTGATGGCGATCTTCGCCGAAGTGCTGGCGCCCTACGATCCGCTGGAGACCCATCCCGAGATCAGATTGGCCGCGCCGAGCCGGGCGCACCCGTTCGGGACCGACGACATCGGCCGCGACGTCCTGAGCCGGATCATCCACGGCGCCCGCATCTCGCTCTGGGTGGGTCTGCTGGCCGTCGGGATCGGCACGGCGGCCGGCATGATCATCGGGCTCCTCTGCGGCTACTGCGAAGGACGCCTCGACCTGATCGTTCAGCGGGTGATGGACGCGATCCAGGCGATCCCCGGGCTCGTGCTCGCGCTGGCGATCGTCTCGGTGCTCAAGCCGAACACGACCAACGCGATGCTGGCGATCGCGATCGTGATCATCCCGGGTAACTCGCGCATCGTGCGCGGCGCGGTGCTCACGGCGAAACAGAACCGGTACGTCGAGGCGGCGCAGGCCATGGGCTGTCGGCATCCGCGCATCATCCTGAGCCACATCCTGCCCAACGTGACGGCGCCGATTCTCGTCATCGCGTCGATCTGGCTCGGCAACGCGATCCTCATCGAGGCGACGCTCTCCTTCCTCGGTGTCGGCACGCAGCCACCGACGCCGTCGTGGGGCCTGATGCTGTCGAGCACCGGCCGGGCCTTCATGGAGCAGGCGCCGTGGCTCGCGATCTTTCCGGGGCTGGCGATCAGCCTGGCCGTCTTGGGCTTCAACCTCTTCGGTGATACGCTTCGGGACGCGTGGGATCCGAAGCTCCGCCGTCAAGGATAGGGATAGGGGAGGAACCATGCCGTACAACCTGATCTCCGGCGACAACCACATCGACCTGACCTATCTCCCGCCCGACCTCTGGTCGTCGCAGGCGCCGGGGAAGTGGAAGCTCATGGTGCCGCGCGTCGAGGAGCTGGAGGACGGCGGCCACTGGTTCGTGGACGCCCAGGACAAGGGCATGTGGAACGGCGTGGGGCCAGGGTTCCTCCCGTACACCCGCGGGATGTTCGGCCACATCGACGAGATGCACGACATCGGCTTCGAGTGGGACTCGCGCCCCGGCGCACGGCCGCGGCCGACCACGCCCGAGCTCAGGCTGGCCGACCTCGACCGCGACGGGATCGACGCCGAGATCGTCTACGGCTGCCTGATGATCAACGACCATATCAACGACGCGTCGATGCGCACCTGGGCCGACAAGATCTACAACGACTGGGCGGCCGACTTCGCGAAGCGCTCGGATCCCAGGCGGGTGTTCCCGCTGGCGATCATCCCCAACACCGATCCCGTGGAGGCCGCCGCCGAGGTGCGCCGGTGCGCCAAGATGGGGCTGCGGGGCGGCGATCTCTCGTTCAAGCGTATGACGCCGCCGCTCTATCACTCCGGCTGGTATCCGCTCTGGGAGGCCGCCGCCGAGTGCAAGTTCCCGATCGCCTTCCACTCGACCGGCTTCAAGGCGCTGCGCGCGCCGGACACGCCGGAGATGGAAAAGCAGTTCTTCACCCAGTGGCGGCTGGTGCGCTCGGCGCTCTTCCAGCTCGACACGATGGAAGTGCTGGTCTCGCTCCTGGCTTCGGGCGCCTGCGAGAAGTACCCGGACTTCAACTTCGTTCTGGGCGAGTCGGGCGTGACCTGGCTGCCGTACGTGTTCGACCGGCTCGACACCGAGTACTTCGACCGGGCCCGTTCGCTGAACTTCAAGCTGAAGCCGAGCGATTATTTCCGCCGCCAGGGCTTCGTCACCTATCAACAGGATCAGTATCTGGAACCGATCATCCCGCTCATCGGCGAGGACAACATCATCTGGGGCGCGGACTACCCGCACCCGGACTGCATCTGGCCGAACTCGCGCAGCACACTCGGGAAGAACCTGGTCGGGATCTCGGAGCGGGTGCAGAAGAAGATCACGTGCGAGAACGCGGCACGCCTCTACAACATCAAGGATTGATCATGTCCCTCGAGATTCCGTCGCTGAAGGGGAAGGTTTCGGAGGAAGAGTGGGCGGTGCGGGTCGATCTGGCCGCCTGCTACCGGCTGCTGGTGCGCTACGGCTGGGAGGATCTGACCTTCACGCACATCACCATGCGGGTGCCGGGCGCCGAGGATCAGTTCCTGATCAACCCGTACGGGCTGTTCTTCGACGAGATCACGGCCTCGAGCCTGGTGAAGATCGATCTCCAGGGACGGAAGATCGGCGACTCGCCGTTTCCGGTGAACCAGGCGGGGTTCGTCATTCACAGTGCCATCCACGCCGCGCGCCACGACGCGCGCTGCGTGCTCCATACGCACACGGTGAGCGGTATCGCCGTGTCGACGCAGCGCGCCGGGCTCCTGCCGATCTCGCAGCACGCGATGTCGGTCATCCCGAGCCTCGGCTATCACGACTTCGAAGGCATCGCGACGCGCGATGACGAGAAGCCGCGCCTGGTCGCCGACCTCGGCGACAACACCCATCTGATCCTGAGAAACCACGGGTTGATCACGGTGGGGGAGACCGTCGCCGACGCGTTCGTCGCGATGTACTTCCTCGAATCGTCGTGCGCGATCCAGGTGCGCGCCCAGTCGGGCGGCGGCGAGCTGATCCCGGTGCCGAAAGAGGTGTTGGATGCCGCCTACGCCGGTCCGGCCCAGCCGCGCCGTCGTGGCGAGACAATCTGGCCGGGGCTGCTCCGGCGGCTCGACCGCATCGATCCCTCCTACAAGAGCTGAGCGGCGCGTTCGGAAGCTGAACGCCGCCCGTCAGTGGCTGTGGTCCGCCTTCGTGTGGTCGAACCGCGCGTGGTGCTGGCGGAGTAGATCCCGCCCGTAGTCGTTCCCGTTCGGCGTGCGGACCACCGTGTGGATGTGCTGGCGCGAGGGCGCGTCGTTGTCGAACGCGATCCCGCGCTGGTGGTCGAACTCGATCAGGATGACCGGGCTGTGGATCCGGTAGTAGAAGACGCCGTCGTCGTCGGTGCCGCCCATCCACGCGAAGAACGTCTGCGCGAGATGGCGCTTGACCTCGTTGCGTCGCACCTCGGAGTGGCCGGCCCGGATCCGTCCGATGTACGTGTCGAGCACGTCGAGCAGCATGCGCTGCTGCGTGGTCGTGAGATCGCCCGAGGCGATGCCCTGGAACTTCATCTCGAAATTATCGCGGAACGCCGCGGTGAAGACCTCGCCGGGGAGCTCCGCACCGATGACCGCGCGCTGGCGCTGCTCGGGCGTGAGCGACCGCATGAGGGCCAGGCCCTGGCGCTCCTCGGCCTGGAAGACGCGCGTGCCGGCGTACGGGCCCTCGTGCGCCGTGACCGGCTCGGAGCCCATGAACATCGGCGTCATCACGACCTGATCGCCGAGCACGAAGCAATTGACGATCAGGTGGTGGCCGTCGATCTGCCAGCCCCACGGGCCGTCGAACGACGGGATGCCCATGACGCTGAGCCAGTAGAGCCACTCGCCGTACTCGGCCTGGCTGCCGGTGATGGCCAGGACGAGCTCGTTGAGCCGCATCACGTCCCGCGCCGTCTTGAATCCGTGCGCGCTCAGGCTCTCGCGCAGCAGGGCGAGCGCCCGCTCCCGCTGCGCCGGGCTCATCTCGTCGAGCGAGAGACCGTGGCGCATCAGGAACGGATGGATGTTGCTCCACCGTCGCCAGGCGTCGCTCTCCAGCGGGAAGAGCGCTCGCTCCCGTTGCGGCTCGCTCAAGGAATCGACGAACGCGCGGGCCGCGTCGGTGATTTGCCGGGTGGAGACGCCGGTCTTCTTGAGCGGGAAGAGACCGGGCGCCACCGCGCCGCCGGTGGTGATACCTCGGTAGGGCTCCGCGATCAGGGCTTCGCCGGTCTCGACGTATTTCTGGAGCTGGGGCGGAAGCTCCGTCTGGCGCGCCCGCGCCGACACCGGAGTGCGCTGCCGCACATTGAGACCGGGAGGTGGGCTCGGCATCGGTCGAGCTCCTATCGGCCGCCGGAGGCGAGGGCGGTGCGCACGGGCGGCAGCACCTCGCGAGCGACACGCGCCATGAACCCTCGCTCGGGATCGTCCGGCGAGGCCGGGTTGGGGATCGGGTGCAGGCAGATGTAGTCGAACGTCGCGGGCGATTCGAGGACCACGCCGAGCAGCTGCTTGACGATCTCGGCCGGCCCGCCGCGCAGGCAGAACGCGTCGGCGGCGGCGTCGGGCAAGA